>DASUWN010000145.1:0-2111 GCA_036378395.1 Candidatus Dormiibacterota bacterium | reverse complement strand
TGGTCGAGGAGGCTCTCCAGCACCACCGCGTTGCGGTTCTGGGGCCGGATGCGGCTGAGCACGCGGCCGCTCGGCTCGGGCAGCTTGAACGCGCCCGTGGCGGTGGCCTGGATGCGGCGCGAGTCCCACACCACGGCGTTCCCCTGGTCGACGCCGTCGGGAAAGAGGTGGGCGGTGACCTGGAAGGCTTGATAGGTGGGGCCGAGGGCGGCCGCCACCGCGACGGCATCCTCGGCGCCGTTGTGGGTCGATGCCTCCTGGAGGGCGATCAGGTCCAGCTGCTCGAGGGAGGCGAGCGACTCCAGGATCGCCGGCAGCCGGCGTCCGGACTGGATGTTCCAGGTGCAGAGGCGCAGCACGGCTGGGTTGAGGCTACCGGGGGCTCAGGAGAAGCAGGGCCTGAGGGATGCGCGCCGCCTGCTTGGGCAGCTCCGGCAGCAGGGCGAGCAGGCGGCGGCCGAGTTCAAGCGGCGGCGTGCGGAACCGGCTCCAGGCGTCCTGGTGCTGGGGGTCGGCGTGGGCCTCGAAGACAAGCTGGACGTGGCTCGGGCTGTGGCTGGTGCGCTCATGGAATGCGAGCCGGTTGAAGTCGGCGCTCGGGACCAGCCAGCTGGTCAGGATCGCGACGTTGCCCTCGGCGTCGGCGCCGACCAGGAGGATCGCGTAGAGAAAGCCGGGCGCCTCGAGCACGTGGTCGACCGGATACATCGCCCGCGCGAAGACGCGGCCCTCGACGGGGTGAGTCGCGGTCTTGACCTGCACGTAGGCGGTGCCGAAGCCGTCGCGGGCATGGACGGCGAAGTCGCGATGGTCGTCGTCGGAGACGGGGCGGTAGCTCTCCAGGTTGCCCGCGGTGGACCAGATGCAGTAGGCGGTGAACAGCGACTCGCCGAGGGTGCCGGCCTGGGCGTCGCTGACCAAGCTCAGTCGTGGAGGGGCAGTACGAAGCCCATCCGCTCGTACATCGAACGCAGCGTCGGCGCCGAGGCGGTCCGCGCCTTTTCGGCGCCTCGCGCCAGCAGCCGCTCGAGCTCGGCGGTGTCGCCGCGCAGCTCGAGATAGCGGCTCTTGATCGGCTCGACCAGGGCGATCACGGCCTCGGCGACCGCCGCCTTGAAGTCGCCGTAGCCCTTGCCCTCGTAGTCGCGCTCGATCGCCTCGGGCGAGCGGCCGGCGGCCACCGCCATGATCTCGATCAGGTTGCTCACGCCCGGCTTTTCGGGCGCGCGCCGGACCTCGCGGCCGGTGTCAGTGACGGCGGCCCTGAACTTCTTGGCGATCACGTCTGGCGGGTCGAGCAGGAACACGGTGCCCAGCTCGGTACCCCCGGTGGTGGACATCTTCCGGTCCGGCTCCTGGAGGTCCATGATCCGTGCCCCCTGCTCGGGAAAGATGCCGCGCGGCAGGGTGAAGGTCTCGCCGAAGCGCGCGTTGAAGCGCTCGGCCAGGTCGCGGGCGAGCTCGATGTGCTGGCGCTGATCATCGCCGACGGGGACGGCGTCGGTCTGGTAGAGGAGGATGTCGGCCGCCATCAGGACCGGGTAGGTGAGCAGGGCGGCGCTGACCGAGGCCTGGCGCTCGGACTTCTCCTTGAACTGGGTCATCCGGCGCAGCTCGCCAAGGGTGGCGACCGCGCTCAGCAGCCAATTGCCCTCGGCGTGCGCGGTGACGTGGCTCTGGATGAAGACGGTGTCGCGGTCGGGGTCGAGGCCGGTCGCGAAGAGCATGGCGGCCAGGTCGAGGCAGCGGTCGTGGAGGTCCTTGGGGTCGTAGGCCACCGATAGCGAGTGGAGGTCGACCACACAGAAGAAGCCCTCGCCCTGCTGGGCGGTGGCGACGTACTGGCGGAAGCCGCCGCTGTAGTTGCCGAAGTGCTTGGAGCCGGTGGGCTGGATGCCCGAGAAGATGCGCATGGGTTTGGTGGTGGGTCCGATTATCCCTTGCGGGGGGCGGTTTCCCGGGAAACGGTCGGATCCGGGGGCCGGCGACGCATGGTAGCGGCGAGATCGCTGGGGCGAGCGAAGATGATCCGTATTGGTGTAACGGCTGAGATGGCTCATTCGGCGCTTCGATCAGTTTCGTTGCTAGGCCTATTCGTGATTGTCCTGGCT
>DASUWN010000144.1:0-6839 GCA_036378395.1 Candidatus Dormiibacterota bacterium | reverse complement strand
CGGCGGGCGAGGAGAGGTCGATCGAGATCACCGCGTCCTCCGCCCGAGCCAGCGACACCGCGCGCCGCGAGGCGCCCGCGATCGGCTCCCAGAACAGCGAGTACCCGGGCAGGTGGAGAAGCCGGGTCCCGGCAAACCACTCCGGCTGGAGGTCCTCGGCGCGGAGCATCTTGGAGGTGTCGATCTGCCGCGCGAAGGCGCGGTCGCCGCTCTCCCCGACCAGCACCGCCACCGCGTCGGTCCGCCCGGGCCCGACCACGGCCCGCACCTCGACGCCGCCGGATTCGATCTCCGCCACCAGCCGCCGGCCGGCCTCGTCGTCGCCGATCCGGGTGACCAGCCGCGCCCGCTCGCCGAGGGCCGCCGCCCAGGCGCAGAAGTTGGCGGCCTGGCCGCCGCCGGCCAGCGAGATCGAAGCCTCCTGGTCGTCCTCCAGCCGCAGCTGGCCGTGCGGCGCGATGGTCAGGTCGAGCAGCAGCGACCCGAGCGACACCAGCACCCGGCGAGATTAGCGAGTTGAGGGGGAACAAGCGGGCACTGAATGGTGTAATAATGAAGCACTTCACTATGAAATCCACTGATTTGAAGCCCTCTGAATTGAATCCCTCCGAATTGAAGCCCTCCAGCTTCGAGCGTGACGAATCCGGCTGCTACTTCGACCGCCGGTTCCGCGAGGGCCTGACCGACGTTCCCGAGGAGGCGCGCGCCCGGATCGAGGCGCTGGCCGCGGTTCGGGTCGCCGCCAAGGGCATGCACGCCCACATGGAGCGCTGGTCGGAGCAGCACGGGCTCTCGGAAGGCCGGCTGCAGATCCTCTTCCGCCTGATGCACGCACCCGCCAACTCACTGGCGATGGCCGACCTGGCCAACCACCTGCGAGTCAGCCCGCGCAACATCACCGGCCTGGTCGACAACCTGGAGAAGGACGGGCTGGTCGAGCGGGTTCCCGACCCGGCCGACCGGCGCTCGGTCCTGGCCCACCTCACCGAGAAGGGCCGCGAGAAGCTCGGGAACCTCTGGGGGGAGGGCCTCCGCCGTCAGGCCCCGCTGACCGACGGCTTTAGCGAACAGGAGCTGATCCAGCTGCGGCACCTCTGCCTGCGGCTGGTGGCACGGATGAACGAGCTCAACGAGCTGGGGAGGAATCTATGACCGGGGAGCACCAACTCTCGACCCGCCGCCTGGTGGTGGCGACCTTCGGCACCATGATGGCGCTGCTGCTGGCCGCGCTCGACCAGACCATCGTGGGCACCGCGATGCCGCGCATCGTGGCCGACCTGAAGGGCCTCGACTACTACGCGTGGGTGACCACCGCCTACCTGGTCACCTCGACCGTGGTGGTGCCGGTCGCCGGCAAGCTCGGCGACATGTTCGGCCGCAAGCCGTTCCTGCTCGCCGGCATGATCGGCTTCGTCGCCGCCTCCGCCCTCTGCGGCCTCTCCCAGGACATGCTCATGCTGGTCCTCTTCCGGGGCCTGCAGGGACTCTTCGGCGGCGTGCTCTTCGCAAGCGTCTTCACCGTGATCGGCGACCTCTACACCCCCGAGCGCCGGAGCCGCATCCAGGGCCTGTTCGGCGCCGTGTTCGGCCTCAGCTCCGTGGTCGGCCCCACCGTCGGCGGCTACCTGACCGACAACCTGACCTGGCGCTGGGTCTTCTACGTCAACATTCCGGTCGGAGTCATCGCGGTCTCCGCGGTGCTGGTGGCCCTGCCCTTCGTCCGCTCCAAGGCGACCTGGCGCGACATCGACTTCCTGGGCTCCTTCCTGCTCGCCGCGGGCATGGTGCCGCTGCTGGTCGCCCTCTCGATCACCCGCGACCACGCCTGGACCTCGTGGCAGGTGCTCGGCCTGCTCGGAATCGCCGTGGTGATGCTGGTCGCCTTCTTCTTCGAGGAGCGCCGCGCGGAGAACCCGGTGGTGCCCTTCTTCCTCTTCCGCAACCGCACCTACGCGGTTTCGATGATCACCGCCTTCCTGACCGCGTTCGGGATGTTCGGGACCATCATCTTCGTGCCGCTCGATTTCCAGGGCGTGCTCGGCGTCAGCGTCGCCAACTCGGGCCTTCTGATCACGCCGATGATGCTGGGCCTGATCGTCTCCAGCACGGCCACCGGCCTGCTCATGACGCGGATCAAGTACTACCGCTACCTGGGCACGCTCGGCGTGCTGCTGATGATGGGCGGCATGTACCTGCTGGCGCAGATCACCGTCCACAGCAGCCAGTTCGAGGTCACCCGAGACATCGTGATCATCGGCGCCGGCCTCGGCGTCACCTTCCCGCTCTACATCAACGCCGTGCAGGCGGCCCTGCCGCGCCAGTACCTGGGCGTGGCGACCAGCCAGATCCAGTTCTGGCGCAACGTGGGCGGCACCGTGAGCACCGCCATCATGGGCTCGATCCTCTCCCGGATCATGCCGGGCAAGATCACCGACCAGATCAACGCACTGCACCTGCCGCCGCAGGTGGCGGGCTCTTTGAGCAAGTTCTCGGGCGGCAGCCCGCAGGCCCTGTTCGACCCCGCCAAGCTGGCCGCCACCCGCGCCGGACTGCCTCCGCAGGTCCGGCCCCTCTTCGACCAGGTCATCACCGCGGTCAAGATCGGGCTCGCCAACACGCTTCACGATCTCTTCCTGATCGCCGCCGGCGTCCTCGTGCTGGCGCTGATCGCGACCTTCTTCCTCAAGGAGGCGCAGCTCAAGCGGGGCGCGGTTCAGGTCCTGGAAGGCGCCGCCGAGGGCGAGGCGCCGGTCGACCTCGAAGCTGCCGGCTAGATCAGGAAGCGCCCGCCTTCCATGATCTTCCGGCCGTCCACCACCACGTCGGCGTGCGAGGCCAGCACGTCGACGTGCGTGGGCGCATCCCAGTTGGCCCCCGTCTCCTCCGGATAGGGATCGCCGAAGGCGACGTGCACGCCCGGGAACTTCTCGTCCTGCAGGAAGTTCCCGACCAGCTCGGTCAGTCCCACGTTGGTGCCGATCGCGAACTCCCCCGCCCGGGCCGAGTTCGGGTGCTGCGCCAGGTAGCCCTCCAGCTCGGCGCGCAGCGCCTCCGGCTCGCCGTCGACGGCCACCACCCTGGAATCGCGCACGCGAAGCCGGACCGGCTTGAGCAGCGGCCCGTACTTCTCCGTGAAGTAGTCGCCGATCTCCTCGGCCGCGATCAAGCCCTCCACCGACCAGGGCGCCGTGAAGGTCTCGCCCTCGGGCAGGTTTCCCCACTGGCCCGGCTCCCAGTAGCGGCCGTCCGAGGGAATCCACTTCCAGGCCGGATTGAAGGTCGCCCGGATCTCGGTGCCCAGCACGGTGGCGACTTCGATCTGCGAGGCCTGGCGCGCGATCTCCCAGACCTGGCGCGTGATCCGGTAGATCTCCTCGTAGTCGCCCGCCATCCCGTCTAGCATCAGGCGCCGGTTCATACCCGGCATATGGCCGTGCCGGCAGCGCAGCTCGTCCACCAGCAGCTGGCGCATCGGGTGCCGAAACGCCAGCTCGCCGGCCAGCACGTCGCCGCAGTAGTAGGAGACGGTGGGCCGGTAGCGCTTGAGCTCCTCGGCGAACGCGCGTGGGAACTCGCGCGCCGGGCGTTCGACGATGTCCTCCATGACCCAGGAGCGAACGCCGGCGCCGGCGGCCTCCGCCTCCTCCTCGATGGCCGCCGCGATCTCCTCGGTGCTGCGGGCCTTGATCATCGCGACCCGGTCCCCGTCGCGGACGTTGAGGCAGGCCCGGACCGCGTTCCGGGCGCCGCGCGCGTATTCGGGCAGCACGAGGCCTAAGCCTAGCGCGCGGCAATTTTGGGCATCTTGAATTGCGCCGGAGTCGCGTTAATATCCGCGCAAAAGCGCACAGGGAGACACCGGCACTCGATCCCGGGCCCCAGGCGTATCTCAGGAGGTCCGGCAAGGGTGGCTGTTGGTTTCGAAGACAAGGTCCTTACCTGTCGCGATTGCGGGCGTGAGTTCATATTCACGGCCGGCGAGCAGGAGTTCTACAGCTCGCGAGGGCTGATGCACGAGCCCCGGCGCTGTCAGAGCTGCCGCTCCGCTCGCCGCTCCGACGGCCCCGGTGCCAGCTCGCGGCCGGCGCGCGAGATGCACGAGGTCATCTGCGCCAACTGCGGCCGGCCCGCCCAGGTGCCGTTCTTGCCTACCGGCAGCCGGCCGGTGTACTGCCAGGACTGCTTCCAGAACATGCGCGGCCGCTAGCCGCCCGCTAGCCTGCCGTTATGACCACGGCGACCTCGCTCTCCCACCTGGGGTCGCTGATGCGCGGGGTGCGCAGCGTGGACCAGGTCGGCGCCGAGGAGCGCGCGGCGGCGCTGGCCAAGCGCTCGATCAAGAAGCAGTCCAAGCTCTTCGCCCTCGACCTCGCCATCCGCTGCATCGACCTCACCACCCTCGAGGGCCAGGACACGCCGGGCAAGGTCGCCGCGCTCTGCAGCAAGGCCATCCGGCCCAAGCCGGGCGACCCGTCGATCCCCAGCGTGGCCGCGATCTGCATCTACCCGGCCATGGTCCCGGCCGCGGCCGCCCACCTGCGCGGGACCGGCATCCACGTCGCCTCGGTCGCGACCGCCTTCCCCTCCGGGCAGACCTTCACCCCGATCAAGCTCGCCGAGACCCGCGCCGCCGTGGAGGCGGGCGCCGACGAGATCGACATGGTCATCGACCGCGGCGCCTTCCTGAGCGGCGACCATCAGCACGTCTACGACGAGATCCAGGCGATCAAGGAGGCCTGCGGCCAGGCCCACCTCAAGGTCATCCTGGAGACCGGCGAGCTCGGCACGTACGACAACGTGCGCCGCGCCTCGATCCTGGCCATGGCCGCCGGCGCCGACTTCATCAAGACCTCGACCGGCAAGGTCCAGCCGGCGGCGACCCCGCCCGTGAGCCTGGTGATGATGGAGGCGATCCGCGACTTCCACCGCGAGACCGACCGCGCGGTCGGCTTCAAGCCGGCGGGCGGCATCCGAACCGCCAAGCAGGCGATCCAGTACCTGGTCCTGGTCTACGAGACGCTGGGGGCGGACTGGCTGACCCCCGACCGCTTCCGCCTCGGGGCTTCCAGCCTGCTCAACGACATCCTGATGCAGATCGACAAGGAGCGCTCCGGCGCCTACCAGTCGCCCGACTACTTCACGCTGGACTAGCAGCATGGCCATCACCAAGCGCCGCCCGACCGAGCTCAGCGTCCCCGCCTTCGAGTACGCGCCCGCGCCCGAGGCGCGCGACATCGTCAAGATCGAGCCCCGCAACGGGCTGTACATTGGCGGCCGCTTGGTGGCGCCGCACTCCAGGCGCCACTTTCCGACCCTGAACCCGGCCACCGAAGAGGTGCTGGCGGAGGTCGCCGAGGCGGACGAGGTCGACGTCGACCGCGCCGTCACCGCCGCCGCCTCCGCCTTCGAGTCCTGGTCGCGCCTCTCCCCCGCCAAGCGCGCGCGCTACGTCTTCCGGATCTCCCGGATCATCCAGGAGCGCGCCCGGGAGCTGGCGGTGCTGGAGACGCTTGACGGCGGCAAGCCGATCAAGGAGTCGCGCGACGTCGACGTCCCGCTCGCCGCCGCGCACTTCTTCTACTACGCCGGCTGGGCCGACAAGCTGGAGTGGGCCTTCCCCAACCGCCGGCCGCGGCCCCTCGGCGTCGCCGGCCAGGTCATCCCCTGGAACTTCCCGCTCCTGATGCTGGCCTGGAAGATCGCGCCCGCGCTGGCCGCCGGTAACACGGTGGTGCTCAAGCCGGCCGAGACCACGCCGCTCTCCGCGCTGCTCTTCGCCGAGATCTGCGAGCAGGCGGACCTGCCCCCGGGCGTGGTCAACATCGTCACCGGCGCCGGGCAGACCGGCTCCTACGTGGTCGGGCATCCCGACGTGCGCAAGGTTGCCTTCACCGGGTCGACAGAAGTCGGCAAGCAGATCCAGCGAACCCTGGCCGGCACCGGCAAGCGGCTCACCCTCGAGCTGGGCGGGAAGGCCGCCAACATCGTCTTCGAGGACGCCCCTCTCGACCAGGCGGTGGAGGGCATCGTCAACGGTATCTACTTCAACCAGGGCCACGTTTGCTGCGCGGGCAGCCGGCTCCTGGTCCAGGAGTCGATCTTCGAGCCGCTGATCGAGAGGCTCAAGCTGCGGCTGGGCACCCTCCGGCTCGGCGACCCGCTCGACAAGAACACCGACATCGGCGCCATCAACTCGAAGCAGCAGCTGGAGAAGATCCAGGGGCTGGTCGAGTCGGGCATCGAGGAGGGCGCCGAGATCTACCAGCCCGAGTGCAGGCTGCCCGAGCGCGGCTACTGGTTCGCGCCCACCATGTTCACCGGCGTCGCCCAGTCGCACCGGATCGCCCGCGAGGAGATCTTCGGACCGGTCCTGTCGGTGCTGACCTTCCGCACCCCTGAGGAGGCGGTCGAAAAGGCCAACAACACGCCCTACGGCCTCTCGGCCGGGGTCTGGACGGACAAGGGCTCGCGCATCCTCTGGATGGTGGAGCGGATGCGGGCCGGCGTCGTGTGGGCCAACACCTACAACCGCTTCGACCCCACCGCCCCCTTCGGCGGCTACAAGGAGTCGGGCTTCGGCCGCGAGGGCGGCCTGCACGGGCTCGCCCCCTACCTGGAGCTCAACTAGTGCTCCCCGTCAGGAGTCCGCGCGAAAATTCATCGGCTCCGGACGCCGATGCCCGCGTCACGGGGCCCGGCACTCGTCGTCAGGCAGCTTCAGCTGCCCTCCTCCTCGGTGCCACCCGTTCCTTGGCCTCGACGCCCGGACCGGCGCCCCTTGGGCGCCTGCCGCGCCTTTTCGGGCGAACCCCTGTCGAGGAGCACTGAGGCCGATGGAA
>DASUWN010000143.1:0-7397 GCA_036378395.1 Candidatus Dormiibacterota bacterium | reverse complement strand
AGTACCGTCACGGTCTCGCCGCTGCTCGCACAGGCGATCGCGGCCGCCCTGCTGGCGGCTCGCGCCACCGCCGGCGCGGTCGACCCCACCGTCGGCACCGCGCTGCGGATCGCCGGTTACGACCGCGACTTCGCGGCGCTGCCGGCCGACGGCGAGCCACTGCGGCTGGTCGCGCGCAGCGTCCCTGGCTGGCGCGCGGTCGACTTCGACCCGATCCAGCGAACCGTCCGGCTCCCGGCCGGCGTCGAGCTCGACCTGGGCGCCACCGCCAAGGCGCTGGCCGCCGACCTCGCCGCTGCGGCGGCCGCCGAGGCGGCGCGCTGCGGAGTGCTGGTCAGCCTGGGCGGCGATGTCGCCGTCGCCGGGGAGGCGCCGACCGGCGGCTGGAGCATCCAGGTCGAGGAGGACAGCGGCGCCGAGCTCCGCACCGGCGCCGAGGCGGTCGCGATCAGCCGCGGCGGGATGGCCACCTCGAGCACCACCGTCCGCCGCTGGCGCCGTGGCGGCGTCGACCTCCACCACCTGATCGATCCCGCGACCGGCCTCCCAGTCGCCGGGCGCTGGCGCTCGGCCACGGTCGCCGCGTCCTCCTGCGTCAACGCCAACACCGCCTCCACGGCCGCGATCGTTATGGGCGACCGCGCCCTGGAGTGGCTGAACGCGGCGCGGCTGGCCGCCCGTTTGGTCGACCAGCATGGCCACGTCGCCTGCACGGCCGCCTGGCCGGCCCCCGCGTCGAGTTTTTCCAGAAACTCGGGCTAATCGGGCCGCGGGTAGGCCCGAATTTCTGGAAAAACCCGGTTAACCTGACCGGCGTGTCAGCGCCGGCCGTACCGCGCACCCGGCGGGGCTGGACCACCCGCCGCAAGATCCTCGACGCCGCCGAGAAGGTCTTCGGCCGCGAGGGCTTCCACAAGGCCGCCGTCTTCGACATCGCCCGCGCGGCCGGCGTCGGCCAGGGCACCTTTTACCTCTACTTCCCAAGCAAGCAGGCGGTCTTCGTCGAGCTGGTCCAGGAGATGGGCCACGACATGCGGACCACCCTCCGCCGCGCCACCGAGGGGCTGGCCACCCGCGCCGAGGTGGAGGAGGCCGGCTACCGCGCCTTCTTCGACTTCGTCGCCCGCCACCCCAGCCTGTACCGCATCCTCCGGGAGAGCGAGCACGTCGCGCCCGAGGCGCATCGCGACTGGTATGAGCGCCTGGCCGAAGGCTACGTCCACGGCATCGGCGCCGCCGTCCGCACGGGGGAGCTGCGCGAGGTCGATCCCGAGCTGGCCGCCTACGTCCTGATGTCGATCGGCGACTTCATGGGCATGTGGCTGCTGCGCTGGAAGGGCGAGACCCGCGTGCCCGACGAGGTGGTGGCCGGCATCACCGACATCGTCCTTCGCGGCCTGCTCGCGCGCTAGGCGAGGCTTGACACGCCGCCGCGCCGGGTCTAGCTTTCCCCTCGACACCTGAATCACTCGTCAGGTTCAGGTCGCCCAGACTGAGGAGGAGCAGCAGAGACGTGAGCGCATTGCGGTCATTCAAAGTTTTGGGGGTCGGCCTCGCCGCCGCCCTCGCCGCCGCCGCCTGCGGCGGCAGCACCGAAAACAACAGCGGCAGCACCGCCGCCAAGGCCGACGTCAAGGTCGGCCTCATCTACTCCAAGACCGGCGCGCTGGCCGCCTACGGGCAGGAGTACGAGGACGGCTTCAAGATCGGCCTCGACTACGTCACCAAGGGCACCGGCAAGGTCAACGGCCACAAGATCGTGGTCAGCTACAACGACGACGCCGGCGACCCGGCCAAGGCGGTCTCCACCGCCAAGGACCTGATCGGTCAGGGCTACAACATCATCGGCGGCAGCACCGCTTCCGGGGTCGCCGTCCAGGTGGCCCCGATCGCCGCCCAGAACAAGGTGCTCTTCGTCTCCGGCCCCGCCGCCACAGATGCCGTGACCGCGATCAACCGCTACACCTTCCGCTCCGGACGGCAGAGCCAGCAGGACGTGCTCACGGCCAAGGCCATGCTGGGCGACGTCGCCGGCAAGAAGGTCCTCGTCTTCGCCCAGGACAGCGCCTTCGGCCAGTCCAACGTGGCCGCGGTCAAATCCGTCTTCACGGGCGCGACCGTGACCTCGCTGCTGGTTCCGCCCAGCGCCAACGACTTCACCACCTATGCCAAGCAGGCCAAGGACGCCAAGGTCGACATGGTCTTCGTGGCCTGGGCCGGCTCCACCGCGACCGCGATGTGGACCGCTCTCGACCAGCAGGGCGTGACGACCTCGACGACCGTGGTCACCGGTCTCGCGGAGCGCTCCACCTACCCGACCTTCGGCGCCGCCGGCTCCCACCTGAGCCTCCTTTCGCTGTACTTCTACCAGGCGCCGAAGAACCCGGTGAACGACTACCTCGTCAGTGCCGAGAAGAAGAACGGAACCGTCCCCGACCTCTTCACACCCGACGGCTTCGTCACCGCCGAGCTGGTCGCCCACGCGGTCGACAAGGCCGACGGCGACAACGTCGACAAGATGATCAGCGCCCTCGAGGGTTACACCTTCAACGCGCCCAAGGGCCAGGAGTCGGTCCGTGCCGCCGACCACGCCATGCTGCAGCCGATGTTCGTGGCCAAGCTCGACCAGCAGGGATCGAGCTACGAGCCGACGCTGCTCAAGACCCTGAGCGCGGACCAGACCGCTCCGCCTCAGAAACCGATGGCCAGCTAGGGCTCCGACACTAACGACCGAAAGACAAACGATGGTCGAGGTCGCCGGCCTCACCTACCAGGTCGGCGGCTTCACCATCGTCGACGGCGTGTCCTTCGCGATCCAGCCAGGCGAGTTCGTGAGCGTCATCGGCCCCAATGGCGCCGGCAAGACCTCGCTGCTCAACCTGCTGAGCGGCATCCACCGGCCGACCGCCGGTAGCATCCGCCTGCTCGGCCGCGACGTCACGAGCCAGCGGCCCCACGAGCGAGCCCGCGCCGGCCTCGGCCGGACCTTCCAGACCTCGACCGTCTTCAACGCGCTCCCGGTGCTGGAGAACGTCCGCCTCGGCGTGCAGGCTCGCAGCGGGGGCAGCCTCGAGATCTGGCGCCGGGCCGGCGCCGACCGCGACACCCTCGAAGCGGCGCGCCAGGCGCTCAAGGCCGCCGGCCTCGAGCCGACAGTTGAAACCGCTGCCGGCCTCCTGCCCCACGGAACCAAGCGCCGGCTGGAGCTGGCGATCCTGCTCGGTGGCGGCTTCGCGGTGCTGCTGCTTGACGAACCCACGGCCGGGCTCAGCGTCGAGCACGTGCCCGAGATGGTCGAGGTGATCCGCCACCTGCACAAGCAGGAGGGCAAGACGGTGCTGATGGTCGAGCACCGCATGGACCTCGTGGTCGGCCTCTCCGACCGCATCGCCGTCATGCACCAGGGCCGGCTGCTGGCCCTCGACACGCCACCGCGTGTGATGGCCGATCCCCGCGTCCAGGAGGCCTACCTGGGCCCGCTGTCGGTGGAATCCGCCTGAGCATGGCGGTCGCCACCAAAACCCTGCTCGAGGTCGCGGGCCTCCACGTCCATCTCGGCGAGTCGCACATCCTCCAGGGTCTGGACTTCGCCGTTCCCGAGGGCGGCGTGACGGCGCTGCTCGGCCGCAACGGGGCCGGCAAGACGACCACCATCAAGGCCATCCTCGGCCTCGCCGGCCGCAGCGGCTCGATCCGCTTCGACGGCCAGGACCTGGTGACGATGAAGACACACGCCATCGTCCAGCTCGGGATCGGCTATGTCCCCGAGGACCGCGAGGTGTTTGCCGGCCTGACGGTGGCCGAGAACCTGAAGCTGGCCGAGCGCGACGCCGAGCCGCGCTATGAGCTCGTGTACCAGGTCTTCCCCGAGCTCAAGCAGCGCGCCGCTCAGCGGGCGGGCAGCCTGTCGGGCGGCCAGCAGCAGATGCTGGCGCTGGGCCGGGCTCTTCTCAACCGCAACCGGCTGGTGCTCGTCGACGAGCCGACCAAAGGCCTGTCCCCGCTGATGGTCGCCAGCGCCACCGAGGCGCTGGCTCGGGTCGCGGAGGCGAGCACCGTGCTCCTGGTCGAGCAAAACCTGCAGGTCGCCCGCCATCTGGCCCAGGGCGTGGTGGTCCTCGATCAGGGCCGCGTGGTGCACGCGGGCGAGGTGGCCGGCCTGCTGGCCGACGACGCGCTCGCCCGGCGCTATCTGGCCGTGGGCGTGGAGGGCGGGCACTGAGCACGGTCGTCCTCGTCCTGGTCACGGGCCTCGGGCTGGCCGCGCTCTACTTCCTGATCGCCTCCGGCCTCTCGCTCACGTACGGGCTGATGCGCGTCTTGAACTTCGCCCACGGCACCTTCCTGACCGTCGGCGCCTACGCCAGCTGGAGCATCGCGACGGCACTGCCGGGACTTTCCGAAACCGCGCGCTTCGCGGTCGCGGTCGGCGGCTGCCTGCTGGTCGGGGCGGTGGTGGCGGCGGCGGTCGAGATCGGGCTGATCCGCCCGCTCTACAACCGGCACGTCGAGCAGGTGCTGGTCACGGTCGGCTTCGCCCTGGCGCTGACCGCGCTGGTCCAGGGCAGCTATGGCGCCGACCCCAAACCGTACCCGTCGCCCGCCCGGACCCAGGGCGTGGTGAGCCTGGCCGGCGCCACCATCCCCTCCAGCCGCCTGCTCGCGATCGCGGTGGCGGTCGCCGTCTTCCTCGCCATCGCGGCCTTCCTGCGCTTCACGCGCTGGGGCCTGATCGTGCGCGCCGGGGTCGAGAACCGGCCCATGGTGAGCGCCCTTGGCATCGACGTCCAGCGCGCCTTCACGCTCGTCTTTGCCATCGGCGGCCTGGCCGCCGCCCTCGGCGGCGCGCTGGGCGCCGTCTACTTCGGCAACGTCGCCCCGGACCGCGGAACCCAGACCCTGATCTACGCCTTCATCGTGGTCGTGATCGGCGGCCTGGGCTCCTTCACCGGCTCGGCGCTGGCCGCCCTCGCGGTCGGCCTGCTCCAGCAGTTCGCCAACTACTACTCGAGCGTCTATCTCCACTTCTCAGCCGCGGGCGACCTGGCCGTGGTGCTGCTCCTCGCCACCGTCCTCCTGATCCGGCCCCAGGGCCTGCTCGGAAAGGGGACATGACGCGCACACGCGCGACAGCGCTGGCGGTGTTCGTGGTGCTAGCGGTGATCCCTTTCCTGGAGGTACCGCTGCCCGGCCTCTTCGACCGCCCCCTCAACCGGCCCGGCACGCTTCAGCTGCTGGCGCTCTGCCTGACCTTCGCCGGCGTCGCCCTCAGCTACAACCTGCTCTTCGGTTACACCGGCCTGCTCTCCTTCGGTCACGCGCTCTACTTCGCGACGGGCGTCTATGTCGCCGACATCGCGATCTCCCGCTGGCACTGGTCGCTGGGCGCCGCGATCGCCCTCACCGCCGCCGCCGGCGTGGTGCTGCCCCTGGTGCTGGGCGCGGTCTCGCTGCGGGTGGGGGGCATTGCCTTCGCCATGGTCACGCTCGCCTTCGCCCAGGCGGGCTCGATCCTGGTCTACAAGAATCCGGGCGGCCTGACCGGCGGCGAGGAGGGCCTCGGCCTGAGCGCGGCAGGGCTACCGGACTTCCTGGTCGGCGTCGCCAATACGCCCTACCTCTACTGGATCGCGCTCGCCTACCTGGCCGTAACCTTCGCCGCCGGCTGGTGGGCGATCGGATCCCGGCCGGGACGCGTTTGGCAGGCGATCCGCGAGAACGAGCGCCGGGTCGAGGTGATGGGCTTCTGGCCCTACGCCTTCAAGGTCCTCGTCTTCACTTTTTCGGGCTTCCTCGCCACCGCCGGCGGCTTCGTCTACCTGCTCCTGGTTGGCGGCGCCTCGCCCGAGGTGACGACGGCCAACCTGAGTCTGGCGCTGCTGCTGATGGTGGTGCTGGGCGGAGCCGGCACTCTGTGGGGGCCAGCCCTGGGCGGCGCCGTTTACGAATATCTCGACTACCGGCTGGTCAAGCTCTCCAGCTCGAGCGCGATCGGCGGGCTGCCCGGCCCGCTCCGGGCGCCGCTCTCGGAGCCGCTCTTCGTGCTCGGGGTGCTCTTCATCCTCCTGGTCCTCTTCTTCCCGGGCGGGATCGCGGGCGTCGCCGGCCGCCTGCGCCGGCGCCGGCTGGGTCGCGCCGCACTGCCACCGACCACGGTCGACGCCGGTGACCCAGTCCAGGCATGAGTCTCGGCATCGCCGGCGTGGGCTCCTACCTCCCAGAGCGGGTCCGGACCGCGGCCGAGATCGCCGACCGCTCCGGCATCCCGGAGCCCGTCGTCCGCGACAAGTTCGGCGTGCGCGAGGTCCGGGTCGCGGGCCCCGACGACCACGTGTCGGCCATGTCGGCCGCGGCCGCCCGCGCCGCCCTCAACGGGTTCCCGGTCGAGGAGCTCGACCTGGTCGTCTACACCGGCAGCGAGTTCAAGGACCACGTCGTCTGGTCGGCGGCCACCGACATCGCCCGCCAGCTCGGCGCCCAGCGAGCGGCGGCGGTCGAGGTCCACGCGCTCTGCGCCGCCACCCCGATCGCGCTCAAGACGGTGAGCGGGATGATGGCCGAGGACGCCTCGCTCCGCAGCGCGCTGGTAGTCGGCGCGGCCCGCGAGAACGACCTCATCGACTATCGCAACCCGCGCTCCCGGTTCATGAACAACTTCGGCGCCGGCGCCTCAGCCCTGCTGGTCCTGCGAGACGGCCGCAACCGGCTGCTCGGGTCCGCCTTCAAGACCGACGCCCGCTGCTCGCGGGACGTGGTGATGTGGGGCGGCGGCTCCGCCTTCGGGCCCTCAGCGGACGCCTTCGGCACCGGCGCCAACGCGCTCGGCGTGCCCGATCCCGAGGGCATGCGCGAGCGCCTTGAGGTCTCACTCGACAACTTCATCGAGGTCGGCCGGCGCGCGCTCGATGGCCGCCGCCCCGACTTCGTCGCCGTGACCCACATGAAGCGGTCGATGCACGACGCCGTGCTCTACGGACTGGAAGCGGAGTCGAGCGTCTACCTCGACGACACCGGCCACTGCCAGTCCGCCGACCAGGGCATCGCGCTGGAGCGGGGGATCGCCGCCGGGTTGGTCGAGCCCGGATCGGTAGTGCTGCTGCTGGCGGCCGGCACTGGCTACACGTGGTCCGCCGCTGCCTTGGAATGGGGCTAGTTGCCTGTACCGGCTAGATGGACCGCATCCGACGTCCCAGCCGGCCGGGCGCCTGCGGCGCTGAAGTCGGCGTCGAGGGGCCTGGCGCCGCGTCGTCACGCAGCTTCAGCTGCGCTCCTCCTAGCGCCACCACCCTCTCCTTGACTCCGGCCGTCTGGAACGCCGGGCTGCCGCGCCTGCGGCCTGCAGCCCATCCAACCGTTACAGGCAACTCTAGTGTCTCGTAATAGAAATACGTTGACAG
>DASUWN010000142.1:0-7749 GCA_036378395.1 Candidatus Dormiibacterota bacterium | reverse complement strand
CCCACCTCCGAACTCCGGCGCAGCCCCGCCGTTCAGGCCGCCTACCTCGGCGGCGCCACCGAGGCGACCGCTTGACCTTCTTCCTCGTCGTCGTCTCCGCCGGCATCGCCACCGGCGCCGCCTTCGCCCTGGTCGCCACCGGCTTCGTCGTCATCCACCGCGTCACCCGCGTCGTCAACTTCGCCCAGGGCGTCTTCTCGGTCCTGGCTGGGATGGCCTGCTACTCGCTGCTCGACCACGGCGTCCCCCACGGCTTGGCCGAGATCCTCGCCGTCGCCATCGCCGCACTGGTCGGCCTCGGCGTGGGCGTGCTCGCGATCGGCCGGCCCGGGATCCCACCCCTCGCCTCCCTGATCGTCACCCTCGGCGTCGGCGTCCTCTCCTACGCCCTCGTGATCTTCTTCTGGGGCGACGGTCCGCTCTCGTTCTCGATGCTCCAGGGCCAGCTCTCGGTGGCCGGCGCGACCATGCAGTGGCAGTACGTGCTGATCGTCGGGGTCACCGCGGTGACGTTTGCCGGACTCATGTTCTTCTTCGACCGCACCTACCTCGGCAAGGCGCTGACCGCCTGCTACAGCAACCCGCACGCCGCCCGCCTGGTCGGCATCAACGTCACCCGCATGGGCCTGATCGCCTTCGCGATCGGCGGGGCGCTGGGCGGAGTGGCGGGGGTCCTGCTGACGCCGCTGCAGCCGGTCGAGTTCGACTCCGACGTCGCGATCGCGATCAACGGCTTCGCCGCCGCCATCTTCGGGGGCCTCCTGCGCCCGGGCACCGCCCTGGTCGGGGGCCTGGTGCTGGGAGTGGCCGAGGCCCTGGTCGCGGGTTACTCACGCTACGCGTCGCTGCAGAGCGGCGTGGCGCTGGTGCTGATCCTGGCGATCATGATCTATCGCGCCAGCCGGGAGCCCGAAGGCGCCGAGTGAAAGCCCGCTCGATCGGCTTCTGGCTGACCGCCGCCGTCGCGCTGGCGACGCTGGTGCTGCCCCTCTTCCTTTATGACGCGCAGCTGACCATCTACGTCTTCATCGGGCTGTCGATCATCGTGGTCGCCGGGCTCACGCTGCTCCAGGGCTTCGCCGGCCAGGTCTCGCTCGGCCAGGGCGCCTTCTACGCGATCGGCGCCTACTTCGCGGGCATCCTCGCCCGCCACTCGATCCTGCCCCCGCTCCTGGCGCTGCTCCTGGCACCGGTCTTCACCGGGCTGGTGGCCGCCCTGATCGGCATGCCGGTGCTGCGGCTGCGCGGCCACTACCTGGCGTTCGCCACGCTAGCCTTCCAGCTCATCGTCCTTTCGCTGATCGGACAGGACCGCGAACTGACCGGCGGCGACACCGGGCTCACCGCGATCCCCGACCTCAACGTCGCCGGCGTCGGGATTCCGGTCGACCACCGCGCCTTCGGCTACGCCTACCTGACCTGGCTCCTGACCGCCGGCGTCCTGCTGCTGACGCGGAACCTGGTCGCCAGCCGTCCCGGCCGCGGGCTGCGGGCGCTGGCCACGTCGGAAGCGGCCGCCCTGGCCTCCGGGGTGCCGGTCGCCCGCTACAAGCTCCAGGTCTTTGCCCTGGCCGCGGGCTACGCCGGACTGGCGGGAGCGGTCTACGGGTTCTTCGTCTCCTACATCGCGCCCGGCTCCTTTCCGATCCTGCTTTCGATCCAGTTCCTGGTCATGGCCTCGGTCGGCGGCGTGGCCGTGGTCTGGGGCCCGGTGATCGGATCGGCGAGCATCTACGTGCTGGCGCAGGTCCTCCAGTCGCTCGGCTCCGAGCCCGGGATGCCGCTCCACGCGCCGGCCGAGCTGAACTACGCGGTGTACGGACTCGTACTCATCCTGGTAATGCTGTTCTTGCCGGAGGGCGTGGTGCCCGCGATCCGCCGCCGCTGGCTGGCGCGGCGCGTCACCTGAACCGGCAAAATACGGGCGCGATGGCAAAACCAGACAGAACCACGGTCACGAAAGATCGAGCTTCGGCGACCGCGATTGAGGGTCAGACCGACGCCGAGCTGCTCAGGCTGCTCGTCGACAACGTTCGCGACTACGCGATCTTCCTCCTCGACCCCCAGGGCAACGTCGCCAGCTGGAACGAGGGCGCGGCTCGGATCAAGGGCTACCGCGCGGCCGAGATCATCGGCCGCCACTTCTCCACCTTCTACCCAGAGGAGGACGTCCGCGCCGGAAAGCCGGACTGGGAGCTGGTGGCCGCGACTCGCGAGGGCCGCTTCGAGGACGAGGGCTGGCGTGTCCGCAAGGACGGCACCATGTTCTGGGCCAACGTCGTCATCACCGCGCTCTTCGACGACACCGGCACGCTGCGCGGGTTCGCCAAGGTCACCCGTGACATGACCGACCGCAAGGAGGAGGAGGACCGCCAGCTCGAGCAGGAGCGGGACAAGGCCGCCCAGGCCCGCGAGTACGCGGAGCGGATGGCGCAGCTGGAAAAGGTCAAGGGCGAGTTCCTCAATCTCGCCTCGCACGAGCTGCGGGGTCCGCTGACCGTCATCTCGGGCTACCTGTCGCTGTTCGAGGACGGCTCCATCGACGCCACCCGGCTTTCCTCCGTGCTCCCGGTGATGATCGGCAAGGTCCGCCAGATCGAAGGGCTGGTCGAGCAGATGCTTGAGACCGCTCGCCTCGAAGACGGCAAGCTCGCGCTGGCGCTGGAGAAGGTCGACCTCCGCGACGTGGTCCGGAGCGCGGTCGACTCCAAGCGGCTGCAGCTGCTGCCCGAGCACCGGCTGAACGTCGAGCTTCCCCGGCACCCGGTGACGGTCGTGGGCGATGTCGCGCGGCTCGAGATCGTGGTCGGCAACCTGCTCGACAACGCGATCAAGTACTCGCCCTCGGGCGGCAGCCTGGGCGTCACTCTCACGGAGAGCTCGACCCGGGCCTTCGTCAGCGTCCAGGACGAGGGAATCGGGATCGCGCCCGAGGACATGCCCACGCTGTTCACCCGGTTTGGCCGCTTCGCCGGCGACGAGCACTCGAACATCAGCGGAACCGGCCTCGGCCTCTACCTCTCGCGCGAGCTCGTCCGCCGCCACCACGGCGAGATCCTGGTCGAGTCCCGGCTCGGCCGGGGCAGCCGCTTCACGGTCAGCCTCCCCAAGCTCTAACCCCCGCCCCCACCGGGTTTTTCCAGAAACTCGGGCTTATACGGGCCTCGGTTGGCCCGGATTTCTGGAAAAAGTCCCCGATTCGGACTAAGGTAACGGGCTGATGTTCGTACCAAACCTCCGCCGGGCAGCGCTCCCCCTCCTGATCGCCCTGCTCGCCGCCGCCTGTGGCGGCACCTCCACCACCGCCGGCTCACCCTCCCCCAACGCCCCCACCGCCCTCTCCGTCTCCTACTCCGAGGTCATCCCCGACGAGCTCGCCCCCTGGGGCGCCGCCGACGGCGGCTACTTCAAGAAGCACAACCTCGACGTCACGCTGACCTCGATCGCCAGCGCCAACGGCGTCGCCGCGCTCCTCTCCGGCCAGGTCCAGATCGCGCAGCTGGGCGGCTCCGAGGTGGTGAGCGCCGCGGCCGGCGGCGGCGACCTGGTGATCGTCGCCAACCTGGTCCCCGTATTTCCCTATGTCTTCGAGGTTCCCACCAGCATCAGCTCCTTCAACGACCTCAAGGGCAAGAAGGTCGGCGTCAGCAAGGTCGGCGGCTCGGCTGACATCGCGACCCGCACCGCCCTCACCAAGAACGGGCTCGACCCCGCCAAAGACGTCACCATCGTCGAGACCGGCTCCGCCGCCAACCGGGTGGCGGCGCTGCGCTCGGGCGCCATCCAGGGCGGCGTCAGCCAGCCCCCCGAGTCGACCACCCTCGACCAGCAGGGCTTCCACAGCATCTACGACCTCGCCAAGCAGAAGCTGCCGGCGGCCAACACCGTGGTCGCGACCACCGGCACCTACGCCAGGCAGCACAAGGCAGTCGTGCAGGCCTACATCGACGCACTGGTCGAGACGCTGGCCCGGATCCACAAGGACAAGGCCTTCGCCGAAGGCGTCCTGACCAAGTGGGAGAAGATCACCGACCAGGCTCTGCTCGACGGCTCCTACACCTTCTACACGCAGGAGGTCTTCCCGCAGTACCCCTATCCGCGGCCCGAGCAGTACCAGCCCGCGATCGACGTCCTCAAGAAGACGAACTCCAAGCTGGCCAGCTACGACGTCAGCAAGACCCTCGACCCCTCCTTCGTGAAAAGCGCCAACGACCGGAAGCTTGGCGGCTAGCGGTCAGGCAGCCGGCTTCCTCCTGGACCCCTACGCCGATTGGGCGGCGGCCGAGGGAGTGCCGGTTCACACTGGCTTCGGCTTCGACCTGACCGCACTCGAAACCGGCGACTGGCCGCGGCTCGGAGCCCGGGGCGCGCTGGTCCACCTGGAAGGTCGCGGCGACTTCGTCGACTGCTGGCTGGTCGAGCTGGCTCCTGGCCGCCAGACCGAGCCCCAGCGGCACCTCTTCGAAAAGGTCTGCTACGTCATCGCCGGCCGCGGCGGCACCAGCATCGAGGTCGACGGACGCTCGCACGGGTTCGAGTGGGGGACCGGCAGCCTCTTTGCGCTGCCGCTCAACGCGCGCTACCGCCACTTCAACACCAGCGGCCGCGAGCCCGCCCGGCTGGCCGCGGTGACCAGCCTCCCGCTCGTGCTCAAGGCCTTCCACAACATCGACTTCGTCTTCGATAACCCGGCCAGCTTCGCCAACCGGGTCGGCGAGGAGGGCTGGTTTCGCGGCGAGGGCCGCCTCCATCCCGTCCGGCCGGGCCGTCATCAGTGGGAGACCAACTTCGTCCCCGACCTGCGGGCCTTCGAGCTGCAGCCGTGGGACAAGCGCGGGGTGGGGAGCGCCAACATCAAGTTCGTGCTCGCCGACGGCACCATGCACGCCCACCTGTCAGAGCTCGCGGTCGGCACCTACAAGAAGGCGCACCGGCACGGCCCCGACTTCCACATCTTCCCGGTCACCGGGCACGGCTACTCGCTCTTCTGGCGGGAGGGCGATGCGGACTACACGCGCATCGACTGGCGCCACGGCTGGGTCTACGCGCCGCCCGACCAGGTCTTCCACCAGCACTTCAACACCGCCCCCGCCCCCTCGCGCTACCTGGCGGTTGCCTACGGAAGCATCCGCTACCCCTTCAGCGCCGACAAGCGCGGGCTGTTCGGCGACGGCGTTGACCGCAGCCTCAGCATGGGCGGCCGGCAGATCGAATACGAAGACGAGGATCCCCGGATCCGCCAGACGTTCGAAGCCGCGCTCCGCGAGAGCGGCGTCGAGCCAGATGCAAGGATGGTCGAGATTTGGACAACGACAGCGAAGCGCGCTACCTGATCGATCCCCACCGCGACTTCATCGAGTCCGAGGGGATCCCGATCGTCGAGGACTTCGGCCTCGACCTGCTCACGGTGGAGGTCGAGCCCTGGGCCCGGCTCGGCGCACTGGGTGCCTACGCACTGGTCAAAGGCCGCGGCGACTTCCTCGACAGCTACGTGCTGGAGATGCCGCCGGGCGGCGAGACGTCCCCTCAGAAGCACCTCTTCGAGGAGGTCGTCTACGTGCTCGAAGGGCACGGCAGCACCACGGTCGAGCTCCCCTCGGGCGAAAAACGATCCTTCGAGTGGGGGCCGAAGAGCCTCTTCGCGCTGCCGCTCAACGGCCGCTACCAGCACTTCAACAGCAGCGGATCGCGGCGGGCGCGGATGGTCGCGACCACCAATCTGCCGCTGGTCCTGAAGGCCTTCCACGACCTCGACTTCGTGTTCGCCAACGACTGGACTTTCCCCGAGCGCTTCGGTCCGCCGGACCACTTCCAGGGCGAGGGCCGCTTCTTGCCGGTCCGCCCCGGGCGCCACCAATGGGAGACCAACTTTGTCCCCGACCTGGCCTCCTTCAAGCTCCAGGATTGGCAGGCGCGCGGGGCCGGCGGCAGCAACATCATGTTCGTGCTCGCCGACGGCACCATGCACGCGCACATCTCCGAGATGCCGGTCGGGACCTATAAAAAGGGCCACCGGCACGGCGCCGACTTCCACATCTATCCGGTGACGGGCGAGGGCTACACGCTGCTCTGGTACGAGGGCGACGAGGACTTCGTGCGCGTCGACTGGAAGCACGGGTCGGTGTACGCGCCGCCCGACATGATGTTCCACCAGCACTTCAACGTCAGCCCCGAGCCCGCGCGCTACCTGGCGGTGGCCTTCGGCGGCTTGCGCTATCCCTTCTCGGAGGACAAGCGGCGGACCTTCAAGGGCATGGACGTGAGCCTCAAGGACGGCGGCCGGCAGATCGAGTACGAGGACCAGGACCCGCGCATCCACTCCATCTATCTCGACGAGCTGCGCCGGCGTGGGATCGAATCCAAGATGGAGGAGGTGCTGTCGAGCGCCCGCTGACCTGGGAGCTCGACCACGTCGAGCTGCTCAGCGTGGGCGTCGACATCGGCTCCTCGACCAGTCACCTGCTCTTTTCGCGGCTGCTGCTGGAGCGGCTGGCGCAGTCGCTCTCGAGCCGGTTCGTGGTCGTCGAGCGGGAGGTGCTGCAGCGCTCGGCGATCCTCCTGACGCCGTTCTCACCCGACGGCCTGATCGACGCCGAGGCGCTGGAGCGGTTCGTGACCGACGCTTATGCCGCAGCCGGCCTGAGCCCGGAGCAGGTCGACACCGGGGCCGTGATCCTGACCGGTCTCGCCCTCGACAAGCCCAACGCGCGCGCCATCGCCGACCTGTTCGCGCGCGTCTGCGGCGGCTTCGTCTGCGCCTCCGCCGGCCACCATCTGGAGGCGATCCTGGCCGCCCACGGCTCGGGCGCAGTGCGTCGCTCTCGAGACCGGCCGGAGTGCACCTGGCTGCACGTGGACGCCGGCGGCGGGACGACCAAGCTGGCGCTGATCGGGGGCGGCGAGGTCGTCAGCGTCGCCGCGCTGGAGGCCGGCGGCCGGCGCTCGGAGCCGGTCGGCGAGATGGTCGAGGCGATCGTCGGGGCGGCCGCCGGCGACCGCGTGCCCGAGCTGGTCACCGCGCCGCTCGCGGTAGGGTCGAAGCCCGACTTCGTGACCTTCTCCGGCGGCGTGGCCGAGTACATCTACGGCCGCGAGACGCGGCGCTTCGGAGACGCCGGCCCCGAGCTCGGCGCGGCGCTGCTCGAGGCCGCCCGGACGGGGCGGTTCGGTGGTGCGCTGGACGAGCCGGCCGTGGGCATCCGGGCGACCGTCACCGGCGCCTCCCAATTCACGGTCCAGCTCTCCGGGAACACGGTCCACGTGGCCGCCCGCGAGGTGCTCCCGCTGCGCAACCTGCCTGTCGTCGACGCCCGCGCCGGCGCCGGCACCGGCGCGATCCCGGAGGCCCTACGCCGGCTGGACCTGGTCGAAGGCGAGCAGCCGCTGGCGGTCGCTCTACGCTGGGAGGGCGAGCCGCGCTACTCGGCGCTGCGGGAGCTGGCAGCGGCGCTGGCGGCCGCCCTGCCTCGCACCCTGGCCGCCGGCGTCCCGCTCGTGCTCGCGCTCGACGCCGACGTCGGCCGCTCGCTGGGTGCCGTGCTGACCGAGGAGTTCGCGCCTTCGGCCCAGGTCATCGCACTGGACGGTCTCGACGTCCAGGAGCTGGACTTCATCGACGTCGGCAACCGGCTCGAGCCCGCGGGCGTGGTGCCGGTGGTCGTCAAGTCGCTGGCCTTCTGATCAGCCGCCCTCCGCATTGGCCGGCGGATGCGCCCACCGAACGCCCCCCCAAGCCCCGGTTTTTCGAAA
>DASUWN010000141.1:0-2537 GCA_036378395.1 Candidatus Dormiibacterota bacterium | reverse complement strand
ACAGCCAGCCGGGCGGGTCGAAGTCCTCGAGCTCCTCGCCCGAGATCAGGTAGGCGACTGACCGCGGATCGATGGATTCGCCGGGCTCGAAGTCGCCGTAGGGACTGGCGCCGATGCCGGCGATCAGCTCCCCCAGCTCGTGCTGGATCAGGCGGCGGCCGATCACCTCGTGGTCGATACCCCAAGGCGCCAGGTAGTTCTCGTCGAAGAAGTGCCCGAAGGGACCGTGGCCGACGTCGTGGAGCAGTCCGGCCAGCCGCAGCGTCTCCACGACGACCGCCTCGGAAGGGACGTCGGCGTGGACGTCGCGGAGGGTGGGATAGAGGTGGCGGACCCACTCGCCGGCGAGGTGCATGGCTCCCAGCGAATGCTGGAAGCGGGAGTGCTCGGCGGTCGCGAAGACCCACCACGCGCTCTGCAGCTGGTGAATCCGGCGCAGGCGCTGGAGCCAGCGGTTGTCGATCAGGTCCTGCTCGGAGACGCGCCCCGGCGTGCCGCCCGGGCCGCCCTTGGTGATGCGGATGTAGCGGTAGATGGGGTCGCTCGAGAGGTTGACGCGCCGGTATTCGGCCACGCCCGGTTCCACCGGGCGATTGTAGATTCAGCCTTCTTGGGTTTCTCCGCGCTGGCCGCCGCTCTCTGGGGAGGCCTCTACGTAGTCAGCCAGCTCGCCTTTCAAGATCGCCTGCCGCCCGTCACCGTCAGCTTTGTGCGCCTGGCGATCGGCGCCGCCGCCCTGGTCGCGGTGCTGCGGCGGCTGCCAGGAATTCGCGAGCCACGGCTGGCCGGCCTCGGCGCGCTGGTGGCGGTCACCGTCCTCGTCCAGTCCTATGGGACGCTGCTCGCGGGCGCCGCCACCGGCAGCCTGCTGACCTTGATGACGCCCGTCTTCGTGGCGCTGCTGGCGCCCCTCGTCCTGCACGAGCCGACGCGCCTGCTGCAGTGGCTCGGAATCGCCCTGGGGATCGCGGGCGCGCTGCTGATCGCCGGCCTCCACCCCGGCGGTTCGGTGCTGGGGGATCTGCTCCTGGTCGCCGCCAGCCTGAGCTGGGCTCTGTTCACCGTCGGCGGCGCCCGACTGGTGCGTGAGCGCGGTGCTCTGGCGGTGACGACGGGGGCCAGCCTCTGGGCGCTGCCGCTGGTGCTGGTGGCGGCGCTGATCGAGCTGGCGCTGGGCGCCACTGTGCACGTCAGCCCGGGTGGCGTCCTGGCGCTGGTCTATCTGGGCTTGGGCGCGACCGCGCTCGGCTGGTGGGCTTGGTACCGAGGCGTGGCGGTGGCCCCGGCAGCTTCGGCGGCGGTGCCCTTCCTGCTCCAGCCCCTGGTCGGCGTGGGACTGGCGCAGGTCCTGTTCCATGGCGAGGTGTCGATCGGGTTGCTCGCGGGCGGCTTGCTGGTGGCGGCGGGGATGCTAGCCGCGTCCCGAGCGTGATCCCGCCCGAGGTCCGGCGCGGCTTCGACCTCTACAACGCCGGCCACTACTGGGACGCCCACGAGGCCTGGGAGGAAGCCTGGACGCCCGACCGCCACGGACCCGACCGCGGCTTCTACAAGGGCCTGATCCAGATTGCGGCAGGCAACCTCCACTACAGCCGCCGCAACCGGCGCGGCGCCCTCAACAAGTGGCGCAGCGGCGCCGACCTGCTGCGGCCCTGCCTTCCGGCACGGCACGGTCTCGACCTCGCGGCCCTGGTCGCGGCCACGGACGCCAACCGCGCGCGCCTCGAAGCGGCCGAGAGCTGGCCCGAGCTCGAGCTGCCGCGGCTGCGGGTGATACCTCAGGTGTAGGGCGGAAAGGTCCGTCCGGCGGCGGCTTCAACCAGCCCACCGTGCCCGAGCTGGATCAGGTCCTCGGCCTCGGCCCGGCCGTAAGCGAAGACGTAGGGGAGCACCAGGTCGAGCGATGTGTTCTTGCCGAAGCCGGCGCAGGAGGCCACGCCGAGGACGGGCGCGCCGCCCAGGCGGCCGAGCCAGAGCATCGAACCGGGGTGCGACGGCGCCCCCATTCGCACCACACTGCCGCCCGCGTGGATGAGCTCTTCGTAGGCGGCATCGAGCGGATCGATCGAGGAGGCGCCGGCGAACACGATCAGCTCCGCCGCGTCGCGCCGGGCTGACGCATAGGCGTCGTGGACCGCCCTCCCCGAGCGGGGCACCTCGCGCACCCACAGCAGCTGGGCGCCGTACCAGCCGAGCTTGCGCGTCACCGCCTCGGCGAACATCTGGCGGGCGCGCGGCTTGAGCCGCTCGGTCACGACGATGGCGGTCCGCAGCGGCTTGAAGGGCAGCACCTGCACCGCCTGGCCGCGCCGCGCCCGGATGGTGTCGGCCTCGTCGAGCACCGCCGCCGGCACCGCGACCGGCGTGATCTTGGCGCCCGCCACCTCCTCGCCGGCTTCGACCGCCTGGCCGTCGAAGCGCGTGAACACCGCCACCGACGGGAGGTGGTTGAGGTCGTGGAGGATGCCGGCGTCGACCCGGAGGAGGCCGCGCTGGGTGGCGAGCAGGCGGACCTGGCTCTGGACCGGCCGGCCCGA
>DASUWN010000140.1:0-4379 GCA_036378395.1 Candidatus Dormiibacterota bacterium | reverse complement strand
GAAGACCATGCTGGCTCGGGCGCTGGCCCGGGAGTCGGGTGCCCACTTCATCCACGTCCGCGCCACCGACGTGGTCTCCAAGTGGTACGGCGAGGCCGAGAAGCGCCTCCAGGAGGCGTTCGACTGGGCGCGCCGGGAGCGGCCTTCGGTGCTCTTCTTCGACGAGATCGACGCCCTGGCGCCAACGCGCGAGTTTGCCCACGAGGTGACCCACCGCCTGGTCTCGACCTTCCTCGAAAACATGGACGGCCTCTCCTCAACCCCGGGCGTGATCGTGGTCGCCGCCACCAACCGACCCGGCTCGCTGGACGAGGCGATCCGGCGGCCCGGGCGCTTCGACCGGCAGGTCGAGGTCCCGCTACCCGGTCCGGCGGGCCGGCGCGCGATCTTCGACGTCCACCTGGCGCGCGCCTCGCGCACCGCCAGCCGCGAGCTGTTCCAGCCGCCGATGCCGGAAGACTGGGAGCGGCTGGTGCTGGCCTCGGAGGGCTACAGCGGCGCCGACATCGCCGAGGCGGTGCGGCGCGCGCTCGAGGTCAAGGTCCGCTCCGGGGTCGCGACCGGGCAGGTCGCACCCGACGAGCTGCTGGCCGCGACCAGGTCGATCAAGGTCGGTTAGTGGTGCCGGGAGCCGCCCGACACGACGATCGGCACCGTCGTCGGGATCGACACCGGCGTTGAGGCGGGAGCGGGCGTAGGCGTCGCCGCCGGTGTCGACGCGCTGTCGTCCGCCGAGTTCGAGGGCGCCGGCGTAGCCGCGGGCGAGGCCGCGCTGCCCGGGATGGTGGCCGCGGCGATGCCGGCCAGGATCGAGGCGCCCCCGACCGCGGCCGCGAAGATGCCGAAGGTCATGGCGCGAAGGCGCCGCACCGCAGCGTCCCGTGCCTCGGGGGTGAGGGGAGTTTGAGGTGTCACAAACCGAGCCTGCCCAAACCTAATCCAGCTGTCCTGAAGACATGCTGAGAACTCCCTGAGCTCGCCTCCCCAATAACTTCCCAGCCTGCTCCCAGGCTGTACTTCAGGCGCTCGGGAATCATCGTGGATACCACCAGTGAACAACACTCTCCTCTGGTACTCAACGCGCGGCGCCGGCGCCGTCAGCCTGGTGCTGCTGTCCGCCGTGGTCGTCCTCGGCATCCTCAACGTGCATAGGTTCGAGACCGCGGGCTGGCCGCGCTTCCTCACGCAGGGGCTGCACCGCAACGTCTCCCTGCTGGCGCTCGTCTTCCTCGGCGTCCACATCGTCACCGCGGTGGTCGACCCCTTCACCAGCCTGGGCTGGCTGGCGGCGATCGTTCCCTTCAGCTCCTACTACCGAACCTTCTGGCTGGGGCTGGGCGTGGTCGCCTTCGAGCTGCTCCTCGCCATCACCGTCAGCAGCCTGATCCGCCGGCAGATCGGCCTGCGGGTTTGGCGGGCGATCCACTGGCTGGCCTACGGCTGCTGGCCGGTCGCCGCCGCACACGGCCTGGGCACCGGCACCGACAGCGGGCAGCTCTGGATGTGGCTGGTCGTAGGCGGCTGCGTGGGCGCGGTCGGCTTCTCGGTGGCCGCGCGCCTCCTGCTGCCGCCGCGCGATCCGCTGTCCGAGCCGCGCGGCGACTTTCGCCAGCGCGTGACGCGAGGCCCCTCCCGGTGATGGGTCTTCTTTCCAGTCCCGAGCTACACGGTTCGCGGCCGCCGGGTGGCTCCCACGTGCTCGGGCTGCTCGAGGCCGCAGGGCTCACCGGCCGGGGCGGAGCCTCGTTCCCGACCGCCAGCAAGTGGCGCGCTGTCGCTGAGCGCGCGGGCGGCGACGCCGTGGTCATCGCCAACGGTGCCGAGGGCGAGCCGCTCAGCCGTAAGGACGCGATGCTGATGGAGAAGCGACCCCACCTCGTCATCGACGGCGCTTTGATCGCCGCCGAGTCGGTTGGCGCGGGTCGGGCGATCCTCTATGCCGGCCAGGAGCACCGGCGCGCGGTGCTTGCGATGCGGCGCGCGATCAGAGAGCGCCCGAGCTTCGAGCGCGGCCGGCTCGAGCTGGTCGAGGCGCCCAAGAGCTACATCGCCGGCGAGGAGTCGGCCGCCGTCCACTTTCTCAACCAGGGGGTGGCGGCTCCCACCGCGATTCCGCCGCGGCCCTTCGAAAGCGGGGTCGGCGGCCGGCCAACCCTGGTCCAGAACGTGGAAACGCTCGCTCAAGCCGCCCTGATCGCGCGCGGCCGGCCGGCGGGCAGCCTGCTGCTGACCCTGGGCGGCGCGGTGGCGCGGCCTGGCGTGGTCGAGGTGCCGATCGGAGCCACGGTCGCGGAAGTGCTCGAGCTCTCCGGCCGCCATGGGCAGCCGCGGGCGGTCCTGATGGGCGGCTACTTCGGTGGCTGGGTCGGCTTCGAGGAGGCCAGCAGTATGACCCTCGACCCGCACCGCCTGCGCGCCGCCGGCGGTTCGCTGGGCTGTGGCGTGGTGTGGGTCCTGCAGGAGAACGCGGATGCGGTCGGCGCCACCGCCCGGGTGATGGCGCGGCTGGCCTCGGAGAGCGCCGCCCAGTGCGGTCCCTGCTTCTTCGGGCTGCGCAGCCTGGCCGACGCGTGCGCCCGGATAGCCTCCCGCCTGCCTCAGGCCAACGACCTACATAACCTCAGGCACTGGAGCGACATGGTCCAGGGCCGCGGCGCCTGTAAGCACCCGGACGGGGCGGTGACCTTTCTGCGCTCGGCGCTGAGGCTCTTCGAAGCCGAGTTCGCGGCGGCGGCGAGGGCAGCGTGAGCCGGAAGTCCTACGAGCTCTGGATCGACCGCACCCGCTGCGACGGCAGCGCGCTCTGCGCCGAGCTGGCGCCGGAGCTGGTGCGGCTGGACGATTGGGGCTACCCGATCATCGCTCCCGGGCCGGTGCCCGATCACCTGCTGGAGCACGCGCGCCGAGCGGTGAACCAGTGCCCGGTGCTGGCGCTCAAGCTTCTTACAAAACTCCCAGATTTCTCTGCAGTCGCTCCAAAGCTGGCTGCCGATGATCGAACCAATGCCGCCGTACGATCCGACCCTGACTGAGCTGGTGCCAGTGGCCTCGGAGGGGGTGGGGGGCCCTCCCCCACGAAAAGAGGGCCTCCCCGCGGAACCTTCCCCCTTGAACCCCGTGCCTCAAAACCCTCCGGGCCACTCGCGCTTCCTCTTCGCCGCGCTCTCGCTCCTCGCCGGCCTGGTTCTGATGACGAGCGGAGCGCTGGTCGGGCTCGGCATCGAGCACGCTCAGGCGCAGCACACCGCACCCAACGCCACGATCAGCCTGCAGAATCCCGTCTCCGCCGGCGGCACCTCGACTGCGAATGCGATCGACAAGGTCAGGCCCGCCGTCGTCGACATCAACACCGTGATCCAGGGCGTGACGCAGAACGGCGAGGCCGCGGGGACGGGCATGATCGTCTCCGCCAACGGCGAGGTCGTGACCAACAACCACGTCGTCCAGGGCGCAACGCAGATCAAGGTCAGCATCCCCAACCACCCGGGGACCTACAACGCCCGCGTCATGGCGACCGACGCCACCGGCGACATCGCGCTGATCCAGGTCGAAAACGTCGCCAACCTGCCCACCGTCTCGTTCGCCGACTCCTCGAAGCTGGCCGTCGGCCAGCACCTGACCGCGATCGGCAACGCCTTTGGCCGCGGCGGCGCCCCCTCCATCACCGACGGCACCATCACCGCGCTCGACCAGTCGATCACCGCCAGCGACGGCCCCGGCAGCACGCCCGAGCAGCTGACCGGAATGATCCAGACCGACGCCGCCATCAGCCCCGGTGACTCGGGCGGCCCGCTGGTCAACGACAGCGGCCAGGTGGTGGGCATGATCACGGCCGGCCAGTCCTCGAGCAGGCGCCAGCAGACCTCGACCATCGGCTTCGCGATCCCGAGCGGTACGGCGATCGGGATCGTCAACCAGATGCGGGCAGGCGTCCCCAGCTCGGCAATCGTCTACGGCGTGCCCGCCTATCTGGGCGTGCAGGTCACCAATCTCAGCGCCGGCGCGGCGGCTCAGCTGGGGGTTGCCGTGACCGAGGGCGCGCTGGTGGTCGGCGTGGTGCCGGGTGCGCCGGCGGCCTCGATCGGCCTCGGCCAGTATTCGGTGATCGTGGCCGTGAACGGGCAGCCGATCACGTCCTCGGAAGGCCTCGGCTCGGCGCTGCACGTCCACCAGCCCGGCCAGAGCGTCAAGGTCACCTGGGTCAACGCCACCGGCAGCCACACCGCGACCGCGACGCTGGCCGCCGGCCCGGCCGCGTGACGCCCGAGTTCGGAATCGCGGACGGCCGCGCGCTCGGCTGCCGGACGCGGATCGTCACCACCGACCCCGCCCCGCTGATCGCCGCCCGGGCGGCCATGGAAGAGGTGCTGGCAGCCATC
>DASUWN010000139.1:0-8728 GCA_036378395.1 Candidatus Dormiibacterota bacterium | reverse complement strand
CCCTTCACAGGAAAGTTGCCGCTTCCGCGTGGGTCGAGCCTCACGCTTCACACTGCATGGCCCGCCCTGACGACGTGTGCCCGTTTGAGCGTCCGTTTCCGGAGGGCTTCGACCGTTGTCCGGCATATGGCGAGACGGATTACGTCGCGCTCGACATGCAGTACCGGCCGCTGGCGACGCTGAAGACGTGCCGCCACCTGCAGGTGGGCACTCTGTCAGGCCGCCTGACCGGCTTCTATCCGCGCTGCGGCCTGGGCAACGCCGAAGCGCGGCGCCGGTGGGTGGAGCGGGTGCACGCCGACCGGATCAACCAGCTTCGCGTCCTTTCCTCGCAGCTGGCGGCGGCGACGTCGGAGCTGACGCGCGAGCTCTGGGAGGCCAAAGGTGACCAGCTGCGGGCGATCAGGGCTGGGCACCGCGGAGCCACCGCCACGCGCCGGATGCGGCGCTTGGTTCGCGCCTATGAGGATGCGACCCGCGAGTTCTTCGACGCCAACGCTGGCGAGCTGGCGCGGATCGGCCTGCCCGCCGACCCGCTGCTGGAGCTGGTGCGCGATGCGCTCGAGGAGTGGGTGACGCGGCCGAGCCTGGAGGGCAACTGGCAGGCTTCGGAGAGCCTGCTCCGGCGGTTTTCGCCCGAGGTGCGGGCGTTTCTGCAACCGCACCCGAGCCGCCGGGCGGGCTAGGCGTCCGGGTTTCCCGGGAAACCGGAGTGGGGCCGGGGCTTAGGCCGGGATCACCAGCGAGTCGAGGTCGCGCGGGTAGTCGGTGAGCAGCCGGCAGCCGGTGTCGGTGACCACGACCGTGTCCGAGTGGCGGAAGCCGCCCAGGTCGGGCAGGTAGATCCCCGGTTCGACGGTGAAAACCATCCCGGGCTCGAGCGGATCGGTCTCCCCTCGGTCGAGGAACGGCGCTTCGTGGACCTCGAGGCCGACCGAGTGGCCCACGTGGTGCCGGAGCCGGGCGGCGTACCCGAGCCCTGAAGCCTCGGCCAGCACCTCCAGCTCGACCTCGCCGATCCGGACGCCTGGCCGCATGGTCTCGAAGGCGCGGTCCTGGAGACCGACCATCGCGTCGAAAGCCTTCCGCTGCTCGGCTGAGGGCTCGCCGATGACCATCGTCCGCTCCAGCTCGGCGCTGTAGCCGTCGACGTCGAGGCCGGCGCCGCTGACGAGGACGTCGCCCGCCTGCAGCCCCTGGCCGCGGACGAAGCCATGGGGCATGGCGGTCTTCTTGCCGCCGACGAAGGAGCAGACCAGTCCGCCGCCAAAGCGGCGCGGCCGCCAGCCCGGGACCTCGCGGAGGATCTCCCGCAGGCTCTCGGCCGCCGCCGGCTGGTAGCACTCCATCTCGGTCCGGCCCGGGCGGATCGCGTCCTGCATCCGGCGGTGGGCGCGGCCGGCCCAGTCCGAGCTGAACGCCATGCACTCGATCTCGCGGGGCGATTTGACGCGGCGCAGCGCTTCGATCACCGGCTCCACGTCGACGGGGCGGGTGCCCAGCAGGCCGGTAAGCGTCGGCCCTCGGTAGCCCCAGTACTCGATGGCCCCGTCGTGGTCGGCGCCCGTCCGCTCCGGAGCCACGCCCAGGCGCTGCAAGCGTCCCATCACCCAGCGCATGGGCGGCTTCTCGCCGGGGTACTCGAAGTAGACCTCGACCTCGGCTGCGGGCACGCTCTCGGCGTGCTCCTTCTCGACCGCCGGCACGACCAGCGTGAAGGCGCCCTCGCGGTCGATCACCGCCGCCACCGGGCGCTCGGTGGGAAGGAAGTGGAAGCCGGTCAGATAGGTGATGCGGGCCGGGTAGAAGACGCAGATCGCGTCCAGGCCCAGTGCCCGCATGCCGTGCGCGACGGCGTCGCGCCGGGCCGCGTACTCGGCGGGCTCGACCGCCGGAGCCGGACCGGTCAGTAGCGAGCCAGCCTGCGCATCGCGTCGGCGATCCGCTCCGGGTTTGGCAGAAACGCGTCCTCTTGAGGCTTGTTGAAGGGCATCGCCGGCACGTCGGGAGCGCACACGCGGACCACCGGGCCGTCGAGGTACTCGAAGCCCTCCTCGGCGATCACCGCCGAGATCTCGGCCCCGAAGCCGCCGGTCAGGTTGTCCTCGTGGACGACCATCGCCTTGGCCGTCTTTTCGACCGAGCGCAGGATCGAGTCCTTGTCCAGCGGGCGCAGGGTCCGGAGGTCGACGACCTCGACCTCGACTCCTTCCCGGGCCACCGCCTCGGCCGCCTCCAGGCAGTAGTGCAGCATCAGCCCCCACGCGAAGCAGGAGAGGTTGCTGCCCTCGCGGCGCACCGCGGCGGGGCCGATCGGGGTCAGGTAGTCGCTCTCCGGGATCTCGCCCTTGATCAGCCGGTAGGTCTTCTTGTGCTCGAAGAACATCACCGGGTCGGGGTCGCGAATCGCCGATTTGAGCAGGCCCTTGGCGTCCTCCGGGGTCGCCGGCATCACCACCTTGAGGCCCGGGACGTGGGCGTAGAAGGCCTCCACCGACTGCGAGTGGTAGAGCCCGCCGTGGACGCCGCCGCCCCAGGGGGCGCGGATCACGATCGGGCAGGTGAAGTCACCGTTGGAGCGGTAGCGCATGCGCGCCGCCTCGCTCACGATCTGGTCGAAGGCCGGGTGGATGAAGTCGGCGAACTGGATCTCGGCGACCGGAATCAGGCCGTTGATCGCGGAGCCGATCGCGACCCCCACGATGCAGGACTCGGCGAGCGGGGTGTCGAGGACGCGGGCCTCGCCGTACTTGGCATAGAGGCCTTCGGTGGCGAGGAAGACGCCGCCCTTCTTGCCCACGTCCTCGCCCAGTACCCAGACCCGCTCGTCGCGCGCCATCTCTTCGTCGAGCGCTTCGCGGACGCCTTCGATCAGGGTCTTGACCGCCATCAACCGTGCTCCGCGAAGACGCGCTCGAGGATGGTGGCCGGGTCGGGCGGCTCGGCGGCCTCGGCGGTCTTGACGGCCGCGTCGACGTCGGTGGTCGCCTCCTGCTGGATTCGCTCGTCCTCCTCGTCGCCGAGGAGCCCTTCGCCGGCCAGGTAGGCGCGGAAGCGCTCGATCGGGTCTCGCCGGAGCAGCGCCTCCAGCTCCTCCTGGGGGCGGTAGCGGCGCTGGTCGTCGTCTGAGGAGTGGGAGGTGAAGCGGGCGACCTTGGCGCAGATCAGGGTCGAGCCCTCGCCGCCGCGGGCGCGCTCGACTGCGCGCCGCATCGCCTCGTACATCTCGAGCACATCACCGCCGTCCACCGTCTCGCCGAACATCCCGTAGCCGGTCGCGCGCTTGGCGACGCTGTCGACGCCCATCTGCAGCCGGTGGGGGACCGAGATCGCGTAGTCGTTGTCCTGGACGATGCAGATGAAGGGCAGCTTGTGGACGCCGGCGAAGTTGAGGCCTTCGTGCCAGTCGCCCTTGGAGGTGCCGCCCTCGCCGATGCAGGTCACCGCCACCTCGTCCAGGCCGCGCACCTTGCTCGCGTAGGCGATGCCGGCGGCGTGGAGGATCTGGGTCGCCACCGGGCTCGAGGAGGTGACGATGCGGGCGCGCTTGAGGCCGAAGTGGGAGGGCATCTGGCGCGCCGACGAGTTGGGGTCGTCCTTGCGCGCGAAGACGGAGAGCATGAAGTCGAGCGGCGTCATTCCCAGCGCGATGCAGAAGGCGAGGTCGCGGTAGTAGGGGACGAGCCAGTCGACTCCGGGCCGGAGCGCGGCGGCGGCGCCGACCTGGGCCGCCTCGTGGCCCTGGCCGGAGATGACGAAGGGCGCCTTGCCCTGCCGGTTGAGGACCCACATCCGGCGGTCGATGGCGCGCGCGGTCACCATCTGCCGGTACATCGTGAGCAGCCGCTCGGGGTCGAGCCCGAGCGCGTCGTGCCTTGTCTCTTTTGCGGTCGCCATCCCTCTCGCTGTTTTTGATTATCCGACCTGAGGAGGTGACAGGCTGGGCCGCTGTTACTAGACTGGGGTGCGGCGGACCAGGGGGAGGAGTCCATCGGGAGGAAGGTCCCACGTCCTTCGCGGCCGAGGTCAAAGCCGAGCTCGCCGGGCTCACACCCGCCCGGCCCTGTTGCCAGGTCAGCGAGCTGCTTGGCATCTTCTTTTCGTCGCGCGGACGGCTGATCCGCAGCGGGACGGGACAGGCGGCGTACTTCCCGCTCCTACGCAACACGGTGGCGCGGAAGGTGGTCCGGCTGGCCCGGATCATGGGCGGCCTGGAGGCCCAGTACCAGGCCGTGCGCAGCGCCAAGCAGATGGCCTTCTTCATCGAGCTGCCGCTGCCGGCCGGCCTGGACGAGATGTTCAGCCAGCCCGCCGCACGCGCGCTGCCCGACCAGACCTGCGACCGCAAGGCGATGCTGCGCGGCTTCTTCCTCGGCTGCGGCTCGGTCAACGCCCCCAGCGGGCGCTACCACCTGGAGATGGTGGTGCCGACCCTGGGCTGGGCGACCGGTCTCCTCAAGCTGCTGCACGACGCCGGCATCCGCGCCGGGATGATGGAGCGGGCCGGCCACCACGTCGTCTACCTCAAGGAGGGCGACGCGATCGTCCGCGCGCTGGGTCTGATCGGCGCCAGCCGCGCGGTGATGGAGTTCGAGAAGGTGCGGGTCGTCCGCGAGGTGAGCGGCCAGGTCAACCGCCGCCTCAACTTCGAGACCGCCAACATCGACAAGACGATCGGGTCGGCGATGCGGCAGGTGGCGGCGATCGACAAGCTCCGGACCGCCGGCCGGCTGGAGACGATGCCGCCCGCGCTCCAGGAGATGGCGCGGGCGCGAAAGGCCAACCCCGAGCTCAACCTGACCGAGCTCGCGGACCGGATGAAGCTCTCCAAGTCGGCCATCAACCACCGCCTGCGGCGGCTGGTCGAGACGGCCGACGCGCTCCCGGACGGGAACGAGGCCGAGACCCAGCGCAGCGCCTGATCGGTCCCGCCTACGATTGGTAGGACAGGTCGCAACGGCTGGATAAGGGAGGCTGACCCATGCCCGTCAAGGTCGGGATCAACGGTTTTGGCCGCATCGGCCGCAACATCTATCGGGCGGCCACCGCGATGGGTGCCGGCTTCGAGATCGTGGCCGTCAACGACCTCGGCGACGCCGCCACCTTTGCCCACCTGCTCAAGTACGACACCGCGCTCGGCACCTTCTCGGAGCCGGTCTCGGTCGAGGACAGCACGATCGTGGCGGGGGCCAAGAGGGTCAAGTTCCTGTCCGAGAAGGATCCCGCCGCGCTGCCCTGGCGCGACCTCGGCGTCGACATCGTGGTCGAGTCGACGGGCCTCTTCACCGACGCGACCAAGGCGCGCGCCCACATCGACAGCGGCGGCGCCCGCAAGGTGATCATCTCGGCCCCGGCGACCAACCAGGACTACACGGTCGTGATGGGGGTCAACCACCAGGGGTACGACGCCCAGCAGCACAGCGTGGTCTCCAACGGGTCCTGCACCACCAACTGCCTGGTGCCGGTGGTGAAGGTCCTCAACGACAGCTTCGGCGTGGCCAAGGGGATGATGACCACGATCCACGCCTACACCGCCGACCAGCGGCTGCAGGACCTTCCCCACAAGGACCTGCGGCGGGCGCGAGCGGCGGCCGACAACATCATCCCGACCTCGACCGGCGCCAACCGCGCCGTGGCCGAGGTGCTGCCCGAGCTGAGCGGGCGCTTCCAGGGTCTGTCCTTCCGGGTGCCCGTGCTCGACGTCTCGGTCATCGACCTCACGGTCGAGCTCGAGCGGGGGACCACCGTGGAGGACATCAACGCGGCGATGGAGGAGGCCGCCGGCGGTCAGCTGCAGGGGATCCTGCGGGTCGAGCACGAGCAGCTGGTCTCCTCGGACATGAAGGGCGATCCGCACTCTTCGATCGTCGACGCGCCCCTGACCTCGATGCTCGGCGACAACTGGGCCAAGGTGGTCTCCTGGTACGACAACGAGTGGGGATTCAGCTGCCGGATGGTCGACCTCATCGCGTACATGGGCGAACGGCTGTAGCTCTCGCCTGCGTCCAGTGAAAGCGTCGATCCGCGGCGTCGAGGTCGCCGGCGAGCGCGTCCTGGTCCGCGAGGACCTCAACGTGCCCATCAAGGGCGGCCAGATCCAGGACGAGACCCGCATCCGGGCCGCGCTATCGACGCTGAAAGAGGTGGCCGGGCGCGGCGGCCGCGTCGTCGTGACCTCGCACCTGGGCCGGCCCGAAGGCAAGCCAGACCCCGAGCTCTCGCTGCGGCCCGTCGCCGAGCGGCTGGCCCAGCTGCTGGACCCGCGGCGCGTGCTTTTCGCCACCGACTGCGTCGGGTCGCCCGCCGAGGAGGTGGTGGCCGAGCTCCAGGACGGCGACCTGGCGGTGCTGGAGAACGTCCGCTTCCACCCCGAGGAGGAGGCCAACGACCCCGACTTCGCGCGGCGGCTGGCCGCGCTGGGCGACATCTTCGTCAACGACGCCTTCGGCTCCTCGCACCGCGCCCACGCTTCGGTGGTCGGCGTCGCCCGCCATCTGCCCGCCTACGCCGGGGACCTGATGATCGCCGAGCTGGAGGCGCTCAGGGTGGCGCTCGACGATCCCCGCCGGCCCCTGGTCGCGATCGTGGGCGGGGCCAAGGTCTCGACCAAGGCCGGCGTGCTCCGCTACCTGCTCCCGCGCGTGGACGCGCTCATCGTCTGCGGCGCCATGGCCAACACCTTCTTCAAGGCGCGCGGTGTCGACATGGGCGCCAGCCTGGTCGAGGACGGCGCCCTGGACGACGCCCGAGCGGTCGAGCGCGAGGCTGGCTCTAAGTTGGTGCTGCCGGTCGATGGAGTGGTCGTGCGCAGGGTCGAGGCCCGACAGGAGTCGCGGACGGTTCCGATGGACGGCGTCGAACCGGGCTGGATCGTGGTCGACATCGGCCCCCGCACGGCCGAGCTTTTCGGGGAAAGGGTTGGCGAGGCGGGCACGGTGGTCTGGAACGGACCCCCGGGGATGTTCGAGACCGAGGACTTCCGGGCCGGCACCCGCGCCCTCGCCGAGGCGATCGCGGGCAGCGCCGCCTACTCACTGGTGGGCGGCGGCGACACCGCGGCCGCAGTCGAGGCGCTGGGCATGGCCGACCGCTTCTCCCACGTCTCCACGGGTGGCGGCGCCACCCTCGAGTACATGGAGGGCAAGGAGCTGCCCGGAGTCGCCGTGCTCAAGGAAGCCTCCTGATGGCGACCACCACCCAGAAGTGCCTGCTGGCGGCCAACTGGAAGATGAACCCGACCACGGCGGGCGAGGCGGTCGACCTGGTGCAGGGGATCCTCGAGGCGGCCAAGGGCCACGCCGACCGCGTCGAGGTCGCGGTCTGCCCGCCCTTCCCCTGGCTGCTGGGCGTCGCCGAGCTGCTCGAGGGAACCAGCCTCGAGCTGGGCGCCCAGGACTGCTTTTGGGAGCCGCAGGGCGCCTACACCGGCGAGGTCTCGGCGCAGATGCTGGCCGGCTGGTGCCACTGGGTGATCGTGGGCCACTCCGAACGCCGGGCCTATTTCGGCGAGACCGACGAGGTGGTGGCCAAGAAGGCGGCGGCCGCGATCGCCGCCGGGCTGGAGACGATCATCTGCGTCGGCGAGCTCGAGGACCACTACGAGGCCGGCCACACGGAGGCGGTGGTCACCGAGCAGGTCAAGGCCTGCGTGGCCTCTCTCTCGGCCGACGACTCGCCCCGGATCGTCATCGCCTACGAGCCGGTGTGGGCGATCGGCACCGGCAAGAACGCCGATCCCGAGCACGCCTACCGGACCATGCGGCTGATCCGCAACGTGGTCGGGGAGACGATCGGCGAGGGCGCCGCCCGCCTGATCCGGGTGCTGTACGGCGGGAGCGTCAATGCGAGCAACATCGAGTCGTACGTCGAGCTGCCTTTCTGCGACGGCTGCCTGGTCGGCGGCGCCAGCCTGAAGGCCGACGAGTTCTCGCGAATGATCCAGACCGCCGCCGAGGTCTACGGACACACAACCGCCAGATGAACTGCTAGGAGGAATTGAGAGATGGCGTTTGAGCTACCGCCCCTGCCTTACGGGTTCGACGCGCTGGAGCCGCATATCGACGCCCAGACCATGGAGATCCACCACGACCGGCACCACGCCACCTACGTCAACAACCTCAACGGCGCGATCGAGAAGCACTCAGAGCTGGAGGGGAAGGGCGTCGAGGAGCTGCTCGGCGACCTGAACTCGGTGCCCGAGGACGTGCGCACCGTGGTCCGCAACAACGGCGGCGGGCACCTCAACCACTCGATCTTCTGGACGATCATGAAGCCGAACGGCGGTGGCGATCCCAGCGGCGACGTCGCCGACGCCATCAACGAGGCATTCGGCGACTTTGCGGCCTTCAAGGATGCTGTTTCGAAGGCGGCGATCGGCCAGTTCGGATCGGGCTGGGGCTGGGCTTACCTGTCCGGCGGGCGGCTGACGGTGAAGGGTTTCCCGAACCAGGACAGCCCGGTGATGGAGGGCGGCGTGCCCATCCTCGGCGTGGACGTGTGGGAGCACGCCTACTACCTCAAGTACCAGAACAAGCGTCCGGACTACGTGGCCGCTTGGTGGAACACGGTCAACTGGGACGCTGTCAACGAGCGGCTGCGGCACGCGCGCTAAAGAGCCTCGCCTAATGGAGTGACGAGCGGGTGGATTTCTGGGATGATTTGGACATGCGCTCCAGCATGCGTCCCAGCAGCGCTCCGGTAGCCCCGCGGCAGCGGCCGCGTCAACCCG
>DASUWN010000138.1:0-33807 GCA_036378395.1 Candidatus Dormiibacterota bacterium | reverse complement strand
CGTTCGCTTGGGCGCGCCCGGTGGCGCGCACGCCGCCGCCACCACGGCCGTCAGCAGGCTCAATGCGAGGAGAAGCCGCGTCATCGCAGCCGCGGCACGACCTGGTCGAGGATCCGGTCAGCCAGCTCACGCTTGCTCATGCGCGGCAGCTCGATCTTCTCCCCGCCGCAGAAGTAGAGCACGCCCTCGTTGTCGTCGCTGCCAAAGGCGATGTCGCGGCGGCCGACGTCGTTGGCGAAGATCGCATCCAGCCGCTTGCGCTCCAGCTTCTCGCGCGCGTGCGCCTCGAGGTCGATCGTCTCGGCCGCGAAGCCGACCCGAAAGGTGCGCTCCGCCCCCGGCTCGCGGCCAAGCTGAGCGATCACGTCCTCGATCTTCTCCAAGCGCAGGACGAGCTCGGGGCTGGCTTCGCGCCGGATCTTCTGGCTCTCCGCCTGAGCCGGACGGAAGTCGGCGACCGCGGCCGCCATCACGAGCAGATCGGCCTCCCGCTGCACCTCGCGGAGCGCTTCCAGCATGTCCTGTGCGGTCTCGACTGGGCGCACCTCGACGCCGGGATGGTACGGGTGGTCGGCCGTGCTCACCAGCACGACATGGGCGCCGCGCTCAGCGGCGGCCGCCGCCATCGCGAAGCCCATCTTGCCGCTCGAGTAGTTGCTGATGAAGCGGACCGGGTCGATCCGCTCGCGGGTACCGCCGGCGGACACGACCACACGCCTGCCGGCCAGGTCGTAGCGGGACCGCGCGGCCGCGGCCAGGCCGTCCGCCAGCGCCTGCCCGGAGGCGAGCCGCCCCGCGCCAAGGTGACCGCTGGCCAGGCGCCCCGACTCCGGATCGACCACCAGCACCCCGCGCTCGCGCAGCCGGGCCAGGTTGTCGGCCACTGCCGATTTCGCCCACATGGCGTCGTTCATCGCCGGCGCCAGCACCACCGGGCAGCGCGCCGCCAGCAGAGTCGCCGTCACCAGGTCCCCGGACTCGCCGGCGGCGAACCTGGCGATCAGGTTGGCGGTCGCGGGCGCGACCAGCACCAGCTGCGCCCAGTCGCCCAGCCCGACGTGGGGCTCGGGATGGCCGGCGGGCGCCATCAGGCTGGTCAGCACCCGCTCGCCGGTCACGCCGCGAAAGGTCGCCGGCCCGACGAAGCGGGTGGCGGCGGCGGTCATGCCCACGCGCACGCGGCAGCCGGCCTGGACCAGCGTCGACGCGAGGTCGGCGATCTTGTAGGCCGCGATCCCCCCGCTGACCAGGAGTGCGATCCGCAGGCCGCGGATCTCTAGCGGGACGCTCACGTGCTCCAAGGGCATGAGTCAGTCTCGCTCCCGCACGCGCCGCTCGCGCTCGAGGATCTCCAGCACCTCGGCGATCGCGCGCTCGGCGTCGTCGTTGACGACGACGTAGTCGTAGCGGTCGGCAAAGCCCATCTCCAGCTCGGCCAGGCGCTGGCGGGCCTCCATCACCTCCGGCGATTCGGTGCCGCGGTGGATGCGGCGTCTCATCAGCTCCTCCATGGACGGCGGCGCGAGGAAGATGAAAACACCGTCCGGCCGGCGGCGCCGGACCTCTTCAGCCCCGTGTACGTCGATCTTCAGAATCGGATCGAAACCCTGCCCCTGCAGCTCCTCGAGGCGGTGGGCGGAGGTGCCGTAGAGGTAGCCGTTGACCTGCTTGTGCTCGAGGAACTCGCCGCTGCGGACGAGCTCGTGAAAGGCCGGCTCATCCACGAACGAGTAGTGCACGCCGTCCACCTCATACGGCCGCCGCGGGCGGGTCGTGTAGGAGACCGAGTAGCGGAGCCGGGGATCACGCTCGAGGAGCCCGTTGATCAGCGTGTCCTTGCCCACACTGCCCGGGCCCGAGATCACGACCAGCAGGCCCGGACCGGTGGCGGCTACAGGCTCTGCCATAGGGTTGTGAAGTCGGTGGGCGGTGGTGTCTCGAACGTAATCTCCTGGTTGGTGCGCGGATGGCGCAGGCGGAGGCGGTAGGCGTGAAGCATAGGGCGCTCGGCGTAGGCGGCGGCTCTCGCGCCTCCGTAAAGGCGGTCGCCGGCGAGCGGGTGGCCGAGCGCCGCCAGGTGGACCCGCACCTGGTGCGTGCGGCCGGTGTCGAGCTCGCACTCGACCAGCGCCGCGGCCGGCTTCTGCTCGAGCCGGCGATATCGCGTCCGGGCGAAGCGGCCACCCTCGACCACCGCCATCCGCTTGCGGTTGCGAGGATCGCGCGCGATCGGCCCCTCCAGCACGCCGGCCATGGCTTTGAAGCGCCCGAGCGCGATCGCCAGGTAGGTCCGGGAGAGCGAGCGATCGGCGAGCTGGGCCGCCAGCGAGCGGTGCGCCGGATCGCTGCGTGCGGCGAGGAGCAGGCCGGTGGTGCCGGCGTCGAGCCGGTGCACGATTCCCGGCCGCGCTGCCCCGCCCGCCGTCGACCAGGAGCCGCCCAGGCCGAGCAGGGCGTGGACGAGCGTCCCCGACGGGTGACCGGGCGCGGGGTGTACGACCAGGCCGGCCGGCTTGTCGACGACGACCAGGTCCTCGTCCTGGTAGACGACCTCGAGCGGTATCGCCTCCGGCTGCGGCGCCGCCGGCGCGGGCTGAGGGACCTCGTACTCGATCAGGTCACCGGCGGCGACGGCGTCGGCCGCTCGCGCCTCCCGCCCGTTGAGCCGGACCTTCCCGTCCCGGAGCAGTCGGCCCGCCTGCGAGCGCGAGAGGTCGGCGTCCTGCTCCGCCAGCCAGGAGTCCAGGCGGCGCGCCGGCGCGGCCGCCCTCAGCTGCCTCGGCGTCGGAAGAGCTGGCCGGCGAGCAGCAGCACGACACCGACCGAGATCGCGGAGTCGGCCACGTTGAATACCGGCCACCAGTGGAGGGCGACGAAGTCGGTCACCGAGCCGTGGAACAGCCGGTCGTAGCCGTTGCCCAGCGTGCCGCCGAGGATCAGGCCGAGCAGGGCGTCCGTCCAGGTGCGGCCGGGGTGCTGGGCAACATAGACGACCAAGGCCACCGCCACGACCGCCGAGGCGGCGAGGAACAGCGTGCCGCCGGCGGGCGCGAAGCCGAAGGCGGCGCCTGAGTTGCGGGTGTTGGTGATCCAGACCAGGCCGGGGATCGCGGCCACCTCGCGACCGGGGTCGATGTTGGCGTTGACCAGGCCCTTGGTCACCCGGTCGACGATGAAGACGGCGACCGCGATCACCGCGAAGGCGATGCGCCCGGGCGTCACGACCTTCAGGCCTTGGTCAGCCCGATCCACAGCTCCTCCCCGCCGATCCTGGCCTCCGCCTGTTCCAGCCCATCCGCGCGCCCGCGCTCGACCTCGACCGCCAGCACCTCGCGGGCAACGTAGTCGGCGTGGGCCACCAGCGCCTCCGCCAGCTGCCGCTTCGCCTCCCAGCGCAGCCTGATCCGGTCCTCGACATTGAGGCCCGCGCGTTTGCGCAGGTCGTTGACCAGGCGCACCGCGTCGCGCGCGAGGCCTTCCAGCCGTAGCTCCTCGTCGATCTCGGTGTCCAGCCGCAGCTCGGCGCCGCCAAAGCGCAGCTCCTTGAGGTTGAGCTCGTCGCGGACGATCGCCGCCAGCTCTTCGGGAAGCTCCTCGCTCGGAACCTCCAACCGGCGCAGCGGCTGCCGGACCTTGATCCGCGCCGCGTCGCGGGCGGCCAGCCCCTGCTCCACGTAACGGCGCGCCGCCGCCATCTCGGTCTCCAGGTGCTGGTCGATCCAGCCCGGGTCAGCGACCGGGAAGTCGGAGAGGTGGACGCTGCCGCCGCCCAGGTTGCGGTACATGGCATCCGCCACGAACGGGGTGAAGGGCGCCATCAGACCCGCCAGATGGACCAATGTCGTGTAGAGCGTCTGGTAGGCCGAGCGCTTGTCCTGGTCGGATTCGCTCTTCCAGAACCGCCGGCGCGAGCGGCGGACGTACCAGTTCGATAGGTCTTCGGCGAAGCCCTGGATCGGTCGCGAGGCGCCGTTGACGTCGTAGGCAGCCAGGGCGTCGTCCACGGTTTGGGTGAGCCGAGCCAGCCGCGAGAGCAGCCAGCGGTCGAGCGCCGGTCGCTGTTCGTAGGGGACCTCGCCACCCGCTTTGGGATCGAAGCCATCGACGTTGGCGTAGGTGACGAAGAACGAGTACACGTTCCACAGCGGCAGCAGGAACTGGCGCACGACCTCCTGGAGCACGTCCGGGTCGGTCCGGTAGTTCTCGCCCACCGTGGTCGAGGTGTAGAAGAACCAGCGCACGGCATCGGAGCCGAAGGTCTCGAAGAGATAGTTGGGATCGAGCACGTTGCCGCGCGACTTGGAGTGCTTCTTTCCCTCCAGGTCGACGACGTGGCCGAGACAGATGACGTTGCGGTAGGAGTTGCGCTCGAAGAGCAGCGACGAGATCGCGAGCAACGAATAGAACCAGCCACGGGTCTGGTCGATCGCCTCGGCGATGAAGTCGGCCGGGAAGGTGGCCTCGAACTGGGGGGTGCCCCGGTGCGGATAGCCGCGCTGGGCGAAGGGCATGGAGCCGGAGTCGAACCAGCAGTCGAGGACTTCGGGGACGCGGTGCGCGGTTCCGCCGCACTTCTGGCAGGTCAATGTCAGCTCGTCGATGTAGGGCCGGTGGAGGTCGGCGTCCTCGGCCAGGCCAAGCTCGGCTGCGGAGTCGACCACCCGCATCTCGCCGCAGTCGTCGCAGACCCAGAAGGGCACCGGCGTGCCCCAGTAGCGCGTGCGCGAGAACTGCCAGTCGACGTTGTTGCGCAGCCACTCGCCCATGCGGCCGTCCTTGATGTGCTCGGGCACCCAGTTGGTCTCGGCGTTGTTGCCCACCAGCTCATGCTTGAGCTCGGTGGTCCGGATGTACCAGGCATCGAGCGCGTAGTAGATCAGCGGCGTGTTGCAGCGCCAGCAGAACGGATAGGTGTGGTGGATCGTGCCCGCCTTGTAGATCAGGCCCCGCTCGCGCAGGTCCTCCGTGATCCGCGGGTCGGCGTCCTTGACGAACATGCCCGCGAACTTCTCGACCTCGAGGAAGAAGCGGCCCCGAAGGTCGACCGTGTGCCGCACCAGCACCCCCTTTTCCTGGCAGAGGCGCAGGTCGTCGGCGCCGTAGGCGGCCGAGGTGTGGACAACCCCGGTGCCGTCGTCGACCGAGACGAAGTCGGCGTCGACGACCAGGAAGGCCTTGTACTCCTCCGGCAGCATGTATCGATAGAGCGGCTCGTACTCGAGCCCGACCAGCTGGTCGCCCTTCATGCGCTCGACCACCTCGTAATCGCTGTCGAGGATGGACAGCCGGGCCTCGGCCAGGATCAGCTGTTCGTTGCCCTGCCGGACCTTGACGTAGTCGATGTCGTTGCCGACCGCGAGGGCGACGTTGCCGGGCAGCGTCCAGGGCGTGGTGGTCCAGGCCAGGATGCTCGTATCGGGCTGGGTGCGCAGCCGAAAGCGCACGTAGACCGAGGGGTCGGGGACATTGTCTCGATAGCCCTGCGCCAGCTCGTGCGACGAGAGCGGCGTGGCGCAGCGCGGGCAGTAGGGTGCGACCCGGAAGCCCTTGTAGACCAGGCCCTGCTCCCACATCCGCTTGAGCGCCCACCACACGGACTGGATGTACTCCGAGGTGAGCGTCCAGTAGGCGTGGTCGTAGTCCTGCCAGAAGGCCATCCGCTCCGAGAAGCGCACCCACTCCTCGACGTACTCGTAGACCGACTCCCGGCAGAGCTGGTTGAAGCGCTCGACGCCGAACTCCTCGATCTGCTGCTTGCCGGAGATGCCGAGCTTCTTCTCGACCTCGAGCTCGACCGGCAGGCCGTGCGTGTCCCAGCCCGCCTTCCGCTCGACCAGGAAGCCCTTCATAGTCTTGTAGCGCGGGAAGAGGTCCTTGAAGGCGCGCGCCAGGATGTGGTGGGTGCCCGGCCGGCCGTTAGCGGTCGGCGGTCCCTCGTAGAAGACGAAGCGGGGCGCATCTTTGCGCAGCGCCAGCGAGCGCTCGAAGGTCTGCTCGCGCTTCCAGGTCTCCATCAGCTCGACCTCCAGCGAGGGAAAGCTGACGCGAGGTTTGACCTCGTCGAAGCGCTTCACCGTCTGCATGACACCGTCCTTCGAAAGGGGATCTCTGGGACGGGCCATCGCGACGACCCGCGGTACCACCCAGATTCCCGGCTTTGGTCTTTCGCCAACACCGGGCTCTCGTTGCGGTCTCGACTCGGGAGTGATCTCGGTCACCGCCCCCTGCCGCCCAGATCTCAGCGCCCTGGGCTCTCTGTAGGTGGCCGGGCGGGCCTACCCGTCTCCGTCTGTGCCGAGTGTTAAGAGTTTATCCCGACCCGCCCGCTAGCCAAACCGCTGGAGGATGTTGAGCACCATGAAGAGCAGGAAGGTGACGATCATCGGCGAGAGGTCGATGCCGGCGGTCTGGGGCAGCAGGTTCCGCACCGGCGCCAGGATCGGCTCCGTGAGCTGGTAGCTGATCCGGAAGATCGGGTTGCGCATGTCCGGACCGATCCAGGAGAAGGCGACCCTGACCAGGATCAGCACGAAGAACGCGTAGCAGATGATGGTCAGGATCCCGATCACAGCGGCCATCGCAGGACAAACTACCCAAAAAGGGCGCGCCCCAACCGCAGCATGGTCGAGCCGGCGGCGACGGCGGCCTCGAAGTCGCCGGTCATTCCCATCGACAGGACCGGCAGCGAGCGCCCCAGCGCCTGCTCCGCCTCGTCGCGCAGGCGGCGCAGCTCGTCGAAAGCCGGCCGCGGATCGCCCTCAGCCGCGGCCATGCCCATCACCCCATGCAAGTCGAGGATCCGGGCGACCTCCCGGCAGGCCGAGACGGCTTCCTCGGGAGCGAAGCCGTGCTTTTGCGGCTCGCGAGAGACGTTGACCTGGAGCAGGACCGGCTGCGTGCCCTCCGAACGCCGGGCCAGCTCCTTCGCCAGGTGCAGCGAATCGAGCGACTGGATCAGTGCGAACCGGCCGGCCAGCTGGCGCACCTTGTTGGTCTGGAGGTGGCCGACCAGGTGCCAGCGGACGGCGGGCAGCGCGTCCAGCTTGGGGAGCGCCTCCTGCACGCGGTTCTCACCCAGGTTCGCGAGTCCTGCCTCCAGCGCCGACTCGCAGTCGGCGAGGCTGCGGCCCTTGGTGATGGCCACGATCTCGATCCGTGCCGGGTCTCCGCCCGCGGCCTCGATCCGCCGCCGGATCTGCCCCAGACGCTCGGCTAGCGAAGAGCTACGACGCACGCGGCGCGGATCCCGTCCGGCCGGCGCCGGTGCGAGGGCAGCTCCGGCGACTCCTTGGTGCACGCGTCGAGGACGTGCACATGGGCCGGGTCCAGGCCGGCCTCGAGGAGCTGGCGCCGGTTCGCCTCGGCGAGGTCGAGCAGGTACTTGCCCGTCCCGGCGCCGGGGCGGACCACGCCGTCGGCGAACTGCGTCGCCACCTCCTTCCCCACCTCGTAGCAGCGGCCGCAGATGCCGGGACCGATGCCGGCCACCAGATCTTCGGGCCGCGACCCATACTCGCGGCTCAGGGCCGCCACGGTGTTGGCCGCCACTCCGGCGCGGGTTCCGCGCCAGCCGGCGTGCGCCAGCCCCACCGCCACTCGGACGGGGTCGTAGAGCACGACCGGGTAGCAGTCGGCGAAGGTCGCCAGCAGGGGCAGGCCGGGCTGGTCGGTCACCAGCGCATCGACGCCCTCGACCGCGCCTTGCGCCTCGTCAATCCGCGCCACATCGGCCCCGTGCACGGCGCCGGCCACGCTGAGGCGGCCGGCGTCGAGGCCGAGCTGCGCGAGGAGCGCCGCCCGCTCCGGCGTGACCAGGCTCTCGGCCGTGCGGCGCATCGAGCCGAGCGCGAGCGTGGAGAACGCGTGGATCAGCCGCGGCTGCGCGGCCAGCGCTGGGTGCTGGATCAGGTCGCCCAATTTCAGTAGATCGGCGGGGCCTGCCAGCCCAGGTAGCGACCGCCGTGAAGCTCGGAGGCAGAGGCCAGCAGCTCGCGGATCTTGGTGATGCCGCCCGGCGTCGGGACCAGCGTGTAGATGGCGGTCACCGTCCAGCTGCCATCGGCTTCGGCGTGAAGCCGAGTTCGGAAGCCGTGCTGCTCGATCGCCTCCATCGCCGCCCGCGCGTCGCTTTCAGCGGCGAAGCTGACGAAGGCGCGGACCGGGTGCGGAAGCTCCAGCTTGGAGCCCGCCGCGCGCAGCTCTTCGAGCCGCTCGAGGTCGGCGCCGTCGGGCGGCGCCAGGCTCTCGAAGGGCTCGACCCGGCGGCCGACGCGGGGCAGGAACATGCCCTTCCAGTCCATCGGCCCAGCGTAGCTCCCCGGTCAGCGCCTCCTGGCCGACAGCACCTGCTCGATCTCGCGCTTGACCTGCTGCAGGTCCATGAACTCGCGGTAGACCGAGGCGTAGCGGATGTAGGCGACCTCGTCCAGGTCTCTCAGCTTCTCCATCACCATCTCGCCGATCTCGTTGCTCGGGATCTCGACCCGCCCGCTGCGCCGCAGGTCGGCCTCGATCTCATCCACGATCCCGCGCAGCTTCTCCTGCGAGATCTCGCGCTTCTCGGTCGCCTTGCGCAGGCCGAGCAGCAGTTTTTGCGGGTCGAAGTCCTCGCGGCGCCCGTCCTTCTTGATCACGTAAAACGGGACCGCCTCGATCCGCTCGTAGGTCGTGAAGCGCTGCCCGCAGTTCAGGCACTCCCGGCGGCGCCGGATCGCCTCGCCGACCTCGGAGTCGCGCGAGTCGACGACCTTCAGGTCGTGATGACCGCAGTACGGGCAGCGCATGGCGTCGAGGCTCCCGGTCAGCTCACTGGCGGTTGCGGAGGAAGGCCGGGATGTTCAGGTCCTCCTCGTCAGAACCGAACTGTGGCCGCGTGTCAGCCACCGCGCCGACGCCGATCCGGGTCGCGAAGTCGGGCACGCTCGAGGTGGAGGTCGCCGACGCCGCGGCCACCGGCGCCTGCTCCGCCGAGCGCCGGCGCTGGCCGAAGCCGGTCGCGATCACCGTGATCTTGACCTCGCCCTGCATTCGCTCGTCGTTGACCACCCCGAAGATGATGTTGGCCCCCGGGTCGGCGGACGCCTTGACGATTTCGGCTGCCTTCTCGCATTCGTGGAGCGTGATGTCGCGGCCGGCGGTGATGTTGAAGAGGATGCCCTGAGCGCCGTCGATCGAGGTCTCGAGGAGCGGGCTCGAAACCGCCTGCTTGGCGGCGTCCTCGGCCCGGTTGTCACCGGAGCCGAAGCCGATGCCCATCAGCGCCTCGCCGGTCTCTTGCATGATCGCCTTGACGTCGGCGAAGTCGAGGTTGATGGTCCCCGGGCTGACGATCAGGTCGGCGATGCCCTGCACGCCCTGGCGGAGGACGTCGTCGGCGATCCGGAAGGCCTCCTCCAGCGTGGTCTTGCGGTCGACCATCTGGGTCAGGCGGTCGTTCGGGATCACGATCAGTGCGTCCACCTTTTCGCGAAGCATGGCGATGCCCTCTTCGGCGCTGTCGTTGCGCTTCTTGCCTTCCCAGCGGAAGGGCCGCGTGACGACCGCGATGGTGAGGGCGCCGGCCTGCTTGGCGAGCTCGGCGACCACCGGCGCCGAGCCGGTGCCGGTCCCACCGCCCATGCCGGCGGCGATGAAGACGAGGTCGGTGTCCTTGACCAGCTCGGCCAGCTCCGCCTTCGACTCCTCGGCGGCGTCGCGACCCTTGGTCCAGTCCGAGCCGCAGCCGAGGCCGCGCGTGACCTTGCGGCCGATGTTGACCTTGACGTCGGCATTGCAGTTCTCGAGCGCCTGCATGTCGGTGTTGACCGCAATGAACTCGACGCCCTTGAGCGATGCCGAGATCATGCGGTTGACCGCGTTGCCGCCACCGCCGCCGGCGCCCAATACCTTGATCCTTGCCGTGCCGTCTTGCCGATCGCCTTTCATCTCGACCTCCACGTCGTTTTTCGCCAGCTCCTTAGAAGAAGTCCCGCAGCCAGCGCACCGTGCGCTGATAGGCGCCCATCGCGACCGGACCCGCATCGCTGCGGCGGTCGTGCGCACCGCCGGCGCCGCCATCGCCGCGGAGCCTCGAGCTCCACTTGATCAACCCGACCGCGGCCGCACAGGAGGGTCCGGCGGCGCGGTCCGCCAGTCCGCCCACCCCGGTGGGCAGGCCGAGCCGGACTGCGGCGTCGAAGACCACCTGGGCGGCGTCGGTGGTGCCCATCAGGCGGGCGGCGCCACCGGTCACGACCACGCCTGCGGGCAGCAGGCCGTCGTGGCCGCTCTTGCGCACCTCGTCCCGCGCCAGCTGGAAGATCTCGCGCATCCGGGGGCCGATGATCTCGGCCAGGAACCGCCGGGGCATTGCCTGGATCCGGTCGCCGCCGACCTGGCGCACCTCGACCCGCTCCTCGGCGGGGATCACCTCGGGCAGCGTGTGCCCATAGTTCAGCTTCAAAGTCTCGGCGTCGATCGGCGTGGTGCGGAGCCCGATCGCGATGTCGTTGGTCACGTGGTTGCCGCCCACCGGCAGCACGGAGAGCCGGAGCACCGAGCCGTCGCTGTAGACCGCCACGTCCGTGGTCTCGGCGCCGACGTCGATCAGGCAGACGCCGAGGTCGACCTCGTTCTCGGTCAGCACGCCCTCGCCGGCGGCGAGGCCCTGCGCCACCACGTCCTCGACGTCGAGTCCCGCCTGGTGGACGCACTTGATCACGTTCTGGACGCTGGTCTGGGCGCCGGTGACGATGTTGGTCTCCACCTCGAGGCGCTGGCCGGTCATCCCGACCGCCTCTTTCACCCCTTCCTGGCCGTCAACCGTGAAGGTCCGGGGCAGGACGTGGATGACCTGGCGGTCGTTGGGAACGGCCACCGCGCGGGCGGCCTCGATCACGCGGTCGACATCGTCCTGCGTGATCTCGAACACTGGATGCGTGCCGCGGCCGCCGGGATCCCGGCCCCGCGCCACCGCGACCACGCCGCGGCTGTTCTGCGACCAGATGTGGGGGCCGCCGAGCGAGACCACCGCTGATTCGACCCGCATCCCCGCCATGCGCTCGGCGCTGACCAGTGCCGAGTGGATCGCGTGGACGGTCTTGTCGATGTTGACCACGACGCCCTTGCGCAGGCCGTCAGACGGCACTTCACCGACGCCGAGCAGGTGAACCTGGCCGTAATCGTCGACCTCGCCGACGACCGCCAGCACCCGGCTTGTGCCGAGGTCGAGACCGGCAACGCGCTTCCGCCGAGACAAACTTGTGGGAGATCTCCTGGAACGACGTAATCGGTGACTTGGCGGGTCGCCGGGCAGTATAGCGCGTCGGACGTCCAGCGACTAGATGTTGTGGGTGGGAAGAAGCGACCGCCTAGAACTTGGGGCGCTGCGGCGGTAGCTACGATCCTAGCCTGTGGAGACGGCCGTCCAGCGCACCGAGCCGCCGGCGCCGCAGCACGTCCCCTGGACTCCGCAGCTGGTGCGCGTGATGGCCGGGCTGATGGCCTCCCTTTTCCTGGCTGCCATCGATGCCACGGTCGTCGGTACCGCCGGCCCCACCATCGCTCGCGACCTCGGCCACTTCGAGCTCTATCCGTGGATCTTCACCGCCTACCTGCTCGTCGGCACCACCACGGTGCCGCTCTGGGGACGGGTCGCCGACCTCTTCGGCCGGCGGTGGGTCCTCCTGGTGGGAATCGGGATGTTCGTCGTCGCCTCGCCCCTCTGCATGACGAGCCGCTCGATGGTCACCCTGATCGCCTTCCGCGCCCTGCAGGGGGTCGGGGCGGGCTGCATCCAGCCGGTCGTCTTCACGGTCGTGGGCGACATCTTCCCGGTCCGCCAGCGGGCCCGGCTCCAGGGCTTCTTCAGCTCGATGTGGGCGATCTCGGCCGTCCTTGGACCGGCGGTGGGAGCGCTGCTGGTCTCGACGCTCGGCTGGCAGTGGATCTTCGGGATCAACCTGCCGATCGGCGTCCTCGCCATGGCTCTCCTCTGGGGCTACCGCGAGAGACGAGGCACCCGGGACACCGGCGGCCTGGACTTCCGCGGTGCTGCGCTGCTGACGGCCGCCATCGTGCTGCTCCTGCTCGGGGCCGGCGCCGGCAGCACTCACGCCCAGCCCAACCTCGCGCTGCTGGCGGTGGGACTGGTCCTGCTCGCGGGCTTTGTCTGGCTCGAGCTCCGCAACCCCAACCCGACGGTGCCGCTCGACCTGCTCCGCCACCGCGTGCTGGGGCCGGCGCTGGTCGTCGTGACGCTCGGTGGCGCCCTGATGTTCGGAGTCACGGCGTACGTTCCGATCTACGTCCAGAACGTCCTCGGCGGGTCGCCCTATCAGGCGGGCGCGGCGGTGGGATTGATGTCGCTGGGCTGGCCGGCCGGGTCCATCATCTCGGGTTTCACGCTGGTTCGGGTCGGCTACGCGCGGCTCCTGGTGCTGGGCACGGGCGCCCTGCTGGGAGGCGCAGTGGTGCTGGTCCTCGGCGCCGCTTCGGGTGTGCTCTGGCTGGCCGCCGCCTGCGCGCTGATTGGACTCGGGATGGGATTCTTCAGCTCGCCGACACTGATCGTCATCCAGTCATCGGTCGAGTGGGGGCGCCGCGGAGCGGCCACCGCCCTCAACCAGTTCTGCCGGACCATCGGCAGCTCGGTCGGCGTCGCGCTGATGGGCGTTCTGCTTCAAGCCGCTCTGACGGCGGGGCCGACTCGCGGCGCGCTCCAGCACGGCCTCAGTGCGGTGTTCTGGGTCCAGCTCGGCCTCGCTGCCGCGACCATGCTGACCGCCCTGGTCATCCTCCGAATGCGCGAGCCTGTGCTGGCTACCACATGAGCGCATTTGAGCCGGGGGTCGACCACGCGGCGCGGCCCGCCCCGGAAGCGCTCGTCTTCGCCTTCGCCGGTGACCGGCTCGCGGTGAGCATCGAAGGCGAACGGGCCGAGATCCCGACCGCACGAGCCTTCGTTGGAGACACCGCGATCTTCTTCGGCCGCCTGGACGGGCGCGACTGCTTCGCCCTCGCGCTCGATCCTGGCGAGGAGCCGTCCGGCCTCCGACTGAGCGGCTTGCGCGAACTTTTCGGCCGGCTCGACCCCGCCGTGCACAACGTGGCGGGGCGCGCCTTCCAGGTCACAGAGTGGTTCCGCGGCCACGCTTTCTGCGGGCGCTGCGGCACGCCCACCGAGCTCGCCGAAGGCGAGCGGGCCCGCGCCTGCCCGCGCTGCGGAGCGCTTTACTTTCCGCGCATCAACCCCGCCGTCATCTTTCTGGTCGAGCGAGGCGACCGCATGCTGCTCGCTCGCAGCCGGAACTTCCGCGGCCCCTTCTACAGCGTCCTGGCCGGCTTCGTGGAGCCCGGCGAGTCGCTGGAGGAGACGATCGAGCGCGAGGTGCGCGAGGAGGTCGGGCTCGAGGTCGGCGACATCCGCTACTTCGGCAGCCAGCCTTGGCCCTTCCCCAGCCAGCTGATGATCGGCTTCAACATCCAGCACGCTCGGGGCGAGATCCAGCTCCAGGACTCCGAGATCGTCGACGCCGGCTGGTTTGGGACCGACGGGCTACCCGAGCTGCCCGGCCGCTTCAGCATCGCCCGCCGGCTGATCGAAGACTTTCTCGCCCGGCACCGCCGCTAGAGGTAGTGGCGCCGGATCGACGCCAGGTTGTTGAAGATTCGCACCCCAAAGGCGACGATCGCCGCGATCGAGAGGTCGACCCCGAGCTTGTCGCCGACGAAGGTGAGGCCGCCCGCCAGAGCCATGTTGCTGACCAGCCCGGTCAGGAAGACGCGGGGCTGGAAGGTGCCGGCTGTGTACGCCTTGAAGGCGCCGAAGATCGAGTCCAGGCCGGCCAGCAGCGCCACCGCCGTGTAGCGCGCATAGCTGACCGGAATCGTGAACGGCGAGAGCAGCCCGAGGACCACGCCCACGATCGCGCACACGATGGCGATGACGATCACCTGCACTTCAGACGCCGCCCGAAAAGTGACGACGCCCTGCGCCGCCCAGGCGTCCGATAACTGCCGCCGCGGCCCACCTGGATCGACGCAGGTCTTGCTCCACCTTTGGACCAGGCCTCTCAGCAGACTCCGGGCGTGGGCGCGGGCGTCGGCGCCGGGCTTGACCCCGGCTTCGGGGTCGGCGACGGCTTCCCTTTCACGGACACCGCGGGCAGCTGCGGGTTCATCACATTGATGTACTGGAGGTCGGGGCTGTTCAGGTTCTGGACGGTCGCGATCGCCTTCAGCGCCGCCAGCTTGTCCTTGAGCGCCGCGAATTCCTCCGGCGTTATGACGCGCCCGAAGTAGACCTTCCAGCCCCGCACCACCGTCATCGTCAGGTTCCCGCAGGCGTCGACGGCGAACGACTTGACCTCTTGCCCGATCGTCGAAGGCAGCCCGCGCTGGATGTTGACGAGCGCGGTCAGGAGCCGCAGATCGAGCGGGCGCTGACCGGCGTGCAGCGCCGCGCCCGGCGGACCGTCGACCTCGAGCACGGCATCCGGAGCCGGCGCAACGCCGAGCACCCGGGCCTGGTCGGAGAGGTAGTAGCCATGACCCGCACTCGGCGTCCCGCCCCCCGGCACGTACTCGGCCACCGGCACCCACTCGTCAACCGCGACCGTGACGCGGTCGGGCAGCTGGGTGGTGATGGTCGCGTCACGCACCCACGGGCTGGCGCTCAACTTCCGGCGGATCGTAGCAGCGTCGATCGCGAATACCGAGCCCGGATGCTGCAGCCCCGAGAGTCGCAGAACCTGGCCTGGATTGAGCTCCCGGGTGCCGGTGACCGTCACCGACCTGACCTGGAACGGGGAAGCGTTGGCGAGCCAGAGGAGGAGGCCCACCTCGATCACCGCCGCCACCATGGCGAACGTCCGCCGCATACCGTTCCGAGGCTCGGGTCCCGGCGCCAGGCCCGCGCCGTGGCTCCAGGTCTGGCCGCGCAGCGGTGCGGCTTCGCCGCGCCTTTGCTCCGACAGCCCGGGCATCCGCGGGAGCCGTGAGGCGCGGCGCCGGCGAGGAGGGTTCAAACCTGCGGACCGACCTGGCTCGACCGGCGGTCGACCGCGTGGCGGACCAATCGGTCGCACAGCTCCGGGAACTCGATCCCGGCCGCTCGGGCGGCGTCCGGCAGGAGCGAGACCTCGGTCAGGCCAGGGACCGTGTTGACCTCGAGCAGCCAGGGCTGGCCGGCGGCGTCGACGATCATGTCCACGCGCCCCAGGCCCTCGCAGCCGAGCTCACGGAAGGCCTGCTCGCTGAGCGCGGCCGCGAGGTCGCGCGCAGTGCGCGGAATCCGCGCCGGGATGATGTGGTGGGAGCGGCCGGCGGTGTACTTGGCGTCGTAGTCGTAGTTCGCGTTCTCGTACGTGATCTCGAGCGTGGGCAGGACCTCGATCTCCGGGGTGGCGAGGACGCCGACCGTGATCTCGGTGCCGCTGACGAAGCGCTGGACCAGCACCCGGCGGTCGTACCGCCCCGCCAGGACCAGGCCCTCAGCGACCTGGTCCACGTCGCCGGCCTTGGTGTAGCCGATGGTCGAGCCCTCGCGGACCGGCTTGACCACCAGCGGCAGGCCGTAGCGCTCGACCAGCTGCTCGGGCTGGCCGGGCTCGATCCCGTCGCCGAGGTCCAGCTCCTCGAAGTCGGGGATCGGGAGGCCCGAGGCGGCAAGCAGCAGGTTGGCGCGGGCCTTGTCGATGCAGAGCGCGCTGGCGAGCACGCCCGACCCGGTATAGGGCAGCCCCAGGAGCTCGCACATGCCCTGCACGGTGCCGTCCTCCCCCAGCCGGCCGTGGAGGGCTATGAAGACGGAGTCGAAGCCGCCGTCCCGGAGCGCGTCCCATGTCGCGGCGTCGAGGTCGACCATGGTCACCTGGTGGCCGCGCGCCTCGAGCGCCGCCCGGCACTGGGCCCCCGAGCGGAGCGACACCTCGCGCTCAGCCGATCGGCCGCCCGCAAGCACGGCGACCTTCACTCGCCCCACCTCCCCACCATCTCCACCTCGGGCTCGAGCTCGACGCCGAAACGCTCGCGCACCGCGGCCTGCGCTCGCTCGATCAGCCGGCGGACGTTGACGGCGCTGGCGCCGCCGGCGTTGACGATGAAGTTGGCGTGCAGCTCCGAAAAGCGCGCCGGACCCTCATGGGCACCCTTGAGACCGGCGGCTTCGACCAACCGGCCGGCGGAGTCGCCCGGTGGGTTCTTGAACACCGAGCCGCAGTTCTTGGTCTTGATCGGCTGGGTGCGGTTGCGCTCGGCGGTCAGCCGCGCCATGTCGCGCTTGGCGGCGGCGCCGTCGCCCGGCGCCAGCTGGACGGTGGCGGCGGTGATCAGCGCCCCGTGCAGCGGCCCGTCGCGGAAGGCCGAGGTGCGATAGCCCAGACCGAGCTCTGCCGGCTGCCAGGTGCGACGGCCCTCTCGGGGGACGAAGCCCTCGACCTCGAGCAGCACCTCGCGCAGCTCGCGGCCCCAGCAGCCGGCGTCCTGGTAGACCGCCCCACCCACGGTGCCGGGGACCCCGATCGCGAACTCGAAGCCGACCAGGTCGCGGTCGGCGGCGGAGCGCGCCAGGCGCATCATCTTCAGCCCGGCGCCGGCCCGCACCCGCGTTTCTGCGAACTCCAGATCGCGGTTGACGACCCGCACCACCAGCCCCTCGACCCCGCCATCGGCGATCAGGAGGTTGGTGCCGGCGCCGAGCAGCAGATAGGGAATGCCGCGCCCGGCGCAGCACTCGACCAGGCGTTCGAGCTCGGCCAGGTCGCCGGCCTCCAGGAACCACTCGGCGGAGCCGCCGATGTTGAACGAGGTGTGGCGGGCCAGCGGATGACCGCGATCCACGCCCGGGAGCCCCTCCAGCCAGGCGACGTTATCTGGATTCCGCCAGCTCACGTCCCAGCTTCCAGATGTCGCCCGCTCCCATGAAGATGACCAGGTCGCCGCGGCCCACCAGCTCGCTCAGCGCCTCCCGTGCCGCGCCGAAGTCGGGCGTGAAGCGGGCGTGGCGGATGCGGTTGGCGAGGTCCTGACCCGAGATGCGCGATGGGTTGTCCTCGCCGGCGCCGTAGACCTCGGTCACCAGCACCGCGTCGGCCAGCTCGAAGCTGCGCGCGAAGTCTTCGACCAGCGCCGCCGTCCGCGAGTAGCGGTGGGGCTGAAAGACGACGATGAGCCGCCGAAACGGCAGCTCGCGCGCCGCGGCCAGCGCCGCGCGGACCTTGGCCGGATGGTGGGCGTAGTCGTCGTAGAGGACGGCGCCCTGCCACATCCCGAGCCGCTCCATCCGACGGTGGGCGCCCTCGAAACCGGCCAGGGCGCTGGCCACGGTTTCGAAGCCGACGCCCAGCTCGAGGGCCATGGCCGCGGCACCGGTGGCGTTGAGGACGTTGTGCCGGCCTGGCACCCCGAGCTGCAGCTCGCCGAGGTCCTCGCCGCGCGCCACCAGGTGAAAGGGCCGCGCATCGGTGCACCGGTAGTCGGCGCCGGGATCGAAACCGTAGGTGACGCGCCGGCCGCTGGTTCGCAGCGACGCCGCGCGCCCGTCGTCGGCGCAGATCACGGCCAACCCGCCTTCCACGTGTTCGAGGAACTCCTGGAACACGGCCTCGACCGCCTCGAGATCCGTGAAGTGGTCGGGGTGGTCGAAGTCGACGTTGCTGAGCAGCGCGTGCTTCGGATGATGGAGCGCGATCGAGCCGTCCGACTCGTCTACCTCGGCCACCAGCCAGCTCGAGCCGCCCGCCCGCGCGTTGGCGCCGTCGCCGACCAGCACGGTGGGGTCCCAGCCGGCGGCGACCAGGATCGAGCCCAGCATGTGGGTGATCGTCGTCTTGCCGGCGCTGCCACCGACCGCGACCGAGTCGCTGCCCGCGATCAGCTCGGCCAGCGCCTCCGCGCGCGTCAGCACCTGCAGCCCCATGGCCCGCGCCGCGTCGATCTCCGCCGCGCCCGCGACCTTGACGCCGCTGCCGTAGACCAGCACGTCGGCGCCCAGGACGTGCTCGGGATCGTGGCCGACATACACGCGCACGCCGTCCATCTCCAGCGCGCGGGTCAGGTCGGACTCCTGGAGGTCGCAGCCGGAGACCTGGTCGCCGCGGGCAAGGTAAACGCGGGCGAGGGCGGACACGCCGACCCCGCCGATCGGCATCAGATGGATGCGGGTCAACCAGCCACCTCTTCGACGACTCGGAGCACCAGTTGCGCAGCTTCCGGGCGGCCCAGCTCGCGTGAGGCTTGGGCCATCGCCCTCAGCCGCTCGGGTCGGGCGATCAGCTCGTCGAGCGTGCTCAGCAGCCGTTCCGGTGTGAGCTCGGGGTCGAGGATCGTGACACCGGCGCCGGCCGCTTCAACCGAGCGCGCATTGAGCTCCTGGTGGCGGCCGCCGAAGGTCCCTGGAACCAGCAGCATCGGCAGCCCGACCGCGCTCGCCTCGCCGATCGTGCTCACGCCGGCGCGGGCCACGAGGAGATCGGCGGCACCGTACAGCTCGCTCATCCGATCGGTGAACGTGAACCCGCGGTAGCCCGGTTTCGCAATTCGCGCCACCTCTGCCGCTCCCTGCCGGCCGGCGACGTGGATCACCTCCTGGAAGCGTTCGAGCAGTCCGTCGAGCGCGCCCCACACCGCCTGGTTGATCCGTCGCGCGCCCTGGCTGCCCCCGGTGACGAGCAGGGTCCGAGGCGGAATCGCGAGCTTTCGCTGCTCGAAGCCGGAGCGCAGCGGCACCCCCGTGCGAACCGTGCGAACCCCGTTCAGCCGCGCCTCGGTTCCCGGCAGCGTCGTGCAGACGACCGCAGCCTGGCGCGCGAACATGCGCGTCGCCAGCCCCGGCCGGACGTCCTTCTCGTGCAGCACGTAGGGCACCCCGCGGCGGCGGGCGGCCCACACCGCGGGTGCCATCGCATACCCGCCCATCCCCAGCACCACGTCCGGTTTGAACCGCTCGAGGATCTCGAGGCCGCGCCGGAAGGCGAGCGGGATCAGGCCGGGCAGGGCGAGGTTCTTCCACACCGCGTCCCGGTCGAGCCCGCGGATGGCGACCGTCTCCAGCGCGAATCCCGCCGCCGGCACCACCCTCTCTTCGGGACCGCCGGCCCTGCCGACCATCAGCACCGGCCAGTCGCGATGCTCAGCGCGGCAGGCTTGAGCGACGGCGAGTGCGGGCATCAAATGGCCCCCGGTCCCCCCGCCGGCTATCAAGAGTCGCATCGATTCTCCTGAACGAGTCATCGCGTCCATGGGACGCGACATTGAGCAGCACGCCGACGGCGGCCAGCAGGATCACCACCGAGGTCCCACCGTAGCTGATGAAGGGCAGCGGGACGCCGGTCGCGGGCAGAGTGCTGGTGACGGTTCCCATGTTGATCAGGGCCTGGACCGCAATCCAGGTCGAGATACCCACCGCCAGCATCACGCCCAGGCGGTCGGGCGCCCGGAGCGCGGCCCGGTAGCCGCGCCAGGCGAAGACGACGTAGGCAGCCAGGACCGCAGTCGTCCCGATCAGACCGGTCTCCTCGCCGATGATCGCGAAGATGAAGTCGGTGTGGGCGGCCGGCAGCCAGAGGAACTTCTGGACCGAGTGGCCGAGGCCGACGCCATGCAGCCCGCCGCGCCCGAGCGCGATCAGCGCCTGGCTGGACTGGAAGCCGGCGTTGAGGGGATCGCGGAACGGGTCGGTGAAGATGGCCAGCCGCGCCGCGCGGTAAGGCGTGAGAAGGGTCAGCACCAGGAAGCCGGCTGCAAGGACCACCAGCAGTGCCAACAGGTGGCGCTTGCGGCCGCCGCCGGCGAAGTAGATCGAGACGAAGATGGCGGCGGTGACCAGAGCGGTGCCGAGGTCCTTCTCCAGCATCAGTACTGCCAGCACGGCGGCCAGCATCAGCGCAAAGGGCAGCAGTCCCTCGTAGAGGTCGCCGATCTTTTCGGCGCGCTTCTCGAACCAGGCGGCCAGAAAGAGGACGAAGGCGAGCTTGCCCAGCTCTGAGGGCTGGAACGTGCCCAGCGGGCCGAGGCTGAACCAGCGGCGGGCGCCGTTGGCCTCCACGCCGAGGTGCGGAACCAGGACCAGCAGCATCAGGATCCCGCAGGCGATTGCGGCCGGCGGGGCGAAGATGCGCAGCCGGTGGTAGTCGATCCGCATCAGCACCGCCATCGCGACCAGCCCGATCGCCACCCCGGCCAGCTGGCGCGCGAAGTAGTAGAGCGGCCAGCGGTGCTCGACGTAGGCCAGCGCCTGGCTGGCGCTGAGGACGAAGGTCAGCCCGCAGCCGGCCAGCAGCAGTGTGACCAGGAGCAGCGTCCGGTCCTGGGTGTCCTCGGTCGCGACTGCCGCGGGAGCGGCGACGGTGGCCGTGCTCACTCGGGCTCGCCTCCGAGCTTCCGGCGCACCGCGGCCTTGAACTGCCGCCCGCGGTCCTCGTAGCTCTCGAACATGTCGAAGCTCTTGTAAGCGGGGCTGAGCAGGACCACGCCGCCGGGCTCGGCCTCGGCCGCCGCGAGATCGACCGCCGCCTCCAGTGAGGCGGCGCGCAGCGTCCGGTGACCCTCGAGCACCTGCTCGAGAACCTCCGCGCTCTGTCCGATCAGGATCACGGCCTTGGTCCGGGCGCGGACCTCGGCGGCCCAGGGCTCGAGTTCGAATCCACTGCCGTAGCCGCCCGCGATCAGCACCAGTGGAACGCCCGGGAAAGAGCGGACGCCGACCTGGCCGGCGTCGGGGTTGGTCGCCTTGGAGTCGTTGAACCAGCGGACCCCGTCCCTCTCCCCCACCAGCTCCAGGCGGTGCTCGACGCCGCGGAAGCCGGCGATGGCCCGGTTGATTGCCTCGTCGTCGATGCCCGCGGCGCGCCCCATGGCGGCGGCCGCGCGCGCGTTCATCAGGTTGTGCTCGCCGGGGACCGGCATCGGTGGGTCGGGCCGGTGCTCGTCGAACCAGACCACGCGCCCGCGGGTGCGCCGGGCCAGCGCGCGGCAGACCGCGTCCTGGCCGTTGAGGACGGCCACGTCCTGCGGCTCCATGAACTCGACGATCCGCGCCTTGGCGGCGACGTAGGCGTCCATGGTGTGGTGGCGGTCGAGGTGATCGGGCGCGATGTTGAGGACGGCGCCGATGCGAACCCGCGGCCGGTCGATCGACTCCAGCTGGAAGGACGACAGCTCGAGCACCACCCAGTGCTCCGGCGTGATCTCCTGCAGCCGGTCGAGGACGGTGTCGCCGATGTTGCCGCCGACCAGGACCGGCCGCGGGCCTTGCTTCAAGACGTCGCCCACCAGCGCGGTGGTGGTGGTCTTGCCGTTGGTGCCGGTGATCCCGACGATCGGGGCCGGGCAGAGTCCGAAGAAGAGGTCGACCTCGCTCGAGACCGGGATGCCGCGGCGGCGGGCCTCGACCAGGACCTCCGAATCCCAGGGCACGCCAGGACTGGCATAGACCACGTCTACGCCCTCCAGGGCGCCGGTGTCGTAGCCGCCGAAGAGCGTCTCCACCCCGGCTGCGACCGGCAGCGGCTGGGCCGGCGCGCGGAGGTCGGCGAGGCGGACGTGGTCGCCACGCTCGGTGAGAAAGCGCGTCAGGGCCAGGCCACTGCGGGCGGCGCCGATGACGAGCGCAGTGCTCGCCACCCCTGCCTACACGCTGAGCCGGGCGAGCCCGGCGGTGGCCAGCGCGCTGAGCGCACCCACGCCCCAAAAGGAGAGCGCGATGCGGTTCTCAGACCAACCCTCTATGCGGAACGTGTGGTGGATCGGGGTCATCTTGAAGACGCGGCGGCCGCCGGTGGCCCTGAAGTAGGCCACCTGAATGATGACAGAGAGGGTCTCGACCGCAAACACGAGCCCGAGCAGCGGCAGCAGCACTCCGTATCCCTCCTGGATCGCCATCGCGGCCAGCGCGTAGCCGGCCCCCAGCGAGCCGGCGTCGCCCATGAAGACGCGGGCCGGGAAGCGGTTGTAGACCAGGAAGGCGAGGATGCCGCCGACCAGCGTCATCGCCACCGCCCGCTCCCCGGCGGGCGCCCCCGGTAGCGCGAGCGCCAGCGTAACGACCGCGATCGCGAGCAGGCCCCCCGCCAGGCCATCCGAGCCGTCGGTGATGTTGACCGCGTTGGCGGTCCCCACGACGGCGATGATCGCCAGCGGCCAGTACCACCAGCCGAGGTCGAACGGAAGGTGTTGGGGGGCGTGGGCGAGCCAGGCCACGGGCACGGCGAGCAGGAGCTGGAGCGGAAATTTGAGGCGGGCGGACAGACCGATCGAGCCAACCCTGAGCTTCCGGGCATCGTCGAAGGCGCCAAGCACGCCCCCAACCACGAGCCCCACCACCGCCGGGAGGGCGCCGGGGTGTCCGGCCAGGGTGGCGAGCAAGCCGCCGAGGACGGCGAGGCCGACGAAGAGGATGCCGCCTCCGGTGGGGGTGCCCGCCTTCGACTTGTGGAACTCGAGCTCGTCCTGGATCACCTGCCCGAAGCGGCGGCGCCGCAGCGCTTGGATGAGCGGCGGATAGAGCGCGGCCGCGATCGCGAGGGCGACGACAAGGGTGGTCGCGTCCAGGAGCCAACCGGTCATCCGGCGAGCAGCTCTGCGACGAGCTCCTCGAGATGGACGCCATGGGAGGCCTTGATCAGAACCACATCGCCAGGGCGCGCGTGCTCGCGGACCCAGCCCGCGGCAGCCGGTTTGTCGATCAGATCGGCCTTGTTGCCCGCGGCCTCCGCCGTGAGGCGCCCCAGGCCGACGTCGACCACGGCCACTGCGTCGAAGACCTCCGCCGCCCGGCGTCCCACCTCACGGTGCGACTCTTCAGCGACGCTGCCCAGTTCGCGCATCTCGCCCAGGACGGCCAGCAGCCTTTGGTGGGGCCGCTCGGCCACGGTGTCGAAGGCGGCCAGCATCGATTCCGGGCTGGCGTTGTAGGAGTCGTCGACCAACCGGTAGCCGTCGCGCGTCGCGTGCTCCTGGAGCCGCTGGTCCACCTGCACCGCGGCCAGCGCCCGCGCGCCCTCGTCCACCGGCACCCCGCCGTACTCAGCCGCGGCCAGCGCGGCGGTGGCGTTGGTCGCCATGTGCCGGCCGCCGAGCGCCAGGCGCACCTCGGCGCCCCTCACCTCGAAGGCGCAGCCAGAGCCTTCCGGGCGGTAGCGCTCGACCTCGTAGTCGCCGCCGGCCCCAAAGGTGACCACCGGCGCGCGGGTCAGGCCGCGCAGCAGTTCGAGGTACTCGCTCTCGGCCGGCAGCACCGCCCGGCCCGTCTCCGGCAGCGCCGCGGCCAGCTCGCCCTTGGCCCGCGCCAGAGCCTCCCGAGAGTCGAAATACTCCAGGTGCACGGTGCCGATGGTCGTGATCACGCCGACTTGGGGCCGGGCCAGCTGAGCCAGGCGGGCGATCTCGCCCGGACCCTGCATCCCCATCTCGAGCGCGAGCGCGCTGTGGTCGGGCTCCAGCCGGAGCACGGTCAGGGGCAGGCCGGTCTCGGTGTTGAGGTTGCCCTCGGTCTTGAGCACGTGGTGACGAACGCCGAGCGCCGCCGCCACCATCTCCTTGGTCGACGTCTTCCCGTTGCTCCCGGTGATCCCGAAAACCAGCGGGTCTACGCGCCGCCGCACCAGGGCCGCCAGGTCATAGAGAGCGGCCCAGGTGTCGGCGACCTTGATCACCGCCACCGAAGCCTGGGTCCGAAGCGCCCGATCGACCACCACACCGGCGGCGCCGGCTTCGACCGCCGACCGCGCGAAGCGATGCCCGTCGGTCTCCGAACCGCGCAGCGCGAAGAAGAGGCCGCCCGGCCGGACCTGCCGGGAATCGGTGTGGTAGCTCGTGAAGACGGTCTTGCGGTTCCCATGGATGGAGCCGCTGACCGCCGCCGCGACCTCGACCGCACTCAGCCGCATCGCCGGACCTTGTTCATTAGTGACATCACGTCTACCATGAAACCTGATATCAGCATGGAAATTCGACGCCCGGCCATCGGCTTCGCGATCGCCTCGCTCGTGCTCGGCATCCTCAGCATTGTCACCGCCCTCTTGATGGCGCTGTTGGGGCTGGTCGCAGGCGTGGTCGGCCTCGCCCTGGGCATCCGCGACTACCGGGAGGGCGGCCGCGGCATGACCCTGGCCGGGATCATCACCAGCGGCTGCGGGATCGGCATCGCGCTCTTCAACTACGCGCTCACGATCTACCTGATCCAGAGCAACCACCTGGCCAGGTAACGGGCTGACCTAGCTCGGGGCTTCGGGCGCAATCCGCCACTGGAGCACGATCGAGCTCGCGATCGCCTTCCAGATCGGCGCCGAGACGTAGTAGCCCTCGTTGTGGTCGAAGCTGCCGTTGTTCGGCTTGCGGATCACCACCAGCATCGTGAAGCGCGGGTTCTGGGCGGGCAGGAACCCCGCGTATGAGGCCCACACGTGGTCGGTCGAGTAGCCGCCGTTCTCGGGGATCTGGGAGGTGCCGGTCTTGCCGGTTTGGTCGAGTTCGAAGCCGGCCACCCGCGCCGTGTAGCCGGATCCGTGCTGGACGACCGACTCCATCATCTGGGTCATCTGGGTGACGCTGTCGGCGGTGACAACCTGCCGCTGCGGCGTGTTGACGAGTGGGCCCGCGGTGGCGCCAATCCGATCGGCGACATGGGCCTGCGCCATCTTGCCGCCGTTGGCGATCACATTCACCGCGGCGCACATCTGGACCATGTTGACCGCGATGCCCTGTCCAAACGAGGCCGTCGCGAACTGCACTTCCGGCCACTGCGCATAGGGCGGCAGCGGCTGGGTGGCCTCACCGGCGACGTCGACGTTGGACGGACCGCCGAACCCGAACGCCTGCAGGTAGTGGTAGAAGCTGGCTGAGCCCTCCATCTGCTCGGCACGGGTGGCGCCCACGTTGTAGGACTCCTCGAGCACGCGGGTCATGGTCACCGTGCCGTGGTTGCGGCCGTCCCAATCGTTGATGCGATGGCCGCCGACCATGATGTAGCCGGGGTCGTTGATGGTCGTGGTCGGTGTGATCGCGTGGGCGTCGAGGGCGCCCGTCAGGGTGGCGATCTTCATGATCGAGCCGGGCTCGTAGAGGTCAGACACGATCGAGTCCTTGACGCTGGCCGGGTCGGCGGTCGCGAACTGGTTGGCGTCGTAGGTCGGGTAGTCAGCCCAAGCGATGATGTCGCCCGTCTTGGGGTCCATCACGATCACGCTGCCGCTCTCGGCCTTGTTGGCCTTGACCCCGGCGGCCAGGGCCTCCTCGGCGGCGTACTGGACCGAGGCGTCGATCGAGAGCACGATGTCGCCGCCGTTGACCGGGTTCACGCGCTGGCTGGGGCCGAGCGCAATATCACGGCCGGCGGCATCGCGGTAGGTCGACTTGTAGCCGGCCTTGCCCGCCAGACGGGCGTCGTAGTAGCCCTCGACGCCGTACTGGCCCTTGCCGTCGAAGTTGACGAAGCCGAGCAGGTTGGCGGCAAGTGTGCCCTGGCCGCTTCCGCCGGGTAGGTAGGAGCGCTGCTGCTCGGGCTCGAGACCGATGCCGGGCAGGGCGAGCGCGCGGATGGCGTCGGCTTTCTCCTTGGGCTGGCGGCGAGCGATGTATGCGAACTGGCCGCCACCGGCCAGCGTCGACATCACCTTGGCGCGGTCGACGCCGAGGACCTGGACCAGGCCGCCGGCCACCCGCGCCCGGTCCTCGGGGAGGACGTTGTCCGGCGACACGAAGACCGAGTAGACCGTGACGTTGACCGCCAGCGGCCGCATCTCGCGGTCGTAGATCACGCCCCGGCCGGCCGGCAGCGGGACTGTGTGCTGGTACTGGTCGGCCGCGTAGCGGGCCAGCTCCGGCCCCTGGACCACCTGCCAGTAGGCGAGGCGCACCCAGATCGTGGCCGCGAGCAGCACGATGGCCAGGCCGAGCGCGGCCACGCGGAGCCGCGGGTCGGAGGCCGCGAGGCGGCGAAGCTGGCGCCGGGGGGCTGGCCGGATGCCGAGTCGCTGGCTCTCGACGGCCATCGGCGGCTACCGATCGCTCGCGAGCACTTCGCGGGTGCCGGTCACGGTGCCCAGCAGGCTCGCCACCGCCTGCTCCCAGCGCGGCTGCGAGTCGGTGGGCCCCTCGCCGGTCGGTGCATCGAGGTTGATGGCGACCGGCTGGTAGACCGGGTAGCCGGCGGCGGGCTGCCGAACCATTCCCGCCGCGGCGGCGTCGTGCTCGACCTGGGCCGGCGTGTGGGCGTCGGCGGCCGCGAGTCGCAGCTGCGCCTGCTCCGAGATCAGCTCGGCCTGCCGGTTCTGAAGGCGGGCCAGCTCGTACGAGGTCTGCGTCACCTGCGCCGCCAGGAGCAGGTAGCCGATCAAGACCAGCACCGCCACTCCCACCCCCACGTAGAGGCGCAGGTGCGAGGGCGCCTGGACGCGCGCGCCAGCGGCCAGGGCGGCGCGGTCCACCAGTTCGCGGTGGGCGCGCCGGCGGCGCCGGTGGGCGCCCGCGGGCAAAGCGGTATGAAGCGCGGCGCGATGCCGGCGATGTTCGAGGCTGCGGGTGTTGATCAAGTTCCTTGCTCTGACGTGGAGTGAGACGTTGGAAGGTTGTGCGTAGGCCCGGCTTAGCCGGGCCGAGTGAGTTGTCTGTCCCGCCGACCCGCGTTGGGCGCAGCGGAAGGGGGCTCTGGGGGAAACCATCGGGGTTTCCCCCAGCTAAGGGGGTGCCCCGGGGCCGCGTTTGGGGAGGGGGTGTGGGGAAGGAGTTGCGACCCCGGGGACTTGGGGGGTTGGATTCAGATTCGTTCGGCGACTCTCAGCTTCGCGGAGCGAGCTCGAGGGTTTTGCTTCAGCTCGGCTTCTGACGGCTGCACGGGCCGGCGCGTCACGCGCCGAAGGCTCTGGTGGCCGGCGAAGAAGGTCTTGACCAGCCGGTCCTCGAGCGAATGGAAGGAGATCGCCGCCACCCGCCCGCCAGGGGCGAGGATGGCAACCGCACCCTCCAGACCGCGCTCGATGCTGCCAAGCTCGTCGTTGACCGCCATCCGGATCGCCTGAAAGGTTCGGGTCGCGACGTGGATGCCGCGCGGCCAGGCGCCGCGCGGAACCGCGGCTTCGACCGCGGCCGCCAGGTCGCGGGTGGTGGTCAGCGGCCGGCGATTGACGATGAACTGGGCTATCCGAGCCGCCCACCGCTCTTCGCCGAGGCGGCGGATGACTCCGGCCAGCTCGGGTTCCGGCATCTCATTGACAAGCCTGGCCGCGGTCATCGGGTGGCCCGGGTCCATCCGCATGTCGAGCGGACCCGGCTGGCGGAAGCTGAATCCGCGCTCGGGATCGTCGAGCTGTAAAGAGGAGATCCCGAAGTCGAAGAGCACGGCGTGAGCGGGCGCGAAGCCGTGCTCGGTGGCGATCCGTTCGAGTTCGGCGAAGTCGCCCCCGACGACCGTGGCAGAGGGCTCGAACTCGCTCAGCTGAGCTCGGCCCCCTGCGACGGCCGCCGGGTCGCGATCGATCGCCAACAGCCGGCCGCCCGGCTGGATCGCTTCCAGCAGCAAGCGGGCATGACCGGCACCGCCCAGGGTGCAGTCGATCGCGACCGACCCCGGCCGGGGCTGAAGCAACGTTATGGCCTCTTGTGAAAGTACGGGTTGGTGTCCGCTCAGGGGCGCTGGATCACCTGGTCAACGAGGTCGGTAAAGCGACCGCGAACGTCGTCGGAGTAGGGCTCCCAGCTCGGCTCCGCCCAGATTTCGACGCGCGAGCCGGCTCCCACCACGCTCACCGTCGAGCGGGGCTCGATTGCCGCCTGGCGCCTTTGCTCCTGGCTCAGCGTCAGCCGGCCCTGGCCGTCGAACTCGCAGGGGATCGCCATCGAGAAGAGCGCGCGCGCGAGGGCTCGCTGCTCCCGGCTGGGAAACGGGTTGTTGAGCTGCTCCACCAGGGCCGCCCACTGATCTGCCGGGTAGATCGTGAGCACGTTGTCCGGCCCGATCGACAGGTGGCTGCCCTCGTTTAGCTGGCGACGAAACCCGGGCGGGATGGCGACCCGGCCCTTCTCGTCGACTCGGTTCCGGAACGTCCCGACGAACACTCATCGGTTCTCCAGCGCGAAGGCGGCCGGCACCGCGGCGGGGGGAAGTGGCTTCTGTGACGTGTGCTTTGTGCCGTACATGGATTGGTGCTGTGACGTGTTCTGCGACTGGTTCTGCGACGGATGCTGTGACCTGGAGTGGTTCACCACTTTCCCCCACTAATCACCGCGATTCGCCACGAAGCCTATCCACAACCCCACTTGCTGTCAATACCAAAAGCACAAGATGTAGGGGGCGTTCGGGCTTTCTCGCGCCTTAAAGACGACATTTGGTGGGCACCCGCGGCACCCGCCGCGATATCTTGTTGGTGGGTGGTACCGGTTCGAACTGATGTTCGCGATCACCTGCGCGAGTGGCTGGAGGCCTCGGCGGTGCCCGGTGCCGCGGTGGTGGTGGTGCACCCGGACCGGGCCACATTTGAAGCCGCAGGCGTCACCAACGTCGAGCACCCGCTGCCGGTGACCCCGGACACGCTCTTCCAGGTGGGGTCGATCAGCAAGACCTTCACCACGACCGCCCTGCTGCGGCTGGTTGAGCGCGGACGGCTGGACCTCGACCGCCCGGTCCGCGAGTACCTGCCCGAGTTCCGCCTCGCCGACATGGAGGCCGCGGCCCAGGTCACGCCTCGCCAGCTGCTGACCCACAGTGGCGGCTTCTACGGCGACTTCTTCCCGGACACCGGCGATGGCGACGACGCGCTCGCGCGCGCGGTCGACGAGCTCGGGGGCCTCGCCCAGCTGACGCCGGTGGGCCGAGTTCGCTCCTACTCCAACTCCGGTTTCTACGTCCTCGGCCGCCTGCTCGAGATCCTGAGCGGCCAGCGCTTCGAAGACGCCATGGCCCGCCTCGTGCTGCGGCCACTCGGGCTCCGCAATACCTGGTACTTCCCCACCGACGTCATGACCCGCCGCTTCGTCGCCGGCCACGAGTGGATCTGGGCCGAGAACCGGAACCGCGTGGCGCGGCCGTGGGCGGTCACGCGCGCGACCAACCCGGTGGGCGGCGTCGTCAGCTGCGCGCGCGACCTAGCGCGCTACGCGCGCTTCCATCTCTCCGACCGGCCGCTGGTCGCGGCCATGCGACAGCCCCAGCCGCCTCATACCGGAATGGTTTTTGCCAAGGGTCTGGCCTGGGTGCGGCGCGAGGTCGGTGGCGCCCAGATCGTCGAGCATGGCGGCGCCACCCTCGGCCAGCAGTGCCTGCTCACGCTGGTGCCGGAGCGCGGGTTTGCCGTTGCCCTGCTGACCAACTCCTCGCGCGGGCGGGAGGCGGCGGGAGGCTTCGTCCGCTGGGCCCTCGAGGCCTACCTGGGTCTGAAGGACCCCGACCCGGCCCCCCTCCACCCCAGTCCGGAACAGCTGGAGGAGCTGGCCGGCGACTACCACGGCCAGCTCGCCGACTACCGGCTCTCGGTCAGCGGCGCCGAGCTCCTGCTCGCGACCACGCCCAAAGGCGGCTTCCCGTACCCCGATTCACCGCCCCCTCCGACCCCTCCCCCGCTGCGCCTCGCGCTCCAGGCTGACGACCGGCTGGCGGTCCTCGACGAGCGACTGCGCGGGGAGGTCTATGACGTGCTGCGCGATGGCGGCGGCGAGGTGGAGTGGATCCGCATCGGCGGGCGGATCTGTAAGCGCCTCTACTCGTAGCGAAGGATTTCGAGCGGGCGCACTCGCGCCGAGGTCGCCGCGACCGCCCCCGCGACGACCGCGCAGACGGCCGCTGTGACCACCACCACGCCGAACTCGAGCGGGTAGTTGACGCCGAGGTCGTAGTGGATGACCTCGTGCCCGAAGAGGTAGATCACGCCGCCGACCACAGCGATCGCTGAGGCGCCCCCGATCACGCCCAGAACCGCGTTCTCGAGCACGACCTGGGCCAGGATGGCCCGGCTGGCGAAGCCGACCGACTTCATGATCCCGATCTCGCGCCGCCGCTCGAGCATGGCCAGGGTGACGGCGTTGGCGATGATCACGATGCCCGCCAGGAGCGCGAGGGAGGCGAGCGCGAGCAGCATCACCACGAAGTTGCCGAGGAACTTGAAGATGACGGCCTCGAAGCCGCCGACGTCCAGCACCTCGGCCTGGGGGTCGGCATTGATCAGGGCCTTGATGAAGGCGTCCTTCTGCGAGGGCGCGACCTTGAACCCATACAAGCGCGCGGCATCCGGCCCCAGGCCGTCAACCTGTCCGATGTCGCCGACCAGGGCTCGCGAGTACGCCCCCTGGTACTGGAGCTCGCTGTAGAAGCCGACCAGCGTCACCGTCACCCGGCGGCCGCTGGCGGAGTCGGCGACGACCACCTGGTCGCCGGGCGCGAGCGAAAAAGGAGGTTGGGAAAGCTGGGCTGGAGCGACGACGTTGTTGGTCCCGCGATCGGAGGCCGTGAGCGCCCGCCCAAGCGGCGCGCCGGCGCTGTCCCTGGCCAGCGTGGTCTTGGCCGGTTTGTCGCCGGCCACGTCGTAGCCGTCGAGCTCGGTGAAAAACTCCAGCAGCACGGGGTCGAATCCCGGCGTCTGCCGCATCTGAGCCTGGAACTGAGCGTAAGGCGTGCCCTTGACGCTGACCGGATTGGTGGGCGCGCTGTCTTCCGAGAACCAGCTCTCCAGGCCGGGCAGCGTTGGCAGTGAGCTCTCCAGCACGGTGGCCCGCGATGCCGCTTCCTGGGCCTCGACGTTGTAGGTCGCCGAGACCGCCAGCAAGGCATCCGCCTTGGTCTTGGTGTCGTCGGCGATGACCACGATCAGAGCAATTGCAAAGATTCCGACGAACAGCGCCACCAGGGTCGCCGCGGAGCGGGCACGCTCGCGTCCGATGCCTCGCAGCGCGAGCTTGGCGGTCGCCTTCCAATCGGTCGGCAGCACCACCAGGACGATGCCCCCGACCACGAAGGCGAGCATCAGCACCCCCACCGGGGGAATCAGCAAGGTCAGCCCGATGGCCGTCAGCAGCAGGATCGCCATCACCACCGTGAAGCGCGGCGTGAAGCGCTCGGGGACCGGATAGGCGAGAAAGACCTTGAGCACGATCCGGAAGATGAGGTTCAACGCACCCAGGCCGCAGACGGCCATCAGAGTGACCTCGATCCCGCCGCTCGGGCTGCTGAGGATCACGCTCGCGAAGACGGCAAACAGGGCGACCACGATCGCGAACAGGAAGCCGGTGGCCAGCCAGGCTCGGGCGCGGTGGAGGTCGGGCAGGTCGCGCAGAACCGCGATCGGCCGGGTTGCAGCGGCCTGCGCGATCGGCATCAGCCCGAAGATGAGCGCGGTCGCTGCCCCGATCAGGACTCCCCCAGCGAGGATGCTGGCGTCGACCGAGAAGTAGATCGTGGTCAGCAGGACGTTCTGGAGGACCAGCCGGACGCCGGCGCTGACGCCGAGGCCGATCAGCGAGCCCAGAACGCCGCCGGCGACCCCCAACATGACGGCCTCGGTGCCGAAGAGCAGGTACAGATCGCGGGCCCGGTAGCCCTCCGTCTTGAGGACTGCGATCTCGAGCCGCCGCCGCGAGAGCAGGACCTGCATCGTGTGAACGATCCCGATCCCACCCACCAGCAGCGCGACCAGGCCGACCGAGGAGAGGAACTGGCCGATGAAGCCCACCTCGGCCTTGCGGCTGGCGAGGACGTCAGCCACGGTCTGCACGGTCGCCGTCGGGAGGCGCGCCGCCAGCCGCTTCTTGACCTCGTCGGCCTTGCCCGGCGCGACCAGGAAGTAGGCGTTCTCGTCGCGAATGGGCGCCCGCGCCTGCGCCCTAGCGGTGGCCGGGCTGACGAACACCGACAGCGCCCCGAAAAAACCGGAATCCTCGGTGATGCCGGCGACACGGATCGTCATCGGTCCGACCCCGGTCTGGGCGTCGAAGCTGTCGCCGACGCCAACACCGAGCAGCTCGGCTTCGCTGGAGCTGATCACACCGGACCCGGTCACCTTGACGAGGTCGGCGAACACTCCGCCTGACGGCCGCAAGATCCGGATCTCGCCGGCCAGCGGGAAGGCCGCCGGGTCGACGACCTGCACCACCAGCGGTCGGGGGATATCTGTGCCGTGGCGGCCGCTCGAGAAGAGCTGGGAGGTGGCCGTCCACTGGGTGACCAGGTGGCTGTCCTGGAGCCGGCCGAAGTAGGCGAGGTCGCTGTTCCGGAGGGGCTGGAAGCCGCTGACGGAGACGTCGCCGCCGTTGGCCGCGCGGGCATCGCCGGTCAGCGTCAGGCTGACCATGTTCGCCGCCAGCTGGAGCGAGACCACCGCCATCACGCCTACGGCCACGCAGAAGACGGCAAGCAGCGAGCGCTGGCCGCCGCGGCGCAGCGAGCGCGCGGCGTAGCGAACGTAGAAGGTCGGGCTCACACGCCGACCGGCGCCGGGGACGCGGCCGGCGCCGCGCTTTCCGCGCCGGCCAGGACCCCGTCCACGATCCGCAGCTGACGCTCCGCGCGGGCGGCCACGCTCTGGTCGTGGGTGGCGACCAAGAACGTCGTGCCCAGCTTCTGCCGGAGATCGAGCAGGAGCTCGAGGATCGCTTCGCCGTTGTGGGTGTCCAGGTTTCCGGTCGGCTCGTCGGCGATCACGATCGCCGGGGCCGCCGCCAGCGCCCGGGCGATGGCGACGCGCTGCTGCTCGCCGCCGGAGAGCTGGTTGGGACGGTGGCGGAGTCGGTGGCTGAGGCCGACGAGTCCCAGCAGCTCGCGCGCGCGGGCGGATGGCGACCCCGGGTGCCGGCCGACGTAGAGCGGCACCTCGACGTTCTCCTGCGCGGTCAGGGTCGGGATCAGGTTGAAGGCCTGGAAGACCATGCCGATCTTCTGGTTGCGGAGGACGGCGAGCTTCCGCTCCGGCATCTGAGTGATGTCGGTGCCGTCGATGAAGACCTGGCCCGCCGTGGGCGCATCGAGTCCGGCAACAATGCCGAGCAGCGTGCTCTTGCCATTGCCGGAGGGGCCGACGACCGCCACGAACTCGCCGTGGCTGATGCTGAAGCTGATCCCCTTCAGAATCTCGAGACGCTCGTTCCCGAAGGGCAGCGTTCGCCGCACGTCGCGGACCTCGAGCGCCGCCGTGACCGCTGTCGCCATTTGTCCCCTCCCTCCCCTGCTTCCCCGGTTTGAGGTGGGCGGATGTTAAGCGAGAATCGCTGCCGTGGAACGCGGATCGATGAAGATGCCCAAGCCGACCCCGGAAGCGACCGAGGCTTTCCGATCGCTCGTGCCCGCCGCGGCCGGGGTGACTCTGCGGCCGATGTTCGGGAACCTGGCAGCCTTCGTGAACGGGAACATGTTCGCCGGGCTCTTCGGCGAGGACCTCTTCGTCCGGCTTCCGGACTCCGAAAGCGCCGAGGTGAAGCGGGAGGGCGGACGCGACTTCGAGCCCATGGCCGGCCGCGCGATGAAGGGCTACGTGGTGGTGCCCGACGGCTGGCGCGGCGGTTCGCCGTCGGTCGTGCGGTTGCTCGAGCGGGCGCTCCAGGTCACCGGCCAGTTGCCGGCCAAGGAGTCGAAGCCCCGGCGCAAGTAGCGCTTCGCCGGCGGCGGATCGAGACCAGCGCGGCGAGGGCGGCGGGCGGCGGCTCGACGCCGGTCCGGCTGAGCCGGCGCAGGAGCAGGAACTCGAAGCGCGATCGCCAGGCCCGCGACTTGTGCGCTTCTCCGAACACGCCGGTCAGGGCGAGGGCGGCGCCCCACTCGAGGACGAGGTCGGCGCGCTCGAGCCGGTTCGGGACGTCATCCAGGAGTCGGTGAAGCAGCGCTGAGGTCAGGTGGAAGGGCGGATTGCTGACCAC
>DASUWN010000137.1:0-11014 GCA_036378395.1 Candidatus Dormiibacterota bacterium | reverse complement strand
CCCGACTCTGGCGCCGGCGTCGTCGGTGGACTGCCCGACGTTGATCTCGCGCCAGAACCGACGCTTCAACGAGCGCATGCTCGGCCTGCTCATGCAACACCTCCGAAAAGTCAGGTGTTGCGACGACCCCTTGACTCCAAGGAGGGCAATCCGTCCAATTGGAGCAATTTGGTGGACCCGAGGGGATTCGAACCCCTGACCTCTTGACTGCCAGTCAAGCGCGCTCCCAGCTGCGCCACGGGCCCACGCCGTGCTGGGGGAGAGTTCGAGCGCCGAGCTCGAACGCTCAATTCTAGTGCGGGGGCCCCGGAGACGAGGGCCGCCGCACCCGCCAACCATTATCCTGTGGCCTCGGATGGGAGAGAGGGAGCGGCCGATGGCCGCTCGTGCACTGTCTGCGCACGCGCTGCGCGACCGCGCGCTGCTCGTCCTCGCCGTGGCCATGACCCTGCTGGCCGGCCTCGGCGCCTATGACGTCGCCGATGCCGCCCAGCTCCACGCGGCCTCGGCGCAGCTGGACACGATCCGTCGGATCGGCGCGGACGACGCCGCCGCCGGTGCTTCGCTGACCGACACCTCCAACTTCCTGGCCGCCTACCTCGACGCCGTCCAGCTTCCGGCGCGCCCGAGCACGCGGGAGCCCGTTCTGGCCGACTACCAGCGCGCGCTCGCGAACCTGAACGCCAACCTCAGCCGCCTCGGCGAGGACACCGCGGCCACGCCGGCCCTGGCCGGCCGCGCTCGTGACACGATCGCGGCGGCCCGAGCTTGGGAGGCCTGGGCCGAGGCGCGCCGCGCCCAGGCCGAGGCCGACCGTACTGACGCGACCAATCCCCAGGCGGACGCCCAGGGCGCCACGCTCGTCCAGACCTTCCAGGTCACGGACCGCGCTTTCGTGTCCTCCATCGACGCTCAGCAGGCTGACGCCCAGCAGGTGGCCGACCAGCGCAATCGCCAGCATTCCAACGTCTTACTCGGCGTTCTGGTCAGCGAAGCGCTGGTGCTGCGCTCCTCGGCATGGGCCTCTTCCAGTACCTCCTCCGGCCCATCGGCCGGCTGACGGACGCGGCGGCCAGGCTGGCCGGCGGCAAGCCGACCAGCGTTCCCTTCACGACGCGCACCGACGAACTCGGCAGCCTGGCCCGCGCGCTCGAGGCCTGGCAGCAGACCGCGGCCGACACCGCGCGCGTGTTCCAGCACTCGCCGATCGGCATCGCCCGGCTGACTCAAGAGGGCGACATCGAGGAGGCCAACGCGGCCTTCGAGCGGATGCTCCAGGATGGGCGCGGGCCGCTCGAGGGCCGCAACTACCTCGACGTGATCGATCCCACCGATCGCCCGCACCTCGCCCAAAAGACGCAGGAGCTCGCCAACGAAGCGTTCACGACCGAGGTCCGCCTCCTCAAGCGCGACGGCACCGGCTTCTGGGGCAATCTCACGATGGCCGCCGTACCAGCTCCGGACCACCGCCCCGGCTACCTCCTCCTGATGCTCGAGGACATCGACCTCCGCAAGCGCCAGGAGCTCGAGCTCGCCCACCGCGCCGCCCACGACCCGCTCACCAACCTCCCCAACCGCCGCCTGTTCGAGGACCGCCTCGACCAAGCGCTCAAGTCGGCCCACCGGCGGCGGCGCCCGCTCGCTCTGCTGCTGCTCGATCTCGACCGCTTCAAGCCGGTCAACGACGAGATCGGCCACCACGCGGGCGACCTGCTGTTGACCCAGCTCGCCAAGCGGCTGACCGCCGTCGTCCGCGAGTCCGACACGGTGGCGCGCCTCGGTGGCGACGAGTTCGCCGTGCTGCTCGCCGAGGACGACGAAGGGGGCGCGCTGACCGCGGCGGACAAACTGCTCGCCGCGGCTTCGGCGACTCCCTTCGACATCGAAGGCCACGCCCTTCACATCGGGCTCAGCGTCGGCGTGGCCGTCTACCCAACGGACGGCGCCGATGCGAAAACCCTGGTCCGCGCCGCTGACCAGGCCATGTACCGCGCCAAGCAAGACGGGACGGGCTACCAGCTGGCAGCCCGCCCCGTCCCATCCGCGCCAAGCCGGCGCGTCCGGGTCCTCCGCGAAGCCGAGAGCTAGACCAGCCCCGGCCTCCCGCGCACCTCCGGCCGCCTCAGCTGACCCATGCGCGACAGGTCCTCTTCGCGCAGGTCAACCTGCTTCGTCTCCGGCCCCAGCGCCGCGCCGACCGCAATCAACAGCCCAGCCAGGACCAGCAACACGATGTGCGTGTACTTGTAGGGCATGAATTGGCCCATCCACAGCATCACGAAGCTGTAGAAGGCGGGCAGGATCGCGGCCAGGCTGTAGCCGACGCCGAACCCTGAAGAACGGATCTGGGTCGGAAAGCGCTCGCTGATGTAGGCGCCGAGCTGCCCCCAACCGCAGACCGTGAGCGTCACGATCACTGCCACGATCAGGACCAGGGTGCCCAGGGAACCCGAAGCCACCGCCGTCTTGGCGTTGTCGACGACCCACACATAGAGAGCCGAACACACCACAGCGACCGCCAGTCCGAGCAGGATCAGAGTCGGCCGCCGTCCAATCACCTGTCCGATCAGGCCGAAGAGCAGATAGCCGGCGAACAACGCAATGTTGGCGACCAGCAGCAGATAGGTGATCGTCGTCGCCGTCATCCCGCCGGCCTTGAGCACCAGCGGCAGCGTGCTGACGACCGCGTTGAGCGATAGCCAGAAGCCGGTCATCACCACGAAAATCTGCAGGAACCGCGCGCGCTGTTCGCCGCGGAACAGGTGCATAAGCGGACTCTCCGACGTCTTCTCAGCGCTCTCCCAGGCCGGCGACTCCGGCACCGATCGGAAGTAGAGCAGGAAGAGGAACGCAATCAGGGACCCAAAGATGAACGGAATGCGCCAGCCGTACTGCACATATGGCGAACCAAGCGCACCGGCCGGCAGCATCCGCAATGTGATCAACGTCACGATCGAGATCGCCACGTAGGCGACCGGATAGCCCGACTGGACGAGCGCGCTGAAAAAGCCGCGCAGCCGCTTCGGGCAGTACTCCATCGCGAGCGGCGTCGCCGCGGTGTACTCGCCGCCCAGGAAGATGCCGTCGAGCAGCCGCAGCAGGACCAGCAGCACCATGGCGCCGATGCCCAAAGTCGAGTACCCCGGCAGCAGCGCGATGGCCAAAGTGACGACGGCGAAGCCGCCGACTGCGATCATGGTCGTCCGCTGGCGCCCGATCCGGTCGCCGAAGTGACCGAAGATCGTGGCCCCGATCGGCCGTCCGACCAGCGTCACCGCGAACACTATGTAGAAGAACGTGGTCGCGATGTCCTTGGGCAGCGTCTTGGGCTGAAAATAAGCCAGCGCCGGCGTCAAAGCGACCACCGGCAGATAGACGTCGAACATATCGACGAAGAAGCCAAAGAATGCGCCGACGATGGTGCGTCGCGCCGCGGGCGTCATGCGCTCAGTCTCGGCGGGCGCCAGGGCGCCGGCCGGCCGCGAAATCTCAGTCATTGCGACTTCTCCTCCGCAGGGATTTGAATTCCACCCTAGGAAGCGGTCCCGCAGATGTCAAAGCCCTTAACGCCCATCCACCGCAGCGCCTTCCCCGACCGAGACATTCCCGACACCACGCTCTCCGAGCTGATCCTCACCCGCGCTCGCCAATACAGAGACCACCTCGCGCTGATCGAGCCCCTAACCGGCCGCACCCTCACCTACGCCCAGTTCGCCGACCAGGTCGAGCAGACCGCGGCCGGGCTCCCCGAAGGCAAGATCGCCCTCGCCTGCCTCCCCAACAGCATCGACTTCGCGATCTTCTTCTATGCGGTCGCGCACCGAGGCGGCGCCACCACGACGATGAACCCCGCCCTGACCGAGCGCGAGATGGCCCGGCAGATCGAGGACGCGCGCCCCGCCTATGCCTTCACCACCGAAGACGCAGCCCCGCGCCTCAATGCCGCGGGAGCCGCCAAGGTCATGACGCACCTGCCGGCGAGAACGCGCCACCGGAGCACCCGCGCACAGCCACTCCCCAACACCGCAGGACCTCGTCGCTCTTCCCTACTCGAGCGGCACCGCGGGCGCGCCCAAGGGCGTGGTGCTGACACACCGCAACCTGGTCGCCAACCTCGTCAACCACGACGCGCCGATCGACAAAACGGGCCCCCAAGACGTGACCCTTGCCTTCCTCCCCTTCTTCCACATCTACGGCCTCTCGATGATCCTCACGCTCGCCCTCGCGCGCGGCGCGACGCTCGTGATCCTCCCCCGCTTCGAACTGGACACGGCGCTCCAGGCGATCCAGCAGCACCGGGTCACCCGCCTCCCGCTCGTCCCCCCACTCGTACTCCGCCTGGCTCGCGAACCCAAAACCAGCGACTACGACCTCAGCAGCCTCCAGGTCGTCTACTCCGGCGCCGCCCCCCTCGCGCCCGAGCTGCACACCCAGATCGAGGCCAAGCTGAGCGTCAACCTCAAGCAGGGCTACGGGATGACCGAGCTGAGCCCGGGCAGCCACATGCATCCCGAAACCGGCCGGCCCGCCCAGCCCGGCACCGTCGGCCAGCTGGTCGCCAACACCGACGCTCAGCTGAGCGAGATGGGCGAGATCTGGATTCGCGGCCCGCAGGTCATGGCCGGCTACCTGAATAAGCCCGACGAAACCAGGGACACGCTGACGGAGGACGGCTGGCTCCGCACGGGCGACATCGGCACCGTAGACGAAGCCGGCAACTGGTCGATCGTCGACCGGCTCAAGGAGATGATCAAGTACAAGGGCTTCCAGGTGGCGCCGGCCGAGCTGGAGGCGCTGCTGCTCACCCATCCGGACGTCCTCGACGCCGCGGTGATCGGCGTCAAGGACGAGGAGGCGGGCGAAATTCCGAAGGCCTTCATCGTCCCGCGCCCCAACGGCACGCGAGACCCCCAAGCGCTCCAAGACTGGGTGGCCACGCAGGTGGCGCCCTACAAGCGGATCAGGGCCCTCGAGTTCATCGACGAGGTGCCCAAATCACCGTCGGGCAAGATCCTCCGCCGGCTCCTCGGCTGACCGGCGGGCCTAGCTCGGGAGCGGAACCAGCCCCGACTCGATCTCTTGCCGGTTCGGCTCCAGGAAGGGCGGCAGCGCCAGATGCTTGCCCAGTTCCTCGGCCCGCTCGTCGGCGGTGAAGCCGGGCCCGTCGGTCGCGATTTCGAACAGGTTGCCGCCCGGCTCGCGGAAGTAGATCGACTTGAAGTAAAAGCGGTCGATCACCGGCGTCACCTGTAGGCCGCTCCGCTCGACGCGCTCGCGCCAGGCCTCGTGGGTGGCGTCGTCCGGCACCCGAAAGGCGACGTGGTGCACGCCGCCGCGGCCCTGGCGGGCCGGTTCGGTATCCGGCTGACCGGCAAAGAGCCGCACTTCGGTTCCCGGCCCGCCCTCGCCGGCTGCCAGGCGGTACTCGCGGCCGCCGCCCGGCAGCTCGACCTCGCCCGCGGGCCGGAAGCCCATCACTCCGGTCAGGACGTCGGCTGTCGTCTGCGCTCGGGCGCTGGCCAGGCCGACGCCGTACAGGCCGCGGACCTGGAACTCGGCCGGCACCGGGCTCCCGTCCCAAGCGACACCGCCCGCGACGCCGCCGTCAACGACCAGCTCGAGCAGTTGGCCCTCGGGGTCGCTGAAGGGCAGCGCGGCGCGGCCTGACACTTCGGCCACCTCGCCGTGCGCGACGCCGGTCTCGTCAAACCTGCCCTGCCAGTAGCTGAGGGCCTCGGGCGAGGCCACCCGCAGCGAGATGGGGGCGATGCTGGGCACTCCGGGGCGGTTCTTGATCGCCCAGGGCCAGTCGAAGAAGGTGACGTCGGTGCCCGGGCTGCCCTTGGCGTCGGCATAGAACAGGTGGTAGGCGGAGACGTCGTCCTGGTTGACGGTCTTCTTGACCAGCCGCAGCCCCAGCACCTCGGTGTAGAAGCGCAGGTTGCCGGGCGCGTCGCCGGTGATGGCGGTCACGTGATGCAGTCCGGATAGGGGTTCCACGATCCTTATTACCGTGGCCATCCGCGTCGTATTCGAGCAAGGCAAGAGGCTGGTCTTCGCGAGCGCGCTGGACTGGCCGGGCTGGTCCCGTTCGGGCAAGACCGAGGAGCAGGCGCTGGAGCTGCTGGCCGCCTACGCCGACCGCTACGCGGTCATCGTCCGGACCGCCGGCCTCGAGCCGCCCGATCCCTCCGCGGGCTTCGACGTGGTCGAGCACCAGGCCGGCGACAGCAGCACCGACTTCGGAATGCCGGCCGTCGTCGCCGAGGCCGAGCGCAAGGCGCTGAGCCCGAAGGAAGACGCTCGCCGGCAGAAGCTGTTCGAGGCCTGCTGGAAGGTCTTCGACCACGTGGTCGCGGGGGCTCCCGCCGAGCTTCGCAAGGGGCCGCGCGGCGGCGGCCGCGACCGGGACAAGATCATCGATCACGTCCGCGGCGCCCAGCCCATGTACGAGCGCCAGCTGGAGCGCGGCAAGTGGCCGAAGGCGTACTACTTCCGGCGCGCCGCCTGGCACGTCACCGACCATCTATGGGAGGTCGAGGACCGGAGCACCCCCGCCTAGGAAGGCTCCCATCCGCTCGGCGGCCGCAGCGGTCAGCTCCCTCTCCTTAGCCGAGAGCGGTCGCAGCAGTCCAACCGGCATCCGCCGGCCGGCGCGCTTCCAGGCCCCGACGACGCGGCCGTCGAGGAGCAGGACGTTGGAGAGCACGCTCTGAAAGGAGAAGAGCTCGGGTCGGAAGTCGATGCCCGGCTCGAACAGGTCCGAGCGGTCGCGATAGGCAACCGTGTATTCGTCGAAGTTGGGCAGCAGGTGCGCCGACCGGCCGGCGGGGGCCTCACGATCAGAACCGCTGAGCTCGACCCCAAAGGCCGCAACCGCGCGCCGGCAGTCGGCCAGCGGGAGCCCCGACCACCACGCGAAGTCCCGCAGCGTGGCCGGCCCGTGGGTCGCGAAATAGCGTGCGGCGAGGTCGGCCAGCGCTTCCTGCGGGTCGCGACCGGCGCCGGCCCGGCCGGGGATGCGCTCGTCGAGCAGCGCGTAGGTCATCTCGCGGCCGCGCCGGGGCCCGCTCACGATGAGCGCGTCGTACTCGGCGTGGCCGAGGAGGTGCGGCAGCCGCTGGCCGGCCGGGGAGATGCCGCCCGCGGCCAGGACGTCGCCCAGCTCGGGACGGGTCAGCGCCCGGCCGCCGGCCAGGGCGGACGCGAACAGCTCCAGGCCGCGCTTGAGGTCGCGGTCGGTGAGCTCGAGCCGCCGGTAGCGGCCGGCCGACGCCCGCTGCAGGCGCGGCCCAGTCAGGGCCAGCAGCCACCGGATGTCCTCCGGAAGAACGAAGTGCCAGGTCGGCCGCAGGACGTGGGTGCGCAGGACGGCGCCGCTGTCGAAGACCTCGTCGAAAGCGGCCGCGGTGGCGCCGGCGACGCGCTGGCCGACCGCCCACCGGGCGGCCGGGTAGTCCTGGGCCTGCACCGCCCCGTAGGCCCGCACCGCGTCTTGGAATGAGGCGTAGGGCTGGCCGGTCAGCCGGTGGCTGGCCAGACGCCGGCGTGGAATGTCCATCCGCGTCACGTTACTTTTAGAGGTCGTGGCCACGATCGCCTCTCCCGGTGGCTTCCGCTTCTTGCCCGTCGACGGCCCGTTTTCGGCCGGTGTCGCCGCCGAGCCCGGCTTCCGCATCGTCCGCGTGCAAATGCCCACGGATACAGCGCTGGCGGCGGGCTTCCGCCAGGTCGAGCGCACCCTCACAGCGGCAGGGCGCCCGCTGACGGCGCTCTGCGCGATGGAGCTGCGCATCCCCGAGCCTCTGACGGCCGACGGTTTTGAGGGGTTCAACCGCGGCTACGTCGCTCAGCACGAGGCTTGGGGCCTGCGCATCGATGGCCACCTCTCGGCGGCGCGCACCAACGTGGCGCCCGAGGTCAACCCACCTTCCGAGCCTTGCCTCCACGCGTTCTGTCACACCGTCGAGGCCCGCGGCGACCGCCCCACCTTCGTCATTTCGGGCGCTCCCGAGCCGCCCGGCACCGAGGGCGGCCTGCCCGCCTACTGGGCGGCGATGGCGCAGATCATGGAAGAGCGCATGACAGCCCTGATGGTCGGCTGGGAGTTTGCCACCGAGAGCTGCTTTTACGGCACCCGGGCCGACCACGAGGTCTTCGGCGCCGACCTCGGGCACTTCGGCGAGCTGGTCCGGCCCGGGCTTCGCTGGTTCTTCGCCCGGCCGCCGGTCGCAGGGCTCCGGCTCGAGATCGACGTCAGGGGCCTGGCGGCGGAGACCTGGCTCTAAGGGCCTACCCCAGCCTCAGGCCGCCGTCGTGCGCAAGCTGGCCCTCCGACTCGGCCCCGACCGCGGGCAGGATGGGCACTCCGGACGCCCGGAGCCTCTCGAAGTCCGGGCGGAAGCGGGCCACGTTGCGGATGTAGTGCGAGAAGAAGTACTCGAAGTTCTTCTGCATAATCGCCATCTGCTCCAGCTCCTCCGGCGACGGTTCGCCTTCCAGCGCGGGCGGCGGGGAAGAGGCCCTCCTTGGCGCAGGTGTCGCAGACGTCCTCCATCCCAGCCCGGATGCGTTCCTCGTCTTCGCCCATCAAGCTCCGGGCCGGCGGCTCCTCGCTCAACCGAGCGCAAGCTGGTGAGCGCGTTGATGGCGACCTGCCAGGAGCTCGGGCTCGAGATCGTCGCCGAGGGCATGGAGCAGCAGGCCCACCTCGACTTCCTGATCGAGCGGCGGTGCGATCTCGCCCAGGGCTACCTGCTGGGTCGTCCCGCGGCGCCGGAAGAGATCACGGCGCGCCCGCAGGGGAGTTAGGCCAGCTTCTTCTCGAACCAGTGGTGCGCGTACGGCTCGTCGTTGAAGGCCGAAACCTCCACGTACCCACTCGAACGATAGAGCTCGATCGCCTCGCTCAGCGCCCGGTTCGTCTCCAGGCGGACCGCCCGCGCACCCGCCATGCGCGCCTCCGCCTCCAGCTCCTCCAGCAGCCGCCGTCCGACGCCCAGACCCCGCGCTGAGGGCGCCACCCACATCCTCTTGATCTCGGCCGGCGCGTCGTCGTGGAACTTGAGCGCCCCGCACCCCACCGCGTCGGACTCCAGCCGGGCCACCAGCAGCAGCCCGGCGGGCGGGACCAGCTCGGCGCTGGTCGCCGAGATGCTCAAGTCCGGATCAAAACCACCTTCGAAGCGAGCGTTCAGCTCGGCGAAGTAGCTCTGGAGACACATCTTGGCGTCGGCGGTCCGCGGATCCTCCGGCGCGATCTGCACGCCGGCTGCCCACAGCAGCCGATTGACAGCCCTCATGGCGGCGACCAGCTGCACGCGCTGGAGGTCGCTAAGACGTTCGAGCAAACCGGCGGCGACGCGCTCTGAGCGGCGCTCGAGCTCGTCGCGCTCAGCCGCGCCGCGACAGGTCAATCGCACCCACCGGACCCGGCGGTCGCCAACCGCGCCGCCCATAGCGACCAAGCCCTGCGCCTCCAGCGAGCGCAGGACCCGGCTCATGTAGCCGGAGTCAAGTCCGAGCCGAGCGCGCAGCGCCCGAACCTCGATCCCAGCCGGGCCAATCTGCCAGAGGACCCGCGACTCGACCATCGGCCGCGGGCGGCCGAGGAAGGCTTCGTCGAGGGCGCCAATTCGCTGCGCGACGGTGCGGTTGAACGCGCGGACGACCTCGACCTGCGCGGCGAGCATTGTCTGACTTTAGTCAGGGATCGGCCGTCGGCGCAATTGTTAGCGGGTTTTTGCGGGCAAGGGGCACAACCGGGCCAACGCCGAGCCCCCACCAGTGACCCTGGTTTCCCGGGAAACCCGAAGTTCCCCACCCGACGTATCCCGGTTTCCCGGGAAAGCCGAAGTTCAGGCCGCACTAGGGCGCCGGTTTCCCGGGAAACCGGGGATTGCGAGAGCGAGAGCAGCCCGAACCTGACTGGCGACCGCGTCGGGATTGCCGAGGACGTCCGCGGCCGTGAAACGCAGCATTCGGTAGCCCGCATTCAGCAAGCGGTTCTGGCGACGGTTGTCCTCTACGAGACGAGTCCGATGGTTGCCGCCGTCGTACTCGATGACCAGTCGCGCGTCGGCGTAATAGAGGTCGGCGCGCCCGAGGAAGAGTCCATTCGCGTCGGTCAGGGCGACTTGGGCTTGAGGCGCCGGTAACCCGGCGAGCACGAGCCGGAGGCGGAGCCGGCTTTCCATCGCTGATTGCGCGAGCGGCTCGACAAGATCGACCACCCGCCGAAAGCGCTTGACGCCCCACCTCCCCCGCCGATCAGCGACCCGCCCGGCGAGGTCCGAGCGCTCAACGAGCCGCTGGTTGAGCGCCATGTCCGCGATCACGACCGCCTCCTCCAACTGCTCCCAGTGAGCCACGTCGCTGAGTGACCGCGGCACGGAAGTCGCCTTCAGACCGCGTCGACTGACTACCTCCTCCTCAGGCAGCTCACGGCGGTGGAACCGGACACCCGCCCGATTGGAGACGCCGGCGTCCGTCGGAACGGTTACGTCGACCGGCCTGTCAGGACGAATGTCGAGACCCGCCAGCCAGAGCGCCGCGCGCCCGGAGAATGCAGAGCTCGGGGGAAGCCGCGTCGCAATCGCGGTTAGCAGGCGGAAATGATCTTCCGGTGCCTTGATCCACGTGTACGTACGCGGGCCGATCCGGCGGAAGCTGTCAGACCGCAGCTGGTCGTCGACCAGACCTGCGTCGAGCGCGGCCGCCAGAGTGAAGGGACCGTTCCGCAGCTCAGGCGGCACGAACTCGGGCCCACGCATGCCCGGAGAATGTCCGAACCGGCGCGGGCGTTCAAGAGACCCTGTTAAGGCACGGCCTAGTCCCGGTTTCCCGGGAAACCCGGAGGTACAGCGGGCACGTCGAGCGGGTTTTCCCGGGAAACCATGGGTCCCGCCCCCGCCCAGAAGCCGGTTTCCCGGGAAACCAGAGGGGATCAGCCGCTCAGAACAGCGCCTGGTACCCCGTGCCCGCGTCCACCAGCCGCCGCCACTGCTCCCCCGCC
>DASUWN010000136.1:0-32285 GCA_036378395.1 Candidatus Dormiibacterota bacterium | reverse complement strand
CTTGGCCGGCCCCCTCGAGTCGGGTGAGGGTGCCATCGGCCGGTATTCTATCGAGGCTCCGGCGGGCTCCCGGCTCGCCGGCTGCGCGCTCGACGGAAGCCTTGCCGAAGCGGGGATATAGTGCGAGCCATGTCGGCGAGGGGGCTGGTACTGGCCGCCCTGGCAGTGCTGGCGCTGCTGCCCGCCCCGGTCCACGCTACTGGCTCGGTCGTGGAGCGAGCCGACCTGCTCGACGAGATCAACAGCGTCACCGCTTCCTATCTGTCAGCCGCCGTTGACCGCGCCACGGCCGAGCACGCGGCCGCCCTGGTCATCGTCACCAACACTCCCGGCGGCCTCTCCGATGCCATGGACTCGATCACCGTCAAGCTGCTCAACTCCCCGGTCCCGGTGGTCGTGTTCGTTTCGCCGCCCGGCGCGCGGGCGGCGTCGGCGGGCCTCTTCGTCGCGCAGGCCGCCGATCTGGTGGTGATGGCGCCGGGCACCAACATCGGCTCGGCCCACCCGATCGACGGCAGCGGTGCCAACCTCACCGGCGACCTGGCGACCAAAGTGCTCAACGACGCGGTGGCCCGCATTCGCGAGCTCGCCTCGAGCCACGGCCGCAATGCCGACTGGTGCGAGCAGGCGGTGCGGGCCAGCGTCAACGTCGGCGCCGAGGACGCGCTCCGGCTCAAGGTCGCGGACCTGATCGAGCCCAGCCTGGGCGCGCTGCTGGAAGCGCTCGACGGGCGGGTCCTGACGCGGCCCCACGCGCCGACGGTCACCCTCCACACCGCGGGTGCCAGCATCGACGACAACCCGATGCCCGCCTGGCAGCAGGGACTCCACCTGCTGATCGATCCCAACGTTGCCTACCTCCTAATGCTGGTGGCGATCTTCGGGCTGATCACCGAGGTCACCAGCCCGGGCGCGATCCTGCCCGGAACGTTGGGCGGGATCGCCGCGCTGCTGGCGCTGGTCAGCCTGGCGGGGCTGCCACTCAACGCGGCCGGGATCGGCCTGGTGCTGCTCGCCTTCCTCCTCTTCCTGGCCGACATCAAGGCGCCCACCCACGGGATCCTGACCGTGGGCGGTGTGGTCTCGCTCCTGCTCGGTTCGGCCTTCCTGATCAACACCGGGGCGGTCGGCAGCTCAGTCGACCCGCGGCTGATCCTGGCCATGACGGCGGTCAGCGTCGCGGTCTTCGGCTTTGCCGTGCGCAAAGCGGTTCAAGCCCGGAGCCGCACCACGATGACTGGCGGCGAGTCCATGATCGGCGCCATCGGCGAGGCGCGCGCCGAGCTCCATCCCGAAGGCGAGATATTCGTCGCCGGCCGCAACTGGCGGGCGGTGAGCCCCGAGTCCAGCGTCGAGCGGGGGGCGTCGGTACGGGTGGTCGGCGAAGAGGGAGGCCGGCTCGTGGTCGAGCCGGTGCGCCGGGGCCCGCAGTAAGGGATGGTGGCCTGGGACCAGGAGATCGTTCTCCTGCTCCCGCTGCCGCTGATCGTCCTCTTCAACCTGGGCCAGCTCGGCCGCTGGTCCTCGCTCGCGCTCTTCAACCGACTTCTGCTGTGGGCGCTGCCCGCGCTGATCGCCCTTTACGGGGTGCTGGCGGTCGGCGCCGGGCTGACGCTGGCCGGCCTGGGGCTGCTGCTGGCCGCGATCCCGGTCCTGCTCGTGCAGCTGCCGGCGGTCATGCGTGAGCTCACGCGGGTGATGCCCTTCGACGCCGGCAACCAGGTTCACCGGCTGGCGCTGGTCCTGACCGTCGCAGTGGTCGCGACCCAGCTCGCGACCCAGCTGACCACCGACGTGCTGGCCCAAGCCTCGAGCGGCGGCGCGCTCGGCCCGCTCGACCTGCTGCTGCAGGAGCTGCCCTTTCTGCTCGCAGCAGTGCTCGGCGTGGGCATCTGGATCAGGCGCCGCCCGCCCGCAGTCGCGGCCCGGCTGGGATGGCGCTGGCCTACCTGGTGGCAGGTCGTGCTCGGACTGGCCGCCGCCGGCGCCTTCTACGCCTTCGGCAACGCGATGGACCAGCTCTCACAGTGGCTGACCCCGCACCTGGCCGACCGCGTCAACGTGGCCACCAGCCGGCTCTTCGGCCGCCTCGACAACCCGCTCGGAATCGCCACCATCGCGCTCGCCGCCGGGGTCTGCGAGGAGGCCCTTTTCCGGGGTGCTCTGCAGCCGCGGCTTGGGTTGATCTGGACGGCGGTGGTCTTCGCCTCCGTTCACAGCGAATACGGCCTCTCGCTCGACACGGCCGCGGTCCTTGTGCTGGCTGTCGGCCTGGGGCTGATTCGCCGCTTCACCAACACCAGCGCCTCGACGGTAACCCACGTGACCTACAACGCGCTGGTGGGTGCTGGCCTCGGCTGGATCGGGCTGCTGCCGGCGCTGGTGTTGGAGGCGGCCCTCTGCCTACTGCTGCTGGGCTATGGCTGGCGCCGCTGGCGGAGCTGGCGCAGTTCGCCTCCCGCCGAACCGCTGCCCGCTTTCTTAACAGGGCTAGACCGCCGGCCGGACGACCTCTAGAATCGGCGACGTGACTGCGTCAGGCGCGAGTGCCACACATCATTTAGAAGCTGAGGTCACTTCCAAGCCCAACATCTTGTTGGGATCGGAGGCGCCATGTCCTGGAGCGAAGGTGGTCGCGGTGGTCAACCAAAAGGGTGGTGTCGGCAAGACGACGACGGCCGTCAACCTGGCCGCGGCCCTCGCCGAACGCGGGGAGCGGATCCTCTTGATCGACCTCGATCCCCAGTCCAACAGCACCAGCGCGCTCGGGCTCGATCCGCGCTGGCAGCGGCGGACGATCTACGACGTCCTCAGCGGCGGGGCGGAGATCGGCGAGGTGATCACCGCGACGGTGGTGGCCGGCCTCGACCTGGTCCCCTCCCAGCTCGACCTGGCGGGGGCGGAGATCGAGCTCGCCACCGGCGACCAGCGTGAGCATCGCCTGCGCCTGGCGCTGGCGGCGCTTCCCCCGGGCTACCGCATGGTGCTGATCGACTGTCCGCCTTCGCTGGCGCTGCTCACGCTCAACGCTCTGACCGCCGCCGACGAGATGCTGATCCCGCTCCAGGCGGAGTACTTCGCGCTCGAGGGCCTCGGGCACCTGCTCTACACCCAGCAGCTGGTTCGAGCCAATCTCAATCCCAAGCTCGAAGTTGGGGGAATTCTGGTCACCCTCTTCGACGGCCGCACGACGCTGGCCTGGGATGTGGCGCGCGAGGTCCGGCGCAGCTACCCGCACAACGTCTACCGAACGATGATTCCGCGCAACGTGCGGGTCAGCGAGGCGCCCAGCCACGGGCTCCCGATCACCCTCTACGACCCCGGCTGTCGGGGTGCCCACGCCTACCGCGAGCTTGCCCAGGAGGTCTTGAATTCATGAGCGCGACCCGCGCGCGCGGTCTCGGCCGCGGTCTCCAGTCCTTGATTCCGCTGCCGAGCGAAGCCCAGACCACGGCTCAGCTGATTGCCGTCGATCAAATCCAGCCGTCGCCCGAGCAGAGCCGGCGCCGCTTCGCCAGCGACACGATGCGGGAGCTCACCGACTCGATTCGCGCCCACGGGGTGCTGCAGCCGGTGCTCGTGCGGCGCGTCGCCGACGGCTATCAGCTGATCGCCGGCGAGCGCCGCTGGCGCGCGGCGCGGCAGGCCGGCCTGGTCCGGATCCCGGCGGTGATCAAGCAGGACGCCGACGAGCAGGACAGCCTGCTGCTGGGTCTGATTGAGAACCTCCAGCGCGAGGACCTGGATCCAATCGAGGAGGCGCAGGGCATCCAGCGCATGGTCGAGCAGTTCGGGCTGACCCACGAGCAGGCGGCGGCGCGGCTGGGCAAGCAGCGGGTGGCGGTGACGCAGTCGCTCCGGCTGCTGCAGGGTGCGCCGGCGGTGATCTCGGCGACGGCGGCAGGTGCGATCACCGCCGGGCACGCCCGGGCCATCGTTGGGCTCGCCAATCACAGCGACCAGGAGCGCGCCCTGCGGGTGGTGCTGGCCAAGCAGCTCTCCGTGCGCCAGACCGAGAAGTGGATCCGGGGGTACCGGCCGCGAGTGCTGACCGGCCGCACCGATCGGACCGGCCCGGTTACGACCCAGATCCGCGAGTTCGAACTCGCCATCGAAGAGGCGCTCAGGGTCCCGGTTACGATTTCGGGTACCGTCCGGGGACGGATCACGATCCGGTTCGCAAGCCGCGAACAGCTGGCCGAGGTGGTGCAGAAGCTGACCAGCTGATCGCGATTGTTCCACGTGGTACATCGAGTCGCGAGAGAGGTTGGTAGAGACCCGCAAAACGTCCCTGGAACGGCCCAAGTCCCTCTTTGCCGAAGCGCTGGAGGTGATTCTGCTCGCCGTCGGCCTCTACGTCGTGATCACTTTCGCGATCCAGACCGTCCACGTGCTCGGTCTCTCGATGTATCCGACGCTGAACAACAACGACTACCTGGTGGCGACCAAGATCGACTATCGCTTCCACGGCCCACAGCGTGGCGACATCATCGTCATGCGTGACCCCTTCGACAGCTCGCGGGACTTCATCAAGCGGGTGATCGCGGTGCCGGGTGACCGGCTCGAGATCCGCGACTCGCACATCTACATCAACGGCCAGCTGCTGGTCGAGCCCTACCTGCGCACGGACGAGCCTTGGACCGTCAACAACACTTGGCCGCCACCAGGGATGCCCAACGCCGGGGGGCCCTACGTGCTGGCCGCCAACCAGTACTTCGTGATGGGGGACAACCGCAACGCGTCGAGCGACTCCCGGGTCTTCGGGCCGATCTCACGCGACCGGATCGATGCCCGGGCCTGGTTCCGGATCTGGCCGCTGTCGAGCTTTGGACCGGTCGACCACTACACGGGCTACCTGGAAAGCGTTTCCACCGGCGCCACCGCGGCCTGACAACCGCCACGACCAGGCGCGGCGACCCATTTTGGGGGATGGTCGACCGGCCTTCCTATAATCCGCGGCATCGAACGCGCTGCCCACCTCTCGAAGGGACTGGCGCGCGATCTGCTCGAGGTCTTCGTGCTCGCGATCGGCCTCTACCTGATCGCGACGACGACCATTCAGACAGTTCATGTGGTCGGAGTCTCGATGGCACCGACGCTGCAGAGCGACGATCTGCTGATCGCCTCCAAGATCGATTACCGGCTGCACGCGCCTGAGCGGGGCGACATCGTGATCGTCAAGAGCCCGATCGACCCCGGCCGCGACTACATCAAACGCGTCATCGGCCTGCCCGGCGACTACGTCATGATCCGCGACAGCCACGTCCTGATCAACGGCGTCGTCCTCGAGGAGCCCTACGTCAGAGATTGGCAGAGCAGCGGCAAGTGGCCGAACCAGCTCGACAGTCCGCAAGGTGAGCTGATCCCCAACGACATGTACTTCGTGCTTGGGGACAACCGTGACCACTCCAGCGACTCGCGGCTATTTGGCTGGATCAGCCGCGACGAAATCGACGGCAAGGCGGTGGTCCGGATCTGGCCGGTCGGCCACGCCGCCCTGCTCGACGTGAAACCCTACCTGGCCAAGGAGTAGCCGCTACCGGGAGCCTACCCGCGGGCGGGCTCGCGAGCTGTCGGTCAGGCGCCGATCGCGCGCTGGAAGGGAGCCTCATCGGGGAAAGGCCCGATCACCGCGAGCTGGGCGGGCTGCGCCAGAATCCGGCTGGCGACCCGGCGCAGGTCGGCGGAGGTCAGCTCATCTATGGTCGCCACCACGTCGTCTACGGTGCGGATGGTGCCCGTGAGCAGCAGCTGCTGGCTCAACCAGCTGGCCATGGCATTGGTGCTCTCCAGCGCCAGACGGAGCCGGCCCTTGGTGTACTCCTTGGCCTTGACCAGCTCGACCTCCGGGATCGCCTGCTCAGCGATCCGGTTGATCTCCTCCATCGCGGCGTGCACGGCCTCCTCCGCCTTCTTGGGATCGACCCCCATGTAAATCGCGAAGTAGCCGGCGTCGTGGTGCTTGGAGGTGAACGCGTGCACGTCGTAAGCGAGCCCGCGCTTCTCGCGGATCTCAAGGAAAAGGCGCGAGCTCATGCCTTCGCCGAGGACGGTGGTGATCAGATCGAGCGTGTAGCGGTCGGCGTCCATGTAGGAGAGCCCCCGGGTGCCCAGGCAGATGTGGGCCTGTTCGGTCTTCTTGTTGTGGAGAACCACCGTCGCAGCGGTCAGCGGGCCTGGACCCGGTTGGTAGGGGATGCCGTCCCCGTCGCCCGGCAGGCTGAGGTTGCTCTCGATCGCGCGCTGCGTTTCGCCGGACTCGATCCCGCCCGAAACCCCCACCACCAGGGAGGGCAGGCGGTAGTGTCCGCGTAGGTAGCCGACCAGGTCGTCGCGGCTGATCTGGCTGACCGACTGTTGGGTCCCGATGATGTCCCGTCCCAGCGGATGGTCTGGCCACATCGCGCGCTCGAAGAGGCTGTGCACGTAGTCCTGGGGCTGATCCTGGTACATCTTCAGCTCTTCGAGAATCACCATCCGCTCGCGGTCGACGTCGGACGGCGTCAGCTTGGAGTCGGCGACGATGTCGAAGAGCACGTCTATGGCGAGCCCCAGCCGCTCGTTGGGCACTCGCGCCCAGTAGACGGTCACCTCTTTGTCAGTGGAGGCGTTCATCACGCCGCCGACGCCCTCGATCGCCTCGGCAATGTCCTGGGCGGTCGGCCGCCGGCCGGTGCCCTTGAAAAGGAGGTGCTCGATGAAGTGAGAGATGCCGCCGATGCGGTCGTCCTCGAAGCGCGATCCGACACCGAACATGAGGACGAGGCTGGCCGACGCCCGGCCATTCATCGGTGCCGTAAGCAACCGCGCCCCGCCCGGCAGCTGATGCAGGCTGTGACCTTCGCCGGGGGGCATCCTCGGCCAGTATAGCCAAGCCCCGGATGGGCCCTTCTGAGTTCAAGACCGGGCCGCTCGCCGCGGTGGGGACCCATTGCGGAACCGGAATGTTCCACGTGGAACATTCACCCCGCCGAGTGCCTCTTAGTCCTCCCGAGCCGCCTCGCCGAGGGCTCCCAAGGCGGCGTACAGGATCATCGCCACATAGTCCGCCGGCATGCCGTCGGCGACCGCGTCCAGCGCCTCACCGAGGAAGCGCTGCGCGCGCTCGTGGCCGGCCAGCCGGCCCAGGTCAGGAGCCTCGCGGGCGTCCCGGATGACCTCGGCGATGACGCTTGGCGTCAGCTCTTCATCGTCGGCGCCGTCCGCGGCCGCATTGACCAACGCGATCGCCCGCCGGATCAGCTCGGCGGCGCCCGCCGGAGCCAAGGACTCAGCTCTCGGAGCGACGCGGCTCGACGACCACCCGGCGGTCCGGCTCTTCGCCGATGCTGCCGGTGGTCACGTCGGGATCCCCCTCCAGAGCGAGATGGATGGCGCGCCGCTCGAAGGCCTGCATGGCGTCGAGGGTGATGGGATCGCCGGTGGCCTTGACCTGGCGGGCGGCGCGAAAGGCGATCTCGCGCACCGTGTGCTCGCGGCGCTGGCGGTAGCGCTCGACGTCCAGGACCACCCGCCTTTCGCCGCCCAGCTGGCGGCCCACCAGCAGGTTGGTGATCGTCTGCAGCGCCCGCAGCGTCTCGCCCCGCCAGCCGATCAGCATCCCCAGGTCGCGTCCCGAGATGTCGATCACGATGCTGCTCTCGTCGCTGGTGCGGACTGTCACCTGGGCACGAATGCCCATATGGCCGAGCAGTTGCTCGACCATCGCGCGAGCGCGCTCGTTGTCGGCCGATCCGTCGGCTGACCCGGCGGCCGGTGCGGGGGCTGGCGTCTCGACGGCCGCACCGGATGCTGCGGCGCCACCCGTGGCGACCGCCTTTTCGATCACCGAGACCTCGACCACGGTCTCCAGTGGATCCTCGCTGACGACCTTGACGTCGACGTTCCGACGGCTCTCTCCAAGCTGAATCAGCGCGGCGTCAACCGCCTCATCGAGGGTGCGCCCGCGGCCTTCGGCCGACTTCATCTCTTGCCCCTTATCTCCTGGCTCTCTTCGCTCTGGCGGGTCGATTCGGCCCGCCGGGGGCGGGTCTCGGCGTCCCGCCGCCGTCTGGCCTCGGCTTGTTGCTCGGAACTGCGCGAGCCGTCGGCGGGGGCACGTCCGGCTGCGGCCTGAGGCCGCCCCAACCGGTCACAAAGTACTGCTGGATGATAGCGAAGCAGTTCGAGATGAACCAGTAGAGACCCAGCCCGGCCGGGGTGACGATGGCGAAGTAGGCGATCATCAGCGGCATCAGGACCTGCATCGACTGAGTCATCTGAGCCTGCTGCTGCTCCTGCTCGCTGGCGGTCGGGCTGAGCGGCTGCTGCATCATCCGCGACTGCACAAAGGTGGTCGCGGCCGCCAGCAGCGGGATCACCAGGTAGGGCAGGACCGGGATGGGAAGCCCAGGGATCAGCGGGTGCAGGCTGGGCGTGTCGTTGAGGTGCGGCACCCATAGGAAGTAGTCGTGCTCATAGGTGTGCTGCCGGGCGTTGCCCAGGAAGACGTAGTAAAGCGCGGTCAGGATCGGCAGCTGGAGGAGAGTCGGGATGCAGCCGGCCAGCCCACTCAGTGGGTTGATGCCGTGCTCGCGGTAAAGCGCCATGACCGCCTCGTTCTGCTTCTGGGGATCGCCCTTGAACTTCTTGCGCAGAGCCGCCACCTCGGGCGCCACCTTGCGCTGCTCCTGCATCGTCTTCCGGCTGAGCGAGAGCTGGAAATGGAATAGCGGGGACAAGACGGTCTTGATCAGGATCGTCATCACGATGATCGCGACCCCGTACGGCCCCACCAGCGAAAGCACGGGCACCGCGTTGATTCCATCGAAGAGGAAGCGGAGGACCAGCGTCAGGGTCTGCCCGAAGACCAGCCACCACAGCGCGTGGATCGGCTTGAAGACGTTGAACAGGGAGCGCAGATCTATCGGGAGGATCCTCCAAACGGCGGCGGATTAGCTTCGCTTGCCGTCACGGGACGGGGTCGTAGCCGCCCTTGGCGAAGGGATGGCAGCGCATGATCCGGCCCGCTCCCATCCAGCTCCCGCGCGCCCAGCCATACTTCTGGACCGCCTCGTAAGTGTACTGGGAGCAGGAGGGGTAGAACCGGCAGCTCCCCGCAAAGAGGTGGGAGAGGGTCATCTGGTAGCCCCGGATCAGGACCAGGACCACACGGGTCACGGCGCCGCCGCCGCCTCGGGCCGGCGGCCCGCCAGCCGGCGCAAAAAGGCCTCGGCGTCTTTTTCCAGGCGAGGCACGTCAGCGGTCAGCGCCGCCGGGCGCGCGATTAGGACCACGTCGTACTTGATTCCCTGCGCGACCAGCGGCGAATCATCCCGGAGCAATCGGGTGCGCGCCACTTCCCGCAGGCGGCGGCGAAGCCGGTTGCGGTGGACGGCGCCCCCGACCTGGCGGGAGACGGTCACGCCGACCCGGCTCTCGGCGCTCGAGCCCGGAGTCGCAAAGGCGACCAGCGTCGGTCCGGCGTAGAGCCGACCAGCCTGAAGCACGCGCTGAAAGTCACTCCGACGCCGAAGGCGGTATCGCTGCTTCACCGCAGCCGGAGGCCGGTCTAGCTCGGGGTGAGCTTGCTGCGACCCTTGCGGCGGCGGTTCTGGATGACGCGAGCGCCCGCCGGACTGCTCATCCTGCGGAGGAAGCCGTGGACGCGCCGGCGGTATCGCTTCTTGGGTTGAAAGGTGCGCTTGATGGCGAAAGACCTCGAGTTGCGGGCTGCGGACGGAGACCTTCGAGTCTCGCCCCTGAACGCTGAATGATAGCCAAGCCACCGCTTGGCGGTCTGCTAAGCCGGCCCCCAAAGTCATCACCAGGAATCCTTGCCAGGGCCGCGGGCCTTTGTTATCGTTGCCCGCCGGAAGCGGGGCCGCTGGCCCTTCCCAGTACTGTCCTCCCTTACATCGACGCTGTAGCTTTTAGTGGGAGCCACGCTTCCGAGTGGAGACGGGCGGTTATTCAAGACCGCTTTTCCACAGCGCTTCAACAGGGAGTACCGGAGCTTGCAGGCGATGCCGCGCACCCGCCTGCCGCTGCTTTCGGCCGGATCCGTCCGGTCGTGGCGGCGGCGGGCATCGGAAAAGGAGGCGCGGCGATCTCGAAGCTCTTATCCACAGGCTTTCCAACTCAATCCAGCCAAATCCAACTCATCTGTGGAAAACCTGCCTCCCTTATCCCCACTGCCTCAACCCGCCGCTGCGGCTCTCGCGCCTCGCTTCGGGCCGCCGAACCCCCGCCGCCGTCGCCGCATTTATGCACAGCCCGCCCAAGCACGAGAAGAAAGGAGATGCAGCAAATAGTGAATGTGGACTCGATTTGGAACGCCGTTCAGGAGGAGCTGCGCTTCCAGCTCGCCAAGCCCAGCTATGAGACCTGGCTGAAGAACACCTCGCTGGTCTCCGCGGAGGGCACGACGTTCCGGATCGGGGTTCCCAGCAAGCTGGCCAAGGACTGGCTCGAAGACCGCTTCGCCGGGCTGATCCAGGAGACGCTGCAGGCGGTCACCGGCAGCGAGGTCGAGGTGGACTTCGTCGTCTCGCCGGGCGGCGTGCGCGCCCAGCGGGAGGAGGAGCCGCCACCCGGCCTGATCGAGGAGCCGATCCTCGACGACGGCACCTTGGCCCAGGCCGAGCTCAATGAGAAGTTCAAATTCAGCACCTTCGTGGTCGGCAACAACTCGCGCTTCGCGCACGCCGCCGCCAAGGCGGTCGCGGACGCCCCGGGCGAGCACTACAACCCGCTTTTCCTCTACGGCGGCGTGGGACTGGGCAAGACCCACTTGATGCACGCGATCGGGCACGAGGTTCGCCGCCAGTACCCGAAAAAGCGCGTCAACTACCTCACCTCGGAACAGTTCATGAACGAGGTCATCGCCTCGATCCAGACCGGACACATGGCCGAGTTCCGGCACAAGTACCGGACGGTCGATGTCCTGCTCATCGACGACATTCAATTCCTGGCCGGCAAGGACCGCACCAAGGAGGAGTTTTTCCACACCTTCAACGCGCTGCACGAGATCAACAAGCAGATCGTGATCTCGTCCGACCGGCCGCCCAAGGAGATCCCGACCCTCGAGGACCGCCTCCGCTCGAGGTTCGAGCAGGGGCTCCTGGCCGACATCCAGCCGCCCGACTTCGAGACCCGGCTCGCGATTCTCAAGTCCAAGCTGGGCGCCAGCGGCGGGTTGATCTCAGAGGAGGTGCTCACCTTCATCGCCCACAAGGTGCAGAAGAACATTCGCGAGTTGGAGGGGGCGCTGACCAGGGTCCTGGCGTTTGCCGCCATCCATCAGCGCCAGATCGACGAGGAGGAGGCGGCGAGACTGCTCTCCGACATCATCCCGGCCGGCGTCCGCCGCCCGATGACCATCCCCCACATCCAGCAGGTGGTCTGCGACTACTTCAACGTCTCCCTGGAGGACATGAAGGGCAAGCGCCGCGACAAGCACATCGTCTTCCCGCGCCAGGTCGCCATGTTCCTGGTCCGCGAAGAGACGCCATCCAGCCTGCCGGTCATCGGCCAGGCCTTCGGCGGCCGCGACCACACCACGGCACTGCACTCGATCGACAAGATCGCCAACGAGCAGAAGGAGGACGCGCGGCTCCGCTACGACCTGCAGACGCTGCGCGAGCGGCTGTACGCCGAGTGAGCCCTTTCCACAAGCGGGTGTGGGAAGCGAACCCGCACCCCGGGCACAACCCGAGCGCCGGCCGGCAATACCCAATTCCTTCACAGGCCGGCTCGGGCTTGAAGGAGGTTTCACCTATGCTTTTCCCCCGCTCCTCCGAAGCGGCGGCGAACTCGCCTTCCAAAGTGTCCACAGCCCCTACGACGGGGACGGCGAAACTTCTAAATAGAGTCCTCAGAGACGGAGTGGGGATAAGGAGCCAGCGTTGAAAGTCACCACGCAGCCAAGCACTCTCAGTCAAGCCCTGCAGACAGTGTCGCGCGCCATCTCGACGCGGACTACGCTGCCGATCCTGAACAACATCCTGCTCGAGACCACCGCCGACGGCCTGGCCCTCACCGCCACCAACCTGGAGATCGGGATCCGGAAGCTGGTGCCGGCCGAGGTCAGCGCCGAGGGTGCCACCACTGCACCCGCCAGGCTGCTCACCGACTTCGTCTCGACACTGCCTGAGCAGGACCTCGAAATGACCCTGGACGAGGCGACCCAAACCCTCAACCTCCGCTGCGCCCGCTTCGACACCCACGTCAAGTGCATCGAGTCCGACGAGTTCCCGCCCGGGCCCCGTCCCGACGAGGGCGACCGCCTGACGATCCCGCTCGAGGAACTACTGGTCTCAATCGAGCAGACTCAGATGGCGGCATCGACCGATGAGGCGCGGCCCGTCCTGACCGGCGTCTTGCTCCACGTCGACAGCCTGGGCCAGACCCTGGCGGCCACCGACGGTCACCGGCTGGCGGTCCGCAAGCTGACCGCCAGCTCGACGGCCGAGCTCGACGTGCGCCTGATCGTTCCCGCCCGTGCCCTTGCCGAGCTGCCGCGCGTCTTCCGGGGCGAGACCGGGGAGGTCGAGCTGATCGTCTCCAAGGCCCGCAACCAGATCTTCTTTCGGGCTGGGACCTCAGAGGTCACGTCGCGGCTGATCGACGGGACCTATCCCAACTACTCACAAGTTATCCCCAGCAAGAGCTCAACCAAGATCCGGGTCCCGACCGCCGAGCTGAGCCAGACCGTGCGAGCCGTCTCCCTCTTCGCCCGCGACAGTGCCAACGTGATCCGGATCAAGAGCGAGACAGGTGGCCTCGTGCTCTCGGCGACTACCAACGAGGTAGGGGACAGCCGAGCTGAGGTCGAAGCCGAGGTCGAAGGCTCCGACATCCAGATCGCGTTCAACGCCCGCTATGTCCTGGATGCACTCCAGGTCGCCGGCGTCGATCAGGTCGAACTCCTCTTCGACGGCCCGCTCAGTCCGGGCATGATCCGGCCTGCCGACTCCGATCGCTACGTCTACGTGATCATGCCGGTCCGCGTCGCCATGTAGCGGCGGGTGCGGCTTCTCTCTCTACGCCTTCGCAACTACCGGAACTACGCTCGGCTCGATCTCGAGCCTGGACCCCAGCTCAACGTCTTCCTGGGCGCCAACGGCCAGGGCAAGACCAACCTTTTGGAGTCGATCGCGATCCTGGCCCTTTCCTCTTCGCCCCGCGCCCGCCGCGACGCCGAGCTGATCGGGCCGGTGGCCGCCGAAGCTAGCATCGAGGGGGTGGCGGAGCGGGCCGGGCGCCGGCTCGAGCTCCAGGTCGACTACCGAGCCGATGGCGCCCGGACGCGGCGGCGGATCCAGATCGGCGGGGCTGCTCGGCGCTCGGTCGACCTTCCCGGATCGCTCCGGATCGCGCTCTTCTGGCCGGACGACCTCAACCTGGTCAAGGCGGGCCCCGAATACCGGCGCCGCCTGCTCAACCAGCTCCTGGTCCAGGTCGAGCCCGGCTACGCGCGTACCCTGTCGAGCTACGCGCGGGTGGTCGAGCAGCGGAACGCGCTCTTGAAACAGATCGCCCAGGGCGAGGCCCCCGCCTCAGGCCTCGACGTCTGGGACCAGGAGCTGGTCGAGCTGGGGACTCATCTGGCGACGGCTCGGGCCGCCGCCGTGGAGCAGCTGGCGGAGCGGGCCGCTGCCCACCACGCCGCGATCGCCGGCGGTGAGCGGCTGGAGGTCGGATATCAGGGACCACCGCAGCCGCTGGTGGCCGCCGTCGCCGAAAGTCGGGGCCTGGACATCCGTCGCGGCACCACCACCTGCGGTCCCCACCGCGACGACCTGGCGATTCACCTCGACGGCCGCGAGGCACGGGGCTATGCATCCCAGGGCCAGCAGCGCACGGCGGTGGTCAGTCTCAAGCTTGCCGAGGCCGACGTGATCGAGGCGCGAACCGGGGAGGCGCCGGTGCTGCTCCTCGACGACGTCCTCTCCGAGCTCGACCCGCCGCGCCGGGCGGCGCTTGTGGAAAGACTGGGCGGAGGCGGACAAGTGGTGGTCACCTCGGCCGAGACCGGTCCGCTACCGGCGGCCGTCATGGCTGCCGCCGAAGTTCACTGCATCGAGCAAGGCCGGCTGATCGCCTGTGGATAAGCTGTCGAAGCTCCTGCCGGGCGTGATCGCCCGGCAGCCCAACAACCGGCAGATCGCGGAGCTTCGGATCCACCTCGCGCTGCGCGATCTGCTGGGCCCGGATCTGGGCTCGAGCTGCGAGGAGGTGCGCCTCAACGGCGGCATCCTGACCGTCGGCATCAGCAACCCGGCGCTTGCCCACCAGCTGCGACTGGACGCGCCCAGCCTCCTTGAACAGCTGAACCGGCTGCCACTCCGGCGCCGGCTGCGTGAGCTGCGGGTCCGCACCGGTCGCGGCCCACTCCGTTCCTGATGCGGCTCGCACCCGCCCAGCGGCAGGCCGCCGGGATCCTCAAAGGGCCGGTGCGCGTGGTGGCCGGCGCCGGCACTGGCAAGACGGCGGTGCTGGCCGAGCGCTTCCGGCGCCTGGTCCAGGCCGGAGTCCGGCCGGAGTCGATCCTGGTTATGACCTTCAGCGAGCGCGCGGCGGCCGAGATGCGGTTGAGGATCCGGGCCAGCACCGGGCTCGAGCCCGAGCAGGTCGGCACCTTCCATGCCCTCGCCATGCGCTGGCTGCGCGAGGACGGCAGGCGGATCGGCATTCCTGCCCACTTCCGGATCCTCGCCGGCGCCGACCTGTGGATAGCGGTCCGCGAGCTGATGTGGGAGCTGGGCAACCCGCTGCTGGTCGGCGAAGAACGTCCCGACGACCTGGTGGCTCCGCTGCTCAAAGCGATGGAGCGCTTGAAGCAGGAGCTGGTGCCGCTCGACCGGGTCGCCCGCTGGTGCGCGGAGGCCGAGGACCGAGAGCGCGGGGACCTGCTGGCCGCCGCGGTCGAGCTGTTCGCTGAGCACGCCCGGCGCACGCGCTCGGCGGGCTGGCTCGACTTCGATGACCTCCTGGTCGAGGCGGCGCGGCTGCTCGGGCGGCCGGACGTTGGCGCCGCCTACCGCGCGCGCTTCCCCTACCTGATGGTCGACGAGTACCAGGACACCAACCTCGCGCAGGAGCGGCTGGTCGAACTCCTGGCCGGACCCCAGGGAAACGTGTTTGTGGTCGGCGACGACGACCAGAGCATCTACCGCTTTCGCGGCGCCTCAGTCGCCAGCATGGAGCGATTCCTGCGCGTGTTTCCTGGCGCCGCCGGCGTCGGCCTGGGGCAGAACCGGCGCAGCTCACGCTCCATCGTGACGGTGGCGGCAGCGCTGGTCGCGCACAACGCGGCTCGGCTGCCCAAGGAGATCACGGCCAGCGGCCGGATGGGCCTGCCGGTCAGGATCCTGGAGGCGCCCGACGGCGGCACTGAGGCGGAGGCGATCGCGGAGCGGATCCGCCGTCTCCTGGAGGGGGGCACGCCGGCGGGGGCGATCGCGGTGCTCTGCCGCACCAATGCCATCGCCCGCCCGGTGGCGGGGGCGCTGGAGGCAGCCGGCATTCCCTTCGTTCAGCCTGGAGCCGGGATCTACGCGCAGCCGGCGGTGCGAGATGTGATCGCGCTTCTGCGGGTGATCGCCGACCCCGATGACCGGCTGGCGCTGGCCCGGGTCGTGACCCGACCGCCGCTTGAGCTTGAGCTGCGCGGGCCGGTCGCGGAAGCGCTGAGCGGGCGCCCGTGGGAGGTTCCGGCCCTCCAGCTTATGCGCGAGGCCGAGCCGCGAGCGCCCTGGCTCGACCTGCTCGACGAGCTGCACCGGGAGTCGGCCCGGTTGGGCGTGGACGATCTTTTCTTCGAGCTCATGTCCCGGTCGCACTACCTCGAGATCGAATCGGAGCCGAAAGCTGTGGCGGCGGTGACACGCCTGGGCGAGCTGATCGCCGAGTTCTGCGAGCGCTCGAACGACCACGCACTCGGCGCCTGGCTGGGACGGCTGGACCTCGAGCTGCGGTCCGGCTACGACCCTGAGCTGCCCGGCGTCGAAGGGGCGGACCGGCGTGAGGCGGTCCAGGTGATGACGATTCACCAGGCCAAGGGTCTCGAGTTCGACGCCGTCTTCGTGCCGGCCCTGGTCGAGGGCCGGCTGCCCCAGCCGCACCGGGGCGAGGGGTTCGAACTGCCACCCGAACTGCTGGAGGCGTGGGTGCGCGGGCGGGAGGATCACGTCGCCGAGGAGCGGCGCCTGCTCTACGTCGCCATGACGCGGGCGCGGCGGGAGCTGGTGCTGTCCTGGGCGCACCGGTACGAGGGTGCGCGGCGGTGGCGGCGGTCGCGGTTCCTGAACGAGGTCGCGAGTGGGCGGCGGTGGAGCGGCGAGGTCGTGGCGGCGCGCGCGGAGGATGATCCCGCGCCGGCCCCGAGCCCCGCGTTTCCCCCTGCTGCTCCGCTCTCTTTCAGCTCGGTCGCGACGTACCGCGAGTGCCCGCGCCAGCACTGGTTCCGCTATCGGGTGGGACTGCCGGCCCAGGAGTCGGTCGAGGCTCAGTTCGGGACCCTGGTCCACCGGGTGCTGATGCGGGCGGCGCGGGTGCGGCAGGCGGGCGACCGGCTCGACGGGGACCGCCTGATGGAGCTGTACGAAGCGGCTTGGGCGGAAGTCGAGCTCGCCGACGAGCGGCGGCGCCCGGTTCTTTTCGAGCTGGGCCGGCGGCAGTTGTGCAGTCTGCTCGCCGCGGGCGGGCTGGAGGCGGCGCCCTACGCAGTGGAGAGCGCCTTTACAGCCACTCTTGACGGCTGGCGGCTGAAAGGGATCATTGACCGGGTCGACTTCCCTCCCCCCACCCAAACGGGCGGGGAGGTGGGAGAAATAGAAGGCATCAGAGACGGGGCGTGGCGCATCGTCGACTACAAGACCGGCAGCCCCCGGCCCGCCAGCCAGCTCCGGCGCGACCTCCAGCTCGCGCTTTACGCGCTGGGCGCTCGCGAGGCGCTGGGCCTGGATCCGATCGAGCTCGAGATCGTGTACCTGCGGGACGGCCGGCGGGTGCCGATCCCGGTGACCGACGAGCTGCTGGAGTCGGCGCGGACGGCGCTCGCCGATGCGGGAGCGGGTATCGCCGCCGGCCGCTTCGAGCCGCGACCGGAGCGTCGCCGCTGCGGACTCTGCTCCTACCGGCTGGCCTGCGACTCGGCGCTGTAGCGGCGGGCGACGGCCAGCGCCTCGCGCGCGATGTCGAGTGAGGCGTACGGCCGAGCGACCGCGGCCGCTCGTTCCGCCATCTCGCTCAGGACGCGGCCGTCCTCCGCGAAGAGCAGGTTGAGCGAGTCCAGCAGCTGGTCCGGCTTGGGCGAGTAGAGCCCGAACCCGGTCATGCTCACGAAGGTGACGTTGTCGGTCTCCTGGCCGGGCAGGTAGCTGGTCAGGATCATCGGCAGGTGGGTGGCGAGGGCCTCGGCGATGGCTCCCGGCCCAGCCTTGGAGACGACCACGTCGCTGGCCCGCATCAGCTCGGGCATGTCGTCGACGAAGCCGAGGACCTGGGTCGGCGTCCCGAAGTGGAGCCGGGCCAGCCGCCGCCGCAGCTTGTCGTTGCGGCCGGTGACGGCGATCGTCTGCCAGGGGTGCTCGTGCCAGGCCAGCGCGCGGACCTGCTGGAGCAGGTTGCCCGAGCCTTCGCCGCCGGCGACCGCGAGCACAGTGAGCCGGTCTTCGGCCAGCCCAAAACGGCGGCGCAGCGCCGCTTTCTCGCCGGGTGCCGGCGGCCGGAAGCGGAGGTCGACCGGCAGCCCGAGCAGATAGAGCCGCTCGCTCTTGACCCCCCAACGCAGACAGGCCTGGCGCGCGCTCTCGGTCGGCACGGTGACGAGGTCGGCTTTGCTGAAGGCCCAGCCCCGATGCAGCTCGACCAGGTCGGTCACAACCACGACCAGGCCCCGCCGCCGCGAGGAGCGGTGGATGGCCTGGTAGGTGACATGGTTGAGAAGGGGGTGGACGGAGACCACCACGTCGGGGTCGTGGCGCTCGATCAGGTCGAGCAGCACCCTGCGCACGGTGGGACTGAAGACGCCGCGGATGGTGGCGAACACCGGCCGGGTGTTGGAGGCGTGGTAGACCACGCCCCACGCCGGCCGCGAGCGCTGGATCAGCGGCGAATAGAGCTTGGCCAGCCGGCGCACCACGCGCGGGCCCTCACCGATCAGGGGGTCGGCCATCTCGACCGGCAGGTTGGGAGCCACCCGGTTGATGGCCTGGGTCAGCGCTTTGGCCGCGGCCCGGTGTCCGCCTCCGGTGTCTGAGAAGAGGATCAGCACACCGCCCCCACCCTCCCGGAGGGCGGACCCCGCTTGCCCCGGCGGAGCCGGCTGCGGAGCGGTGGCGGCTACGGCTGGCGCGGGCGCGCCGCCGCCCGGCGCGCGATCCAGCGCATGTTGTAGCGGGCGAGCAGGAAAGTGATGAAGACCATCAGCCCCACGCCGACCGTCACCCAGAAGACGTTGCTGCGGGCGAGCTCGACCGGTCCCAGCGTCGTTTTGCCACCCAGGTTGGTCTGGATGATGAAGGCGGCGATGTCTTTGACATCCTGGTCTGTCAGCGATGGCTTGCCGCCCTTGGCCGGCATCTGGCCGTAGCCGTCCGAGGGCGCCTTACCGTCGGTGATGGTGGTGATCAGGTACTGGACGACCTGGGGCTCATCGACTCTCTTGTACGGGGGCACCCCGCTGATCTTCTGGAGGGGGTTCAATTTGGGTCCGATGCCGCCGTCCAGACTGGCGCCATGGCAGGTCGCGCAGGTCTGTCCATAAAGGGTCGCGCCCTTGGTGGGATCGCCAGGGAGAGCGCCCGCCGAGCCGCTGGGGGCCGGACTGGCACCCGCGCCGCCGGAAGTGCTGGGCGACGGTGAGGTTTCGGCCAGGGCGCTGACGGTGGCTCCGGCCAGCAGCGCGCCCAGGAGCAATAGGCCCGACCCGACCAGGACCTGGCGCACGATTCCAGCGGGCATCGAGAACATGATAGCCGCCGCTCTCGCCACTCCTGGGCCGGTCCCAGGCGCGTCGCGGCCACCCAGGCTGAACTCGGTCAAAGCGGGAATAGCCGCATTCCGGGTAGGTTTTTTAACCGACATGTGCAGCGTGTCGCCGGTCTCCGCGTCGTCGCTGACCTGCTCTGCTCGGCGCTGGCTGGACGGGAGACCGGCCTATCGTGGCTGATCGGGTCCCGACCACGAGCTTGCTGCCGCGCGTGCATCGCGTGGCGATCATCAGCCTGCACACCTCGCCGACCGCCAGCCTCGGCCACCGTGCCAACGGCGGTCTCAACGTCTACGTGCGCGAGGTCTGCGCCGCCTTCAGCCGTCAGGGGGTGGCGACCGACGTCTTCACGCGGGTCGCGTCACCTGATTCCCCCGTCGTCGAATCGCTGGCTCCGCACAACCGAGTCATCTACCTGCCCGCCGGATCGCCTGGCCTCGGCAAGTACGAGCTGGTCGACCAGGTCGAGAGCTTCGCCCGCGAGGTCGCCCTCTTCGCGGCCGGGGAGCGGATGGTCTACGACGTGATCCACTCCCACTACTGGCTGTCGGGAGCGGCCGCCTCCTCGCTGCGGGCGCGCTGGCGGATTCCGTGGGCGCACACCGCTCACACGCTGGCGTTGGTCAAGAACCGCCATCTGGCGCCGGGCGACCTGCCCGAGCCGCGACTGCGCGAACTGGTCGAGGCCGATCTCGCCCGGTCGGCGGACCTGCTGGTGGTAAGCACCGAGGCGGAGGGCGCGGACCTGTGCCAGGCCTACGGCATCGACCCGGCGCGGATCGCGGTCGTGGCTCCCGGGGTCGACCACGCACGGTTCCGAAATGTTCCACGTGGAACATCGGCGGCGCAGGTCGGTCTGGAGGGGGTCCGCCCGGTCCTGTTCGTGGGCCGTTTGGAACGGCTGAAGGGAGCGGAGGTGGCACTGCGCGCGTTCGCTCAGGGCGCGGCCGGGCATCCCCACGCTCGCTTGCTCATCCTTGGCGACGACAGCCACACCGAGGGCGAGAGCGAGCGCGAGCGCCTGCGCGGGATCGCGGCCGATCTCGACATCCGGGATCGGGTGAGCTTTCGGGGATCAGTCCCCCACGCCGAGCTTCCGCTCTACTACTCGGCCGCCGAGGCGCTGCTGATGCCGTCCTACAGCGAGTCCTTCGGACTGGTCGGTTTGGAAGCCCAGGCCTGCGGCTGCCCGGTGATCGCGGCGGGCGTGGCCGGCCTCGCCTCAGTCGTGCGCGACGGCGAGACCGGTTTTCTGATCGACGGCCATGACCCGGCCGACTACGCGGCGCGGCTGCGTCAGCTGCTCGACGACCCTGAGCTGCGAACCCGGATGGGCGAGTGCGCCCTCCGGCACACCGAGCGCTTCAGCTGGACTGGCACGGGTGCCCGCCTCCTGGGAGCCTACGAGCGCTTGCTGCTGGCCAGCCGGGGACCTCAGCTCCGGGTCCAGCTGACGGCTTTGCAGGAGTAGGGGAAGGACCGCGGGTCGTACTGCGTCAGCTGGTGCAGGCCGGTCCCGTCGACGTTCATCAGCCAGACCTGATCGCCGCCCGGATCGGGCGCCAGGAAGGCGACCTGGTGGCCGTCCGGCGAGGGCACCGGATCCGCCACCGCCGTAGCCGACGGATCGGGAATCGCCGCGTCCAGGGTGAGGGGGATCGTGGCCGAATCGCTCACGCTGACCCGGAACGCCCGGCTCACCGGTCCCTGGGGGCCGAGCACGGTAGCGGCCAGGATCAAGTGCTTCGAATCGGCCTGCCACTCGGGGCCGCTGACGGCACCGATCGCGACCGTACGGACGCCGCCCGGGCCAGCCAGGTCCCGAACCCGGAGCAGGTGCCGGCCGGCGTCCGCGCTCGCCAGGCGGTAGGCGAGCTTGCTGCCGTCGGGCGCCCAGGCCAGCGAATCGACCCGAGCCGGCTCCTGGCCGAGTCGATAGTGGGAGCGCAGCTCGACCTGGTAGCCGCGGACCTCATAGCCGGCCGCCGTCGCCACCGCATAGGCGAGGCTGAGGCCATTCGGTGACACCGATACGCTCCGGACGCCGCTGTCGATTGCCTCCACCTGGCCGTCCCGGAAGACCTGGAGCTGCTCCTGATCGAGCACGGCGTAGCCGAGTCCGGGCGCCAGGAAGGCGGCCCAGTCGCCGGCGAAGGGCAAATCCTGGACCCCGGCGCCGACCTCAGCGTCGGTCCAGGTCCCGCCGGGACTGCGCAGCAACAGGTGACTCCCGTCCAGCGACCAGGAGAAGTCGCTGACCGGTGCCGGAGTCACCTGGCGCGGGAGCCGGCTCTCGTCGACGACCCAGACCCCAGCGTTGGTGCCGCCGCCTTCGGCGGAGAAGGTGACCCAGTGGCGGAGCGGGCGCATCGCGCCGGTGGCGAATTCCAGGGTCACTCCGGACGCGATCAGGTTGCCGTCGACGTCGCGGGCATCGCCGGTGACGGTCACCGAATAGCTGGTGCCGGGGTCGAGAATCGTCAGCGGCGACACCACGGTGCGCCGGTTGTCAGCGGGGTCGGTCCGGAGCACGAAGCGCATGGCCGGGCTGATGCTGACCGCCGAAGCCAGCGACGCGAGATCCATCGGGCGACTGAAGGCGAGGGTGACGAACGCGGCGGGATCGACGTTTTGCTCGCCGGCGGCCGGAACCGATCCCGTCAGTACCGGAGCCGCCTCGGTTCGGAAGCTCCAGCCGTGGTTGAGCGAGTTGACGTGGCCGGCGGCGTCGCGATAGCCGCCGTTGAGGCGGACGGTGTAGGCGGTGCTGGGTCGAAAGGGGTCGTGCCGAAAGACCAGCTGCGCGGGAGAGGTCCAAGCCACCTTGCCGCTGACCTCTGGATGGACGCTGAAGTGGGAGGCGACCGAGGCTTCGTCGACCGGGCGGTCGAAGCGGATGCTGACGTCGGCGTTGCTGGGCACCTGCTGCGCGCCGCGCTCGGGCGAGATAGCGACTACCTGGGGCGGCGAGTCACAGGCGGTGGCGCCGACCGAAAAGACGACCGCGGCCAGCAGGAGGCTCGCCAGCCGGCGCGTCCGCGCCAGGGCTCTAGGAAAGGTGGTTGCGGAGCCGCCCCCGCAGCTCGGAGGCGAGGCCTTCCAGGCGCGAGGAGTCGACGAAGAGGATCGAGATGCTTGGGATCTGGTCGATCGCGGCCTCAACCCCGGCCTCGGAACGGTCGGCGCTGGCGAGCACGTCCTTGACCTTGCGGGCCCGGTTGCCGAGGGCGTCCTCGGTCAGCGTTTGCAGCTCGGTGATCACCGCCTCCCAGTCCACATTGGAGTTGGCCGCGCCGGCTGGCGCTGGCGCCGGCTCGGGCGCCGGGCCAGGTGACGGTTCAAGGTTTTGAACCGGCAGGTTTTGCTGGGTGCTACCCGCGGAGGCCTCGGGCACGGCGGTGGTTTCCCACACGCCCGCAGACTGGCTGGGCGGCACCACGGCCGGGGGCGGCGGGGCCGGCTCGGGAGCCGGTTCGGCGGGCGCCGCGGACTCTGCTTCCGGCCGGTATACCGGCATCGCGGTCTGCGTGGTACCGGTCGGGATCTTGCGGCTGCCGACGATGGCATCCACGTCCAGCGGCTCCCGCTTGGAGTTCTCGGCGGACTTGACCTCGATCACGGCTTCCTCGTCCTGGCACAGCTCGAGCACGCCGTCGGGAGCGTCGGAGATGTCCCGGGAGTCGCTGGTGTAGGCGCCGGTCAGCTTGCCCTCGGTGAGGATGATCACGCCCGTTCCCTTGGCCGACCGGACCATCAAGCTGCCGCTCAGCTTCCGCTTCTCGAGGAACTTGAGCAGGGCGCTGGGATCGACCCAGGCCGCATACAGCTCCGAGTAGAGCGGGCTGGCGACGGTGAGCTCGTGGAGGCCGTCCACCAGCTCCGGCGAGAGCGAGACCACGTCGAGCACCCCCTGGCCGTCGTTCACCGCTTCATTGAACTGGGTGAGGGCGTCGGTCCCAAGGGCGAGCTTGGGATCGGCCCCGATGTCGTAGGCGCACTCCAGCGCCGAGCCTTCGCGGAACAGGATCAGGCCCGCCGCCTCCTCGGTGAGCAGGCGGATGTAGCCGGTGTAGCTCTCCCGCTCCAGCGTGGTGATCAAGCGGGGGAAGTCGACGAAGGAGGTCTTGAGCGAGTCGTAAGTGACCTGGCCCGCGGGGACCGGCACCGGCTCGCGCCCGTGCTTCGGAGTCGGCCGGTGCTTGACGCCGCGGCGGGGCGAGGGCGGCTCCGGCTCGGGCGCCTCAACTGGCCGCGGCGCCGGCTCCGGTTCGGGTTCCGAGGCCTTCGTCTCGGGAGCGGGCTCGGGTTCGGGAGGCGGGGCCGGTGCCTCGGCGGGCGCCCCCTCATGGCGCCCCTCGCTGGGCGCCTGGTCGGCGATCGAGACAAGGTCGCCGATCGAGCCGCGCACGGTCTCGTCGGCGGGCAGCTTGGCCTTGGCGTCGAACTCGAAATCGCCGGTCTGCCACTTCAGAGCTTTGACGACCGCATCGTCGCCCGCGGCGCCTTCGCCCACCGCATGGAAGAGGTGCCCGAACAAGAAGTAGAGCGTGCAGGCGCTGCCATTTCCGTTGCGGACGGTCAGCGTTCCGGTGGCTCGCTCGGACTGCGCGGTCTCGAGGAGGTTCCGGACGTTGGTGTCGTTCAGCGTACCGTTCGACTGCAAAGCTCTATCGGTCTCCGGCGGTTCTGGGGCGGTGAACGTGAGTTCCCCTTAGGGCGAACGGAGTCAAGGCTAGTATAGGAAGCGGACGATGTCGAATCCGGGCAGCCGGGCAACTCTGCCTGACCCGCCCGGCGCCCACCCCGCTCGGCTCTCGCGCCTGCTCCTCATCCGCCACGGCCAGTCGACCTGGAACGACGAGCGGCGTATCCAGGGCCAGCTCGACCCGCCGCTTTCCGATCTTGGGCGCGAGCAGGCACGGCGGCTGGCGGAGCGCCTCGCGGGTGGCCAGTATGAGGCGCTCTATACCAGCGACCTGGCGCGGGCGCGGGCGACCGCGGAAGCGGTGGGAGCCGCCGTCGGCCTGGAGCCGATCCCCACCCCCGAGCTGCGCGAGGTGGCGCTCGGCGAATGGGAGGGCCTGACTCGCGAGCAACTCGTCGCCGGCTACCCGGAAGCGTGGGCGCGCTGGCAGAGCGAGCCTTCCTGGGACCTGCCGCCCGGCGGCGAGGGCGCCGATCTCTTCGAGGCTCGCGTGGCACGGGCGGTGGAGGAGATCTTTGCCCGTCACCCCCAGCAGGAGGTCCTGGTGGTCGCCCATGGCGGCGTCATCCAGGTCGCCCTCGGCCGGCTGCTGGGCCGGGCCAGCCACGGCCTGTTTCCCTTCGTGATCGACAACTGCTCGATCTCGACCCTGGTTCGCGGTGGGCGGCGGACGCTGATCACCGGCGTCAACGACGTTTGCCACCTGGCCGCCGGCGAGCCGATCACCACCGCCCGCGACCGCACCGGCGGTTTGACCAACACTGAGTAGGCGATGACAGGCCCGGAGTGGGACCGGGCGCTGGCCGAGGTGGCGCGGGAGGCGGAAGTGCACGCTCCCCTGCTGCAGTCCTGGGGCTACGGTGAGGTCCAGGCCGAGGAGGGCTGGACGCCGCAGCGGCTCGACCTCCGATCCACCGGCGGTGCGCTGGCAGGCGTGCTTCTGGCCGGTCGCGGCCGGACCCGGTGGGCCTATGTGCCGCGGGGTCCGGTGCCGGCGACGCCGGCGGCACTGCGCGCCCTGGCCGATTGGGCGTCGGGCGAGGGCCTGGCTCGGCTCCGGGTCGAGCCCGAGGCGCCGGAGGCGTTCCGCTCGAGCCTGGTCGCGGCCGGATTCCGGCCGGCGCCGACCTTCCACCCCGCCCACACGCTGATCCTTCGGCTCGGCCCGGAACCGGCGATGCTGGCCGGCTTCAAACCCAAGACGAGATACAACGTCCGCCTCGCGGAGAAGCGCGGGGTCAGCGTCCAGATCGAGGACGATCCCGGCGAGCTCGAGCGCCAGGGCGCCGGGACGGCGGCCCGGCAGCAGATCGCGCTGCTGGCTCGCGACGGCTATGAGCGCCGGCTGCGGCAGCTGCCCGAGTCGCACATCTACGTCGCCCGCCATCAGGGCACGGCACTGGCCGCGATCCTGGTCAGCCGCTTCGCCGGCCGCGCCTACTACCTGTTCGGCGGCTCGACCGGCGAGCGCCGGGAGCTGATGCCGACCTACGCCGTGCAGTGGGCCGCGATCCGTGATGCAGCCGGCGCCGGCTGTGTCGATTACGACTTCTGGGGCATTCCGCCCGGACCCGACCGCACGCACCCCTGGCATGGCCTGTGGCAGTTCAAGACCGGCTTCGGCGGCGACCTGGTCGCCTACGCCGGAGCCTGGGACCTGGTGCTCAATCCGGCCGCCCAGCGTCTGCTCGAGGCGCGCGAGCGTGCGCGCCGAGCGTTAAGAAAGGTTGCCCGTTTACGCACCAACCGCTAACAAATCTTCGAGCGTGACGTAACCTTCTTCACCGTGGCCGTCAAACCCGCCGACGCCGAGGCCCCGCCGCGTCGAGTGCTCATCGTCGACCCCGAGCCGCCGATCCGGCGCGAGGTGCGCCAGGCTTGCGAGCAGGACGGCTTTGAGGTCGTCGAGGCTGAGACCGGCGCCGACGCCCTGCGGGAGTTTGAGGAGCAGAAGCCGAGCGTCGTTCTGCTCGAGGTGATCCTGCCCGACATGTCTGGCTTCGACGTCTGCCGCGAGCTGCGCAAGACCGACACCGCCACCCCGGTGATCATGCTCAGCTCCCGATCCGACGAGATCGACGTGGTGGTCGGGCTCGAGATCGGCGCCGACGACTACGTGACCAAGCCTCTGCGGCTGCGCGAACTGCTGGCCCGGGTCGCGGCTCACCTGCGGAAGTCGCGCATGGACGCCTTTGACTACAACCGCGGCCGGATGGAGTTCAAGGACCTCGTGATCGACGTCAACGAGCGGCGCGTCATCCAGTCCGGATCCGAGGTCGACCTCACCCACACCGAGTTCGACCTGCTCGCCTTCCTGGCTCAGAACGCGGGCAAGGTGCTGAGCCGGGAGAAGATCCTGAACACGATTTGGGGCTACGAGTATCCGATCGAGACTCGGGTCATCGACGTCCACATCCGCAACCTGCGCCGGAAGATCGAGCCCCAGCCGGCGCGGCCCTTTTACATCCTGGCCGTCCCCGGGATCGGCTACCGGTTCACGAACGCACGGCCGGGGAGCTGATCGGGCGCCAGGCTGACCAGCTCCTGGTAGAGGGCGACCAGGCCGTCCAGGTTGTGGTTCAGCGAGTAGCGCTCGACCACCCGCTCACGAGCCAGCCGTCCAAGAACCGAGCACAGCTCGGGGACCTGCACCAGCAGCCGCAGCGCGCTGCGCAGCTCGGGGACCAGGCTGCCGGGGTCGATGACGATCCCCGCTCCGCGCAGGGCCTCGCCGTCGCTGCCGACGTCGGTGGCGACCGTGGCCACCCCGCAGGCCATCGCCTCCAGCATCGCCAGCGACAGGCCTTCGACGTCTGAGGGCAGGAAGAAGGCGTCCGATGCGCGCAGGATGGCGATCCGCTCCGCCTCATCGGTGATGGTGCCGGTGAAGATGACGCGGGGGTCGCGATAGCGGCGCTCCAGCCGGCGCCGTTCGGCGCCGCCACCCACGATGGCGAGCTTGAGCCCGGGTTCCGCGGCGCCGCCCAGGAACGCGGCCAGCAGGTCGTCTACGTTCTTTTCGGGATCGAGGCGGCCGATGTAGGTGAACAGGCGCCGCGCACCGAACTCTTCCCGCTTGGAGCTCGGCCCGGGCGAGTATTTATCGACGTCGACGCCGTTGGGCAGGACCCGGATGACGTGGTCGGGCACTCCCAGGTGAGCCAGCATGGCGCGCTGCGCCTCGCTGAAGATGATCACCCCGTCGCACTCGGAGAGCGCCTGGGCGTAGAGCCGGTAGACGGCGCTCGAGATTGCGCTCCAGACCGAGACGCGCTGGTCGTAGGGGACGTGGAAGGTGCCCACGATCGGAATCCCAAGCCTGTGGCAGAGCTTGGGCAGGTTGAAGTCGAGGCTGGAGAAGGAGAAGGAGACGTGGACGACGTCCACCTCGTGGGCCCGCAGCAGGTCGACCAGCCGGCCCCGGCCGCCCGGCCGCGAGATGACCAGGCGATGGGATAGCGCGAGCGCGTCCAGGACCACCGATCTGTCGTCGGCCAGCGCCGGCTCGTGGTGAAAGAAGATGACGTCCACCCCGCGGCGCTGAAGGCCGGCGGTGGTCTCCCGCGAGTAGGTGATGATGCCGTCGGCGCCCCTGGTCGAGCGGTGGCCGAGCCAGGCGATTCGAAGCGGACGCCGGCTCATGCCCGCATCACTCGAGCACCTCGCGATAGAGGTCGATCAGGCCGTCGATGTTGCGTTCGAGTGAGAAGCGCTCGACCGCCCGCTCGCGCGCCAGGCGACCGAGCGGCTGGCTCAGCTCGGGCATGTCGATCAGGAGCCGCAGCGCCAGGTGCAGCTGCTCGACCAGTTCGTCGGGGTCGATCAGGATGCCCGCGCCGCGCAGCGCGTCACCGTCGCCGCCCACGTCGGTGGCCACGGTGGCTGTCCCGGAGGCCATCGCCTCCAGCATGGAGAGCGAGAGCCCCTCCACATGCGAGGGCAGAAAGAAGGCGTCGGCGGCGCGGAGGATGCCGATCCGCTCATCGGCGTCGACCAGGTAGCCCGTGAAGGTGATGCGGGGGTCACGGTACTGGCGCTGGAGCCGCCGGCGCTCGGTGCCGGAGCCGACCACTGCGAATCGGATGCCGGGCGCCGGGTTGAGGTCGAGGAAGGCGCGGAGCAGAGAGTCGACGTTCTTCTCCGTGTCGAGCCGCCCCATGTAGACGAAGAGGCGCTCGGCGCCCAGCCGCTGCTTCCAGTCCGTGGGGCCCGGCGAATAGCGTTCGACATCGACCCCGTTGGGCAGGACCCGGAGCCGAGCGGCGGGGACGCCGAGGTCCTCAAGGAGGGTCCGCTGGGCGTCAGCGAACACGATCACGCGATCGCATTGGGCCAGGATCGGGGCGTAGAGCCGGTAGGTGGCGCCGGTCAGCCCGCCCCAAACCGAGAAGCGCTGGTCGAAGGCGACGTGGAAGGTGGCAACGATCGGGATGCCCAGCTCGTGCGTGGTCTTGGGGAGGTCGAAGTCGAGGCTGGAGAACCAGAAGGAGGCGTGGACGAGGTCGAAGTCGTGATTGCGGAGGCGGTCGACCAGGGTCCGCTTGGCGCGGCGGCCGGAGAAGACCAGCGGCTTGACCAGTGGCGTCGATTCCAGCTCGACGGTCTCGATCATGCTCTCGGGCAGCGGCTCGTCTTTGCCGGTGTGGGTGAAGAAGGTCACCGCCACGCCCCGGGCGCGGAGGCCGGCCAGCGTCTCGCGGGAGTACACAGCGATCCCCCCCGCCAGCTGGGGCGAGCCGTGTCCGAGCCACGCGATGCGAAGGCGATCGGGCGCGCTCATGGTCTCGATTCCAGTATGTCCGGCCTCAGCTCGCTCAGCGGGCGCCAGACGAACTCGCGCTCCCAGAGTCCGGGGTGCGGCACCTTGAGGTCGGGATCGTCGATCCGCTCCTCGCCGAACAGGACCAGGTCGATGTCCAGCTCCCGCGGTCCCCAACGGAAGGTCGGCCGCCGGCCCGCCTCGAGCTCGATCGCCTTGGCGACCTCGAGCAGCCGGCGCGCCGTGCCGGGCCACTCCACTTCGAGCACCTGGTTCAAGAACGGCGGCTGCTGGGTGACGCCGAAGGGTTCGGTCTCGATGACCGAGCTCCGCCGGAGAACCTTGACTCCGTGGGCCTCAAGCAGCTGCGCCGCCAGCTCGAGCTGGCGGGCCCGGTCGCCGAGGTTGGAGCCCAGCGCCAGATAGGCGAGGGTCAAACGCGCAACGCTTGGGCGACTTGTACCACGTGGAACATTTGTGCGACGTCGTGGACACGCACCACGTCGGCGCCGCGGAGGACGGCCGCCACCACCGTCGCCGTGGTGCCCCACAGCCGGTCCTCCCCCTCGAGTCCGAAGAGCTTGCCCAGGAATGACTTGCGTGAGGTCCCCACCAGCAGAGGCTGGTCCAAGCGGCGGAGGTGATCCAGGTGGCGGAGGACGACCAGGTTCTGTTCCGCCGTCTTGCCGAAGCCGATGCCGGGATCGAGGATGACTCGCTCCCGCGGCACCCCCGCGGCGCGGGCCGCCGCCAGCGAGCGGCCGAGGCCGGCCGCGACCTCGCCGACCAGGTCGCCGTACTCGTGGCCGTCCTGGTTGTGCATCAGGACCAGTCCGAGCTCCCGTTCGGCGGCGAGACGCGCGATGCCGGGCGAGCGCTGGAGGCCCCAGATGTCGTTCACGATCGAGGCGCCGGCTTCGGCGGCGGCCTCGGCCACCGCCAGCTTGCTGGTGTCGATCGACACCGGCACCCGCGCCGCCCGGGCCAGGCGCTCCACCACCGGGAGCACCCGCCCCAGCTCCTCTTCGGCCGTGACCGGCGCGTGCCCAGGTCGCGTCGATTCGCCGCCGACGTCGAGGATGTCGGCGCCTGCCGCCTCCAGCCGCAGCCCCTGCTCAACCGCGGCGTCCGGATCCATCCTGCCGTCGCCGCTGAAGGAGTCGGGCGTCACGTTGACGATGCCCATCACGTACACGCGGCGGCCCCACTCGAACGTGTGCCCACCGATCACGGCCGGCCGCATCGACCCGATTATCCTGCCGGTGATGCGACTCGCCGATCTCGCCCGCGGCGTTCCCGGCGCCAGCGTCGAGGCCGGAGGCGACTACGACGTGACCGGGGTCCGCTACGACTCCCGGCGGGTGGGTCCCGGCGACCTCTTCGTGGCGGTTCGGGGCTACCACGTGGACGGCCATCTGTACGCCACCGACGCCGCTCGGAAAGGCGCGGCGCTGGCATTGGAGCCCGGCTCCCCCGCCCCGCCCGGTGCCGCGGTGCTCCGGGTCGCGGACAGCCGCAGCGCCCTGGCCGAGCTCGCCGCGGAGCTGCTGGGCCGGCCGGCCCACGGCCTGCTGGTGGCGGGTGTGACCGGCACCGACGGCAAGACGACGACCACCTACATGGCGCAGCACATCCTCGAGCAGTCGGGCGTTGCGTCCGGCTTGACGAGCACGGTGGGCTTCCGGTTGCGCGGCGAGGAGCACTACAACGAGAGCGGCCAGACCACAACCGAGGCTTCCGAGCTCCAGGAATGGCTGGCTCGGATGCGCGATGCCGGCCTCCGAGCGGCGGTGGTCGAAGCCACCTCGCACGCGCTCGTGCAGGGCCGCGTCAACGCCTGCGAGTTCGACGTCGCCGCCTTCACCAACATCGGCTTCGACCACATGGACTTCCACGGCACCTGGGAGGACTATCTGCAGGCAAAGGCGCGGCTGGTCGACATGTGCGCGGCCTCCCCCGCCAAGGGCGTCCCCAAGACCGTGGTCTTGAACCGCGACGACATCAGCTGGGAACGCCTGAAAGATCGCCCGATCGAGCGCCGGTTCACCTACTCGCTCGACAACGACGCTGACTTCCGCGCCGTCGACATCTGGGGCGACGCCAACGGGTCGCGGTTTCGCCTGGTGACGCCGGCTGGAGAGGCCGCGGTCGGGCTGCGGCTGCCGGCTCGCTTCAACGTCTACAACGCACTCTGCGCCGCCGGGATCGCCGTCGCCATGGGCGTCGAGGCGGAGGCGATCGGGGACGCGCTGAGCACCTTTCGCGGGGTGCGCGGACGCCTGGAGCAGGTCGAGCTCGGCCAGCCCTTCCGCGTATTCATCGACTTCGCGCACTCGGCGGGCTCGCTGCGCAGCGCGCTCGCAGAGCTGCGTCAGGTGACCGACGGCCGGCTGATCGCGGTCTTCGGCAGCACTGCTCGCAGCGATCACGACCGCCCCGGCATGGGCCACGCGGCCGGCGAGGGCGCCGACTATTTCGTGATCACAACCGATGACCCGCTCGACCAGGATCCGGCCGAGATCGCGGCCGACGTGCAGTCGGGGGTGGTGGGCCGCCAGCCGGGCCGGGACTATGTGACCGTGCTCGACCGCCGGACGGCGATTCGGCGGGCGATTGAGATGGCGCGGCCGGGCGACACTGTACTGCTGGCCGGCAAAGGCCACGAGCGCACGATGCTCACCGCGGCCGGCCGCGAACCCTGGGACGAGCGCGCCGAGGCCGAGGCCGCGATCCGCAACCTGAACGGGGCCTAGAGTCCGGACACTCCGCCGCCGACCATCCGCACGATCTCGACCGCGTCTCCCTCGCCGAGGACGGTCGCGGGGTACTCGCTGCGCTCCAGGATCCGCCCGTTGACCTCGACCGCCACCGCGCGGGCGTCGACGCCGAGCCGGGCCAGGTAGTCGAGGAGGCGGGTCGCCTCGGGCAGCTCGACGTCGCGCCCGTTGATCAGCAGCCGGATCACGCGGCGGGATGGGGGGGCTGCCCCGACGTTTTGAAGGTTTGAATGCCGGCGAAGCCGGCGGCGCCGGCGGCGCGACATTCCTCGATCCGATCGCCGGCGACGCCGCCGATCGCAAGTACCGGCAGCCGGACCGCCGCACACACCTCGCGCAGCGCTTCGACGCCGACCGCGCTCCGGCCGGGGTGCGAGCTGCTCTCGTAGATGGGGCCGAAAACGACGTAGTCAGCCCCCTCCTCGGCCGCCTGCCGGGCGGCCGCCAGTGAGTGGACGGAGCGGCCGACCAGGCGGTCGCCGAGCAGCCGGCGCGCCGCGGCCACCGGGATGTCGGCCTCGGGCAGGTGGACGCCGATCGCGCCCACCGCCAGCGCAACGTCGGCCCGCGAACCGACCAGCACCGGCACCACGGCGGTCGGAACCAGCGCGCGGGCCTCCTTCTCCAGCGCTCGAGCCGGCGAGCCAGGCATCCGGAGCTGGATCAGGGTCGCCCCTCGGGCCAGCGCCGCGGGCGCAGCGGCGGCGGAGTCGATGACCGCCATCGCGACCGGCGCGGTCAGCTTCGCCGCGAGATGCCCTCGACCGGCGAGCTGGGAGTCGGGCGGGCGCCCCGCGCGATGCGCCCGGCGAGGAACGACTTCCGGCCCGCCTCCACGCCCTTCCCGATCGCCTCCGCCATCAACGGCGGGTTGGCGGCCTGCGCGATGGCGGTGTTGACGAGGACCGCGTCGGCGCCGATCTCCATGGCCAGCGCGGCATCGGCGGCGCCCCCGATGCCGGCGTCGACGACTACCGGGATCCGGGCGGCGTCGATGATGAGCTGGATCTGCTCGATGGTGACCAGGCCGTTGCCGGAGCCGATCGGGGATCCCAGCGGCATCACGGT
>DASUWN010000135.1:0-27896 GCA_036378395.1 Candidatus Dormiibacterota bacterium | reverse complement strand
GGTCCGCGCGAGGAGCACGATCATCCGGCTGACGTTGCCGTTGGTGATGAAGCGCTTGCGGCCGTTGATTACCCACTCGCCGTCCTTGAGCACGGCGCTGGTCCGCGGCCCGGCGCCCAGGTCGGCGGTGTAGGGAAAGCCGTTGTCGCTGCCCGAGTGCTCTTCGGTCTGCGCGAAGGAGGTCACGTACTCGGGGTCGGAGATGAAGTCGGGCAGGAAGCGCTCCCTCTGCTCGGGCGTGGTCGAGTAGGCCATGAACTTGCCCTCGCGCCAGCAGTGGGCGAGCGTCATGGCGAAGCCGACGTCGCCGACCGCGATCTCCTCGAGCACCACGATCTCGGTCAGCATGTCGGCGCCCAAGCCGCCGTCCTGGGGGCGGAGGGTCATCGTGCGCAGTCCGAGCTCGGACGCCCGGCGGATGAGGTTGCGGGGATAGGCGTTGCGGGCGTCGGCCTCGCGGTCCAGCTCGCGAGCCAGCGGCTGGATCTCCTCATAGGCGAAGCTCCGGGCGAGCTCGCGAAGACGAAGCTGCTCTGCAGTCAGGCGAAAGTCCATGGCGGCCTACAACTGTAGCGTTGCGGCGAGTGTTAAATGTAACAGCCGTGATTTCGAATCAAGTCCAGGAGGGCCGCGGATGAGGTTGATGGCGACCGGCGACTCGATGATCACCCGGCGGCTATCCCACAATCCCGACCCACGCTTCAAGCGGCTGGTCGAGCTGCTGCGGTCGGCTGACGCCGCCTTCACCAACTTTGAGATGGGCACCCCGCGTGACCCGGTGACCCCCAACGTCAACCACCCAAGCGCCTTCCAGTACGCCAAGCCCTACGTCCTCGACGATCTCAAGTGGTGCGGCTTCAACCTGATCGGCGCCGGCAACAACCACGTCGCCGACTACGGGCCCAAGGGCCTGATGGACACGCTCGAGGAGATGGAGGCGCGCGACATCACGACCGCCGGCGCCGGCATCAGCCTGGGCGAGGCGCGAATGCCCGGCTACCGGGAGACGGCCGGGGGCCGGGTGGCGCTGCTGGCGGTCACCTCGACCAACGTCGAGCACTCGATGGCGCTGGCGCGGCGAGCCGACATGGACGGGCGGCCTGGCGTCAACCCGCTCCGCTTCGGCATCCGGTACGAGCTCGACGAGGCGCGCTTCAACGCCCTGGTCGACATCGACGAAGCGCTGGGCACGGCCGCCGCCTTCCGGCACCGCCAGGAGTTCGCGGCCCTCATGGGGCACGCCAGTCCCGACGCCCACGTCTTCTTGGGCGGCAACTTCTTCAAGGCGGAGCGCAGCCGCGTCGTCACCCGGCCGCACAAGGGCGATCTCGACGCGCTGCTGCGGGGCATAGCCGCCGCCCGCAAGCAGGCCGAGGTGGTGGCGGTGAGTCTCCACGCCCACGAGGGGCCGGCCAACGACATGAACCAGGAGGTCCCCGCCGACTTCATCGTCGAGGCGGCGCATGCGGCGGTTGACGCCGGGGCGGACATCGTGATCGGCCACGGACCGCACATGCTGCGGCGGGTCGAGATCTACAAGGGCAAGCCGGTGTTCATCTCGCTGGGCAGCTTCGTGTTCCAGATCGAGACCCTGCAGCGGCAGCCGGCGGCGGCCTACGAGAAGCACGGGCTGCCGCCCGAGGCGCTGGCGCCGGACGTCACCGACGAGGTGGGGGCCATCCGCGAGGGGCCGCGCCGCGCCTTTTGGGACAACCGCTTCTGGACCAGCGTCGTCGCCGATGTGCGCTTCGACGGCTCCGACCTGCGGTCGGTCGACTTGCATCCGATCGACCTCTGCATGGAGGCCCCGCGATGGGTGCGCGGGGCGCCGGTGCTGGCGACGGCGGAGGCCGGTCGAGAGATCCTCGAGGGGCTGGCGGAGCTGTCGCCCGATGTCGAGATCGCGGTCGAGCCGGAGGGCGATGCGGTGGTCGGGCGAGTGCGCCTTTAGCCGCCTAGGCCGGATTTCGCAGCGGCTCGCCGAGCAGCGCCCGGGCCACCTCCTCGGCGGCTTTGACCTGGAGCTCGCGCTGGGCGCCGGTCGAGTACCAGGCCACGTGCGGGGTCAGGAGCAGGTTGGGCACCGACCGCAGCCGGTGATCCGGCGGCAGCGGCTCGACCTCGGTCACGTCCAGCCCGGCCGCGGCCAGGTGCCCTGACTCCAGCGCCTCCGCCAGCGCCGCCTCGTCGACCAGGCCGCCGCGACCGACGTTGACCAGGATCGACCCCGGCTTCATCAACGCCAGCCCGCGGCGGTCGAGGAGGTGCCGGGTGGCACCGGTGAGCGGGACGTGGAGCGAGACGAAGTCGGAGCTGGACAGCAGCTCGTCAAGCCCGAGTGGCTCCACTTCTGCCGCCCGCACAGCCTCCGGGGGGACGACGGGGTCGTGCGCGGCGACCGCCAGCCCCAGCACCAGGGCCTTGCGCGCGAGCTCGCGGCCGATCCGTCCGAAGCCGACCACCCCCAGCTGCAGCGTGCTCAGGCGCTGAATCGGATGCGGCGTCTCGACCCCGCACAGGCGCCGGTGCAGTGCGAGCAGCAGCGCCAGCGCGTGGGTCGACACCTCCTCGACGCAGTAGTCGGGTACGAAGCCAACCGCGATCCCACGGGCTCGCGCCGCCTCCACGTCGACGTTGTCGACGCCGATCCCATAGCGCACGATGGCGCGGCAGCGGAGCCGCTCGAGGCGAGCCGCGTCCAGCCGGAGCCGCGCGCCGACGAGGATGGCGTCGGCCTGCTCGATCTCGGCCAGCACCTCCGCTTCGGGCCGGCCCCGGAGGTCGACGACGGCGGCGCAGAGTGGCGCCAGCACCGCGGCCTCCGGCTCGAGATCCGGGAAGCGGTGGTCGACGACCGCGACGCGGAACGCCACCGGCGTCTCAGTCGCGCGAGCGGCGGGTCCGCCCGGTGCTGGTATCGAGGGGGTGGAGCGTCGTGACCAGCCGCTCGTCGTAGGGGTAGGTGGTGTAGATGTCCGGCTCGCCCTCGGTCACCACCAGGTTGTTCTCCAGCCGCACGCCGCCGATCCCCGGCTTGCCCGAATAGGGCTCGAGGTTGAACTGCATGCCCGGCCGGAGCGGCATCGGGTCCTCCTTCGAATGGGGGCTGAAGTAGGGAGGCTCCCAGGGCGCCATCCCTGAACCGTGTCCCAGTGAGTCGAGCACGTAGGGATCCGCGGCCGCGAAGACGTCGGCGGTGGTGTTGCCGGGCCGCGAGGCGGCGCAGGCGTTCCAGACCGCGTCATAGGTCTGCTGGTGGATCTCCATCTGCTCGGGTGTGGGGCGGATGTCGCCGCAGACCCAGGTCCGCGTCAGGTCTCCCCAGTAGCCGTTGAAGCAGCCGCCGATGTCGATGATCACCAGGTCGCCCTCGCGGATGACGCGGTCGGAGGTGAAACGGCGGTAGGGCGCGGTGTACGGACCCGAGCAGACGATGTTCGAGCACTGCGTCCACTCGCTGCCCAGCGCGGTCATCTTCTGCCAGGCGGCGGCCAGCACCTCGCACTCGCGGACGCCGGGCCGCAGCAGCTCGAGAGCGGCATCCATGCCGGCCTCCGTAATCGAGTTGGCGACCTTGAGGCAGGCAACCTCGTCGGCGGTCTTGATGATCTTGGCGTCCATCAGGATCTTGTAGCCATCCACGAAGCGGCTGGCGCTGAAGACACTTTTGATGTGCTCCTCCATGGTCGGGCCCCAGAGATCGACCCCGATCGTCTTGCCGTTGAGGTCGCCGAGCAGGCCGCGCAGCAGCTCCGCCCACTTCCGGATCCCGACCTCTTCTCGGAAGTTGGCGCGGGGCTGGATCGAGTCGCCGGGCAGCCACGGCATGCGCTGCCGGCAGTGCTCGTAATCCATGGTGAAAAGCAAGGGGTCGTTGTCGGGGGTCAGGACCACGGTCGCATTGCCGAGCAGCGGCGTCGGGCCCAGGTGGTGGCGGTAGCCGGTCAGGTAGCGCGCGTCCTCGGTCCGGAACACGAAGAGGACGTCCGCCTCGGAGGCCCGGAGCGCGTCCTTCGCCTTCTGCAGGCGCTCGCGGCGCAGGCGGTCGAAGTCGATCCGCTGCTCCCAGTCGACGCCGATCAGTCCTAGGTCAACCATTGCTTAGCGTCCTCCCAGTGGCGGGCTGGCGCGCCAGGTGCCGCCGGTAAAAGTCGAGCGTCCGCGTCCAGGAGTCGCAGGCCGCCTCGTAGCCGGGGTTCTCCGGCTTCAGTCCTGAAAGCCGCAGGAAGGCGTGGCCGACCCCGGGGTAGGTGACCTTCTCGAATTCGACGCCGCCCTCGGCGAGCTTCCGATCCAGCAGCTCGACGTTGTCCATCCCGACGCCGTGGTCCTCCTCGCCCCAGAGCCCGAGGATCGGGCCCGTGATCTCGTCGACCATCTCGAGCGGAAAGATCAGGTCGGTCTTGCGGTAGCGCGCCGGGAAGCCGTAGTAGCAGACGCTGACCAGGTCGTCGCGGTAACCGGCGAGGTTGAGCACGTATGTGCCGCCCAAGCAGAAGCCGACCGTGCCGGTGAGGCCGGCCGCACCCGGCTGCGACTGGAGAAACTCGATCGAGCGATGCAGATCGCTCATGACGCGGACCTCGTCGAAGCGCGCGAGGCGTTCCCGCGCCACCTCCAGCGTCTGCTCCCGAAGTGGGTCCATCCGGAAGAAGAGATCGGGCAGCAGGGCATGGAATCCGGCCAGCGCGAGCCGGACCGCCAGCTCCTCATAAAACGGCGTCCGGCCGTAGACGTCGTGGATGATCAGCACTCCCGGTCCTTCCCCGCTCTGCGGCCGGGTCAGGAATGCGGGCATCTCGCCCCGAGTCGTGCCGACCTTGACCTCCTCGCGCCCGACCTGGGGAGCAGACGCGGCTTCAGGGACTTCGGGATGGCACATCGCCGCGATGCTACACCCAGCGAAGTGACAGACGTAATTACGTGACGACTGTTACGAGCGCGGTTCGAGGATCAGGCTCTGCTGGGCGGTGCCGATCCGGCCCTGCCGGTCGAAGAGCTTGCCTTCCGCCACGCCCGTGCCGTCGGAGCCCCAGCGGGTGACCGCGTCCAGGCAAACCCAATCGCCCACCGGGTCGCGGAAGAGGTGGATCGTAAGCTCCGGGTTGACGAATACGTAGCGCGAGGGGTCGACGACCCAGGCGAAGCCGTTGCCGAAGTCGGCCACCGCAGCCACCCGCATCAGAGGTGACGGCTCCTCGCCGGGGACTACCGGCAGCCGCAGGCGGCCCCAGATGGTGGCGGGGCCGGGCTCGCTCACGCTGCCGCCGGCGAGTCGAAGGTCGATGCCGAGGGCTCCGTAGCTGCGGGTACGGGCGGCGTTGAAGGCCTCGAACGCCGCCCAGCCGCCGACGCCGGACTCCCCGAAGTCGACGGGCTGCTGGCTGAAAGGCGGCGCCGGCTCGGCCTGCGGTTCGGGAGCCGGGACGGGCAGGGTGCGGATGCGCAGAGTCAGCCCCCGAGCCACCTCGAGCTCGCCGTCGTACATGACGGCCTCCACGCGATCCACTCGGCGGCCGGGCCGGACGACCCGGGCCTTTACGCGCAGCGGACGGATGGGCACTGGCCGAAGCAGCTCGACCGAGAAGCGCACCACCCGCATCGGCTGCTCCGAGTCGACCGCCTCGGCGGCTCGCGCCATCAGCATCGAAGGCGGTCCACCGTGCTGCGACTCCTGACTCCAGGGGCCGATCGTGGCCTCGGTCGGCAGCCAGAGATCGCCCTGCGGTTGGTAGAGCGTGTCGGGCACGGAGCCTGATCTTAGGGAGACCTATGCTTGGCCGGTGGTGGGCGCCCTGGGCCGCCTCATGGCCGCCGCCGGCGTCGCCGCCGGAGGTGTCGGCGCGCTCGGATTCCGGCGCTGGTTCCTGCGCCGGCCGCTGCCGCCGCGCTCGGAGCGGCTCGCGCTCCCGGGGCTGGAAGGAGCGGTCGAGATCCTCTTCGATCGCTGGGGGGTTCCCCACGTGTTCGCCGGCTCCGAGAAGGACGCCGTGTTCGCGCAGGGCTACGTTCACGCCCGTGACCGGCTCTGGCAGATGGAGCTCAACCGCCGCCTGGCTCGCGGCGAGCTGGCCGAGCTGCTGGGGTCCGCCGCCGTGCCCCTGGACCGGTTCCTGCGCCGGCTCGGCCTGCGCCGGATCTCGGAAGCCGAGCTGGACGGGATCGGAGCCGAGCGAGACCTGCTCGACACCTACGCCGCGGGTGTCCACGCCTACGTCGAGAGCCACCCGCTGCCGGTCGAGTTCACCCTGCTTCGCTTCCGGCCCCAGCCCTGGCGGCCGGTGGACAGCCTCGCCTTCGGGCACTTCATGACCTTCACCCAGACCTGGAACTGGGAGAGCGAGCTGGTCCGCTGGCGCCTCGCCAGTCGCCACGGCGCGGAACGGGCGGCCGAGATGGAGCCGGGGCAGGTGGCGGCCGGCGTGCCGGTCTTCAGCGCCGGCGGCAGCAACAACTGGGTGGTGGCGCCGGGGCGATCCGCCACCGGCCGGGCGCTGCTCGCCAACGACCCCCACCTGGGGCCGCAGGTCCCGGGGGTCTGGTACGCCGTTCACCTGGACGGCGGCGACTACCAGGTCACCGGCGTGAGCCTGCCCGGCATCCCGGGCGCCGTGATCGGGCACAACCAGCGGATCGCCTGGGGGATCACCTCGGGCATCGCCGACACGGCCGACCTCTACCTGGAGGAGGGAGGCGACGGCCGCGTCATTCGCGAGGAAATTCGCGTCAAGGGCGGGCCGACGCTGGTCGAGGAGGTGCGGATGACGGCGCACGGACCGCTCCTCAACGGCACGCTCGGGATCCCGGCCCGGCCGCCCCTGGCGCTGAAGGCGGTCGTCCTCGAGGAGCCGGCGCCGACCGCGGCGCTTCGCAAGCTCGCCCGCGCCGGCGACTGGCCCGAGTTCCTGGAAGCGCTCAGCGGTTGGACGCACCCCTGCCTGAACTTCGTGTACGCGGACGTCGAGGGCAATATCGGCTACAAGCTGGCGGGCCGGGTGCCGGTTCGGTCCAGCGGTGAGGGCGAGCTGCCGGTGACCGCCGCCGCCGGCGGGGAGTGGACGGGCTACGTCCCCTTCGAGGCGATGCCCGAGACCTACAACCCGCCCGACGGCCTGTTTGCCACCGCCAACACCCGGCCGGCGGTGCCTTTCGACGCCTTCGTCACCCGCGACTGGATCGACGACGGCCGCTGGCGCCGCATCATCGAGCGGCTGGCGGCACTGCCCAAGCACGACCTGGCCGACCTGGCCGCGATCCAGGCGGACACGGTCTCACTGCCGGGCCGCGAGGCGATGTCGCGCCTGACCGGGATCCAGGTCAGCGGCGACGGCGCGCGACGGGCGCTCGAGCTGGTCGCCGGATGGGACGGCGACATGGCGGCGGGCAGCGCCGCCGCCGCGATCTACCGCACCTTTCGCCGGCAGCTGATCGACCGGCTCCACGCCGACCTTCCCCCCGCCGAACGCGAGTACCTGCACGGGCGCGGCCTCGATCCGGTGCTGGTCACCAGCAGCGCCTTCCTGTTCAAGGGCTCGAGCATCTTTCTGGGCCACCTCGACCGCCTCGCCGCGGAGCCCGAGCTGGTGGCCGATGCGTTCGAGGCCGCTGTCGAGGAGCTGGCTCGGGCCCAGGGGCCGGACCCGACGCGATGGCGGTGGGGCCGGCTGCACCAGGTGTTCTGGCGCCACCCGGTCGGGACCGCCGCGCCCCTGCTCGACCGGCTCTTGCGGCTCAGCCGCGGGCCGTTTCCCGCCGGCGGCGACGAGGACACGCCCAACCAGACCGGGTGCAACGTCTGGAATGGGTTCGAGGCGACGTTCGCGCTCGCCTCCTACCGGCAGCTGTTCGACGTCGGCGATTGGGACCGCTCGCGGTTCGTGCTGCCGCCGGGCCAGTCCGGCCACCCCGGCAGCCCCCATTACGCCGACCTGCTCGAGCGCTGGCGGAACGTCGAGTACGCGCCGCTGCTCTGGAGCCGGGCGGCGATCGAGGCGGCGGTCGAGGACCGCGCCGACCTGGTTCCCGCCTAGTCCTCCCCCCCCCGCGTTTTTCCAGAAACTCGGGCTTATCCGGGCCTGCATTAGCCCGGATTTCTGGAAAAAGCTAGCGAGAAGACGCTTTGGCGGCTCCGACCAGGTGGATGCGCTTGCCCTCCGGGTCCCGGAGCGCGAACCGCCAGCCGGCGCCTTCCTCGGCCGCGGCGAAGACGACCCGCGAGGGGAGAAGCACCGGCGAGCGGAACTCGACCTCGACCTCGAGTGCGTCCGGGAGGCGCCCCTCGAGCGCAGCCAGCGCCCGCGCCTTGAGCCACATGCCGTGCGCGATTGCGCTCTTGAAACCGAAGAGCCGCGCGAGCCAGGGATTGAGGTGGATCGGGTTGGAGTCACCGGACACCGCCGCGTAGCGGCGTCCGACGCCGGCCGGGATCCGCCAGATCGCCGACTGCCGCTGCGGAAGTTTCTGCTCGTCAGCCTCCGGGCGCGCTTCGGTCGAGCGCCGGCGCTCGATCCGAAGGTAGGTGCTCTCGTCGCGCCAGGCGACCTCGGCGCCGGTGCGCGCCTCGGCCACGATCTCGAACTGGCGGCCGCGCGGATGGGGCCGCAGGTTCTCGGCCCAAACCCGCAGCGCCAAGGGCTCGCCGAGCCGGAGCGCTCGCCGCTGCAGGATGCGGTTGGCGATGTGGACCAAGCCCGGCAGCGGGAACGGGAAATCCGCCTCCGTCATCAGCTGCATGGCTAGCGGGAAGGCGAGCACATGCGGGAAGGTCGCAGGCAGCGTGTCCCGGAGGCGGAAGCCGCAGACGTCGTCATAGGCGGCCAGCCCATCCGGTTCGGCGCGAGCATCAAGCGCGTAGACCGTCTCGGGCAGGCGGTCGCCGCGCCGCCCTCGCGCCGTGGCGAGGGCGCGGGCATAGAGCAGCGGGAGCGAGGGTGGCCGCTCGAGCGGCCGGACGTTCTTCATGCGCCGACGAGGCTCTGACCGCAGACCCTGAGCGTCTGGCCGGTGACGCCGGCCGTCCCCGGCTGGGCCAGCCAGGCAACCGTCTCGGCGACGTCGACGGGCAGTCCGCCCTGGCCCATGCTGTTCACGCGGCGGCCCATCTCGCGCACGGCGAACGGCATGGCGGCCGTCATCTCGGTCTCGATGAAGCCGGGCGCGACCGCGTTGATGGTGGCGCCGCGGAGCGCGAACGACGGTGCCAGCGCCTCGACCATCCCGATGATGCCGGCCTTGCTGGCGGCATAGTTGGTCTGGCCCCGGTTGCCGGCGATGCCGCTGGTCGAGGAAACGCAGATGACGCGCGCGGCGTCGTGCAGCGCGTCATCCTCGAGCAGGGCGCGGTTGATCCGCAGCTGCGCCTCGAGGTTGACCGCCATCAGCGAGCTCCAGAGGTCCGGCGTCATGTTGGCCAGCGTCTTGTCGCGGGTGATCCCGGCGTTGTGGACCACGACGTGCGCCCCGCCGTGCCGCTGGCGGAGGTGGTCGAGCAGGCGCGCAGGCGCGTCGGGCGCGGTGATGTCGAGCTGGAAAGCGGTGCCGCCCAGCCGGTTGGCAACCTCCGCCAGGCCGGCTCCGGCCGCGGGCACGTCCACGCAGACGACGTGGGCACCATCCCGCGCCAGCACCTCGGCGATCGCGGCGCCGATGCCGCGCGCCGCGCCGGTGACGACCGCCACCCGTTCAGCGAGCGGCTCCTCCCAGTTGGGCGTGGGCGCGGGTGTCGGGTCGCCGGCCTTGAGGCGGATCGGCTGGCCGGAGACGTAGGCCGAGCGCGCCGAGAGCAGGAAGCGCAGCGTCGACTCGGCGCCGGCCTCGGCACCCTGGGCGACGTAGAGGAGGTTGGCGGTGGCGCCGCCGCGCGCCTCCTTGGCTGCCGAGCGGACGAAGCCGTCGAGGGCGCGCTGGGCGGCGGCGGCCTCGGGGTCGTCGAGCGACTCGGGTGGGGTTCCCAACACGAGCAGGCGGCCGGAGCGCCCTAGGCGGCGGAAGGCGGGCCCCACGAACTGGGGCAGCTGGACCAGGCTCCCGACCTCGCCGATGCCGGTGGCATCGAAGACGACCGCCGCCCAGCGCGAGCGATCGGACTCGCTGGGCTCGGTCACGACCTCGCCGGCGCCCTGGTTGACGATCCGGACCACGACGTCCTGCATCCGGCCGCCGGGAGCCGAGCCGACCAGCGCCGGCCCCTCCAGGAGCGGCTGCCCGACCCGGTAGCGGCGCAGCAGGGCCGGGGCCGGCAGGCCGAGCGTCCGCGTCAGCCGGCCGCCGATCGGATTGTGGACGAGGCCCTGGTACCAGTCGGCCGAGCGAGCCTGCACTTAAGCCGCCTCCAGGATCGCCACCAGGCCCTGCCCGCCGGCGGCGCAGATCGAGATCAGCCCACGGCCCGACCCCTTCTCGGCCAGGAGCTTGGCCAGCGTGGCCAGGATGCGGCCGCCCGTGGCGGCGAAGGGATGGCCGGCGGCAAGCGAGGAGCCGTTGACGTTGAGCTTGGAGCGGTCGATGTTGCCCACCGCCTTCTTCAGCCCCAGGCGCTCCCGGCAGTAGCGGGCGTCCTCCCAGGCCTTGAGGGTGGCGAGCACGGTGGAGGCGAAGGCCTCGTGGATCTCGTAGAAGTCGAAGTCCTGGAGCGTGAGGTCGTGGCGCGCGAGCAGCCGCGGGACCGCGTAGACCGGCGCCATCAGCAGGCCCTCGCCGCCGTGGACGTAGTCGACGGCCGCGGTCTCGGCATCGATCAGGTGCGCCAGGACGGGCAGACGGCGCTGTTTGGCCCAGGCGTCGCTCGCCAGCAGGACCACCGAGGCGCCGTCCGAGAGCGGCGTCGAGTTGCCCGCCGTCATCGTCGCGTCCGGGCCCTCGCCGAACACCGGCCGGAGCTTGGCCAGCGACTCCGACGACGCGTCGGGCCGGAGGTTCTGGTCGCGGGTCAGCCCCAGGTAGGGCGTCACCAGGTCGTCGAAGAAGCCGCGCTCATAGGCGGCCGCCAGGTTGCGGTGGCTGGCCACCGCCAGCTCGTCCTGCGCCTCGCGGCTGATCTCCCATTCCTTGGCCGTGAGCGCGGCATGCTCGCCCATCGAGAGGCCCGTCCGCGGCTCGGCGTTGCGGGGGAGCTCGGGCACCAGGTGCTGGGGGCGGATCCCGGCCGCGGCCCGCAGGCGGTCGACCGGCGTGCGCGCGCGGTTGAGGTCGAGCAGCACCTCCCGCAGGTCTTCGTTGATCGCGATCGGGGCGTCGCTGACGGTGTCGACACCGCCCGCGATCCCCCACTCGACCTGGCCCAGCGCGATCTTGTTGGCGACAAGGATCGCGGTCTCCAGACCGGTCCCACAGGCCTGCTGGACGTCGTAGGCCGGCGTCGCCGGCGACAGCCGGCTGCCGAGCACGCACTCGCGGGTCAGGTTGAAGTCCCGGCTGTGCTTGAGGACCGCCCCGCCCGCCACCTCGCCCGCGCGCTCGCCCTGGAGGCCGAAGCGGGCGACCAGGCCGTCGAGGGCGGTGGTGAACATGTCCTGGTTGGAGGCGTGCGCGTAGGGGCCGTTGGCGCGCGCGAAGGGAATCCGGTTGCCGCCGACGATGGCGGCGCGCGCGCGGGTGGGAGCCTCGGGCGCGGCTGAGCGGGCAGTGGAGCGAGCGGGAGAACTCATCTGTGACTATTGGTTAAACCACAAGCTTCACTTCTGGTGCAACCTTCGGTACGCTCAGAAACATGGCCCGGGTGTCGCGCCGCCAGCGTGAGCAGGAGGTGATCCACGCCGCGCGCCGGCTGTTCGACTCGCGCGGCGTTCACGACGCGCCCATCGACGCCGTGGCGCGGATGGCCGGGCTCAACAAGGCGCTCATCTACCGGCACTTCGCCTCCAAGGAAGAGCTATACGTCGAAACCACGGTTGCCTACCTGGACGAACTCGGCCACCGGCTCACGGCAGCCACCGCCGACACGACGCCAGCGGGACGGCTGGCCGCCACCGCCCAGCGCTTCGCCCGCTTCTGCTTCGAGTACCCCGCATTTCCCAACCTCGCGCTCCGCCTGATGCGAGAGCCGCTCGACGAGCTGCGCGCCCGCGTTTCCGACGCGGTGATGCTGCGCTTGGGGGAGGCGATGGCGCGCTGCCTGGCAGCGGTCGCCGAACCGCTGCGCGAACTGGGGGTCGAAGATCCCGAGCGGCTCGCCAACGTCGTCTACGCGCGCTGCCTCGGCCTGCTCCATCTGGCGCGGGTCGGTTGGGGCGTGCGGGTGGGCTCGCAGGGCATGCCCGATCTGTTCCCGATCACGGAGGCCGAGATCGAGCGCCAGTGCATCCAGGACATCCTGGCCTCCGCCGGCTGGCAGGGACCGATTCCGAGCCCTCAAGAGGAGGCGCAATGAAAACTCAGCCCAAGCCCAAGTCCACATCCGCCGTGCGGCTCGACGCCCGGCGGCTCCGCCAGTTCCGCGACGGCCGCTATCGGTCGGTCCGGGAACAGGTCCGGCGCCAGGCCCGCGAGCTCGCAATCTTCCAGCCCAGGTACGGCCTCTCACTGGAGGAGGCGCGCGCGCGCACGTGGGAGCAGCTGGAGGCGCTCCGCGACACCGGCGGCGCCGGGCGGATGTTCCCCAAGAAATACGGCGGCCAGGGGAACGTCGGCGGCTCGATCACCGCCTTCGAGATGCTCGGCCACGCCGACCTCGCGCTGCTGGTCAAGGCGGGCGTGCAGTGGGGGCTCTTCGGCGGCGCCATCCACCACCTCGGCACCGAGCGCCACCTCCGCGAGTACGTCCCCAAGGTGATCTCGCTCGAGCTGCCCGGCTGCTTCGCGATGACCGAGACCGGCCACGGCTCCGACGTGCAGTCGGTGCGGACCACCGCCACCTACGACCCCAAGCGCCGCGATTTCGTCATCGACACGCCTGACGACGACGCGCGTAAGGACTACATCGGCAACGCCGCCCGCGACGGGCGGATGGCCGCGGTCTTCGCACAGCTCATCACGCAGGGCGAGTCGCACGGCGTGCACTGTTTCCTGGTGCCCATCCGCGACGGCCGGGGACGCCCGGCCCGCGGCGTGACGATCGAGGACTGCGGCTACAAGGGCGGCCTCAACGGGGTCGACAACGGACGGCTCGCGTTCGACCACGTGCGCGTTCCTCGCGAGGCGCTGCTCGACCGCTTCGCAGGGGTCGCTCCCGACGGCACCTACTCGAGTCCGATCGAGAATCCCAACCGGCGCTTCTTCACGATGCTCGGGACGCTGATCCAGGGCCGCGTCAGTGTCTCCGGGGCTGCGCTGCGGGCGACCGAGACCGCGCTCGCGATCGCGGTCCGCTACGGGCTGGTCCGCCGCCAGTTCCATCCGCCGGGCACCGATGGCGAGGTGATCCTCCTCGATTACCTCGAGCACCAGCGGCGGCTGCTGGTGCCACTGGCCACCGCCTACGCGCTGCACTTCGCGCAGCAGGACCTGGTCAGTTTCCTGCACGACGTCTTCTCCGCTTCCGACGAGGACGACGACCGCCGGCGGCACCTGGAGGCGATGGCGGCGGGCCTCAAGGCGACCAACACCTGGTTCGCCACCCGGACCATTCAGACCTGCCGCGAAGCCTGCGGCGGCGCCGGCTACATGGCGGTGAACCGGATCACGCAGATCCGCGCCGACGCCGACATCTTCACCACCTTCGAGGGCGACAACACGGTGCTCCTGCAGCTGGTGGCGAGGGGCCTGCTGACCAACTACGCCCAGGAGTTCGGCAGCCTGGACACGCTGGGGATGGTCCGCTTCGTGGCCGACACCGTGGTCCAGTCGGTGATCGAGCGCGCCGCCGCCCGGCCCTTGATCCAGGGCCTCGTCGACGCGGTGCCCGGCCTCTCGCCGGAGGCCGACCTGCGCGACCGCAAGGCCCAGCTGCAGCTCTTCGAGTGGCGCGAGCAGCACATCCTGGGCGGCGTCGCGCGCCGGCTCAAGAAGGGGCTCGACCAGTCGGGCGACGCCTTCGCCGCCTTCAACCAGTGCCAGGACCACGTGCTGCTGGCCGCCCAGTCGCACGTCGACACGCTGGTTTTGCGCAGCTTCGCGGCCGCGATCGAACGCTGCGAGGACGAGGGGCTACGTGAGCTCCTGGGTAAGGTTTGCGACCTCCACGTGCTGGCGCTGATCGAGCGCGAGCGGGGCTGGTTCCAGGAGCACGGACAGCTCTCATCCACGCGCTCCAAGGCCGTCATCGGGATGGTCAATCAGCTCTGCGATGAGCTGCGGCCCTACGCCGAGCTGCTGGTGGACGCGTTCGGGATCCCGGACGAGGTGCTCGCGGCGCCGATCGCCACCGGCGACGAGCTGGACCGCCAGCGGGCCAAGGGACAGGCCCGCTGAACGACGCGGACGTCATCGTCGTCGGCGCCGGCCTGGCCGGACTGGTCGCCACCTGCGAGCTGGTGGGGTCCGGCCGCCGGGTGGTACTGGTCGAGCAGGAGCCGGAGGCCTCGCTGGGCGGCCAGGCCTTCTGGTCCTTCGGCGGGCTGTTCCTGGTCGACAGCCCGGAGCAGCGCCGGCTGGGCGTGCGCGACTCCTTCGAGCTCGCCTTCACCGACTGGCTGGGCTCGGCCGGGTTCGACCGGCCCGAGGACCACTGGCCACGGCGCTGGGCGGAGGCCTACGTCGGCTTCGCGGCCGGCGAGAAGCGCGCGTGGCTGGCCGAGCACGGCGTGCGCCTGTTCCCGATCGTGGGCTGGGCCGAGCGCGGGGGCTACCTGGCCGGCCAGCATGGCAACTCGGTCCCCCGGTTTCACATCACCTGGGGCACCGGCCCCGGCGTGGTCGAACCCTTCGCCGCGCGCGTGCGCGAGGCGGCCGCAAAGGGCCGGGTCGAGCTTCGGTTCCGGCACCGGGTGACCTCGCTCCTGCTCCGGGCCGGCGCCGTCGAGGGCGTCGAGGGCGAGCGGCTCGAGGAGTCGGGAGCGGCGCGTGGCGTGCCCAGCTCGCGGCGTGCGGCCGGCTCCTTCACGCTGCGGGCGCAGGCGGTGATCGTGACCTCGGGCGGGATCGGGGCCAACCACGACCTGGTGCGCGAGAGCTGGCCGCGCGAGTACGGCGAGCCGCCGCGCTTCATGCTCGGCGGCGTTCCCGACTTCGTCGACGGCTCGATGCTGGAGGTCGCGCGCGCGGCCGGCGCCCGGATCATCAACCCCGACCGCTTCTGGCACTACCCGGAGGGCGTCAAGAACTTCGCCCCGATCTGGACGCGCCACGGCATCCGCATCCTCTCCGGCCCGACGCCGCTCTGGCTCGACGCGCGCGGCCGGCGCCTGCCGCCGCCGCTCTTCCCCGGCTTCGACGCCCTGGGCGCGCTGCGCGAGATCACCCGGAGCGGGTTCGACCACTCCTGGTTCCTGCTCAACCGCCGCGTCATCGGCCGCGAGTTCGCGCTCTCGGGCTCCGAGCAGAACCCGGACCTGACCGGCCGCTCGGTGCGCGGGGTGCTGACGCACCGGACCGACGTTCCGGGGCCGGTGGCGGCCTTCATGCGCGAAGGCGAAGACTTCCTGGTCGCCGAGCGCCTGGTCGACCTGGTCTCGAAGATGAACTCGCTCACCGGTGAGGCGCTGGTCGATGCCGCGGAGCTGCAGCGAACCGTGGTCGAGCGCGACCTGCAGGTCGCGAGCGGGCTGGGCAAGGATGCCCAGGTGCTGGCCACCGCCGCCGCCCGCCGCTACCTGGGCGACCGGCTGATCCGGATCGCCCGTCCCCACCGGCTGCTCGATCCCGCCGCCGGCCCCTTGATCGCGGTCCGGCTCTGGATCCTGACCCGCAAGACACTGGGGGGAATCGAGACCGACCTCGAGGCGCGGGCCCTGGGCGCCGAGGGCCGGCCCGTTCCCGGGCTCTATGCCGCGGGCGAGGTTGCGGGCTTCGGGGGCGGCGGCATGCACGGCTACCGCGCCCTGGAGGGCACCTTTCTCGGCGGCTGCCTCTTCTCGGGCCGGGCCGCGGGACGGGCCGCGGCGGCGGCTACGGCCTGAAGGGCTGGCCGAAGCGCTCGGCTGACACCACCTCCTCGACCGGCTTGCGGTTCTTCTTGCCCTTGCCGATCTTGCGCGCGGGGTAGCCGAAGGGCAGCACAGCCACGACGTTGTAGATTTCGGGCAGTCCCATCCGCTCGCGGACATCGGTCAGGCCATCGAAGCCTGTCCAGTTGGAGCCCACGCCTTCCTCCCAGGCGACCAGCATCATGTCCTGGATCGCGCGGCTGACGTCCGACACCCCGCGAGCGCCGGTTTCGGCCTCGTAGGCGCAGACGACGGCAAAGGCTGCGCTGGCGATGTAGGGGCCGGTGCGCACCAGCCCGCCCAGCTCTCGCAGCAACGCGCGGTCGCGAACCACGACGAAGTGCCAGGGCTGGCGGTTGCTGGCGCTGGCGGTCAGCTGCGCCGCCTCGACCACCCTCTCGACGATCTCGCCGGGCACCTCCCGGTCCTGGTACTCACGAACCGCTAGCAGCGTCCGGACGGCTTCGAAAATATGAGTAGGCATGCACAGTAGCTTGACGCTCGCAAGCCCGACGGTGTATTCCGCCGGTCAGGGGGTGAACATGCCCGAGCCGTGGTGGGTGGCGATCGAACGCCAGGCCCGCCAGGACGACGACGCCGAGCACTGGGTCGCGGTCTACAGCGATCTGATCCAGACCATGGTCGAGCTCGCGCAACACGATCCCAGCATCGAGCGCCGGATCGATGAGATGCGCGACCGGCTGCGGCACTGGGAGAGGCGGCGGCGAGGGACAGCGCAGGCATGACGTTCAGCCTCTTGTCAGGGTGCACCTCCGCGCGCTAGCTTTCCTTAGCCGCGGTACGCGGGAGACGGCAAGGCGTAAGGGGGTAAAGAGAATGGCTCGAAGCAAACGCTGGCTTCTATGGCTCGTCGTCGCCGTGACGGCGTCGCTGCTGCCGGGACCGGCCGCGGCGGCCACAACTCAATCCGACTCCACATTCGCCCGCAGCTACTCGAGTAAGACGGCCAACGTCGTAGCCACCACCCAGAAGACCAGCTGCTACACGCCGCTGGTCCCCTATGCGCTGAATCAGGGGCCGGCCGAAGGCTACAGCGGCGAGTCTGCCTGCGCCGGCGCCGCCACCACCGGCGAGCAGCAGAGCGGCTACCCGACGCAGCAGGGGACCAACCCCGGCTATCCGGCAGCCACGCCGATGCTGGTCAAGGGCCACTCGGAGTCGAACATCGCGGTCGATCCGACCAACCCCAACCACATCATCGGGACCTCGAAGTGGTTCGTCAGCCCCGAGGGCTACAACCACCTGCTCGGGTTCTACGAGTCCTTCGACGGCGGCACGACCTTCTCGGTCCAGGGCCACATCCCGGGCTTCGAGGGCTGGACCGACAACACCGACCCGGTCGGCGCCTTCGACGCCAACGGCAACTTCTACACGTTCGTGCTCGGCTACCAGTTCACGTACAACTCGGACGGCTCGCACTACTTCCACACCAACCAGAACGAGGAGCCGAACCCGTCGGTGGCGGCTGAGGTCGTGGGCGTGGCCGTCCGTCCGCACGGTGCGACCCAGGCGACCGACTGGATCACCAATCACAACGGGCAGCTCGACCTGGTGGCCAGCTACGACCAGTTCGGACGCGAGCCGGACAAGCAGTGGCTGACGATCGACACCAACGCCACCCTGCCGAACGGCCAGCCCAACCCGAACTTCGGGAACGTCTACCTGATGTGGGTGGTCTTCAACTACATCGGCTCCAAGCCCTTCTTCTCGGTCGCCAGGGCCAACCCCGATGGGACGCACAGCGACTGGTCGGCACCCGAGGTCCTGCCCACCGCCAACAGCACCTCCGGCGACACTTACCTGCTGCCCCACGTGACGCCGGACGGGACGGTGTGGACGACGGTGGCCAACTTCCCCGCCCGGGACCACTTCTCCACCGGCGGCATTTTCATCGACTACTCGCGGGACGGCGGCAAGACCTGGACCGGCGCGCTGCCGGTGACGCCCGCGCAAGACGTCGTGCTGGCGCCCTACTGCTGCTACTCCAACACCAACACGCGCAGCGGCATCCTGCAGAGCTTCGCCACCGGCTTGGTGGCGACGGCGAGCGGGACCTACCCGCTCTATGTGGCGTGGGAGGATTACTCGACCGGCTTCTCCAACATCTTCATCACCGCCTCGACCGATGGCGGCCAGAGCTGGACCCCGCCGCTGAAGGTCAACGACAACACCAATCCCAGCGTCGACGAGTTCCAGCCCAACCTGGCGGCGGCGGCTTCGGGGACGGTCGCGGTCGCCTTCTACGACCGCCGGCTGCCCTGCCCGAGCGCGGGCAGCAGCGAGGCGGCGATCCTCGGCCTGGCGCTCGATACCAACAATCCGCGGTACAGCGGGTCGCTGCCGCCCTATGGCGCCGCCAACTACTGTGCCAACACGGCGGTGCAGTTCTACGACGCGGCGCTCAACCCCAAGGGCTCGAACACGCGGCTGTCGGCGCACGGTTTCGACCCTGAGCTCAACGCCGCGCTCTACAGCCGCGGCACCAACATCGCCAAGGGATTCATCGGCGACTACTTCGGCGCCGCCTTCGCCGGCAACACGCTGGTGACCACCTCGGTGACCACCAACAACGCCGACGGCTCCAACCCGTCGTTCCGCCAGCAGCAGCTGGTGACGGCTACCGCGGCGCCGTAGGCTGGCTGGCTAAGACGCCTGGGCGCTCCCCACGTAGGCAGCGCCCAGGCGAGCCAGCATCTGGTCGAGCTCCTTCTCGACCTCGATCTGAACCGCGTGCCGCAATGGCAGCAGGATCAGCGGGATCTCCGCCTCGACCGCCAGCGTCACCTGCGACCCGCCGCCCTGCGGCGCGACCTCGTAGAGCAGGTCGGCGCTGACCGAGACGACGCCCCGACTCTTGCCGCTGGCCCGGATCCGGCGGCCCTCCTCCCATTCGCGGATGACCACCTCGAAGGTCAGCCGCTGGCCATGGCTGGCGCGGACTTCGACCAGCTGGGTGCCCCGACCAAGCTGGTCGGGCGCGTCGACTTCGACCAGCGAGGGCTGCCAGTCAGCATGTCCTTTCCAATCGGAGAAGGCGGTCCAGATGCGGGAGGGCGAGACGGCGATGCTCCCCGAACGCTCGATTCTCATGGGAAAGCAATCTACCGGACCGCTCCTCCCCGACCCAGCGTGTCTAGGCTGCCCCCTCGACCAGGCGAGGCCGCCGGCCGGTCCGCCGGCACTGGGCGATGCCATCCCGTCCGCGCCGCTTGACCGAGTACAGCGCGCGGTCGGCGGCGCCCAGGAGACCGGGAACCGCGCAGCCGTCCTGGGGCGCGGTAGCAATGCCGATGCTGAGGGTCACGCTCTGCCCCACTGGGCCGGCGGGCATCGCGGCCTCCCGGATTCGCGCCGCCAGGCGCTCGGCGACCCGGCGCGCCGCCCAGGTCGGCGTGTCGGGCAGCAGCACCGCGAACTCGTCGCCGCCGAGCCGGCCGGCGAGGTCGTGCGGTCGCAGGCTCTGGCCCATGATGGCGGCTACACCGACCAGGACCTCGTCGCCGCGGGCATGGCCGAAGGTGTCGTTGACCGCCTTGAAGTGGTCGACGTCGATCAGCAGGAGGCTGGCCGGTGCACCTCCGCGGCCGATGCGGGAGAGCTCCTCGCCGAGCCGTTGCTCGAACTCGCGCCGGTTGAGGGTCCCGGTGAGCGAGTCCCGTGTCGCCTCCTCGGTGCGCGCGCCGTAGCGGAAGGCGTTGGCGATTGCGATGGTCGCCACCGCCGCCAGCTTTTCAGCGCGCAGCCGGTCGGCGCCGCTGAACGGAGTCGAACGCTGGAGTTGGAGAACAAAGCCGCCCGCCTCGCTGGAAGGAATCGGAACCAGCAGCGCGCGACGGCCGGCGGCGGTGATCGCGTGCTCGGCGGCAGCCGCCTCGCGCAGCAGGTCGACGCCGAGTGGACGCACGGAGGCATAGGTCGCGGCGACCAGCATGCCGCCGCGAGAAACGCGGAGGAGCAGGCCCGAGTCGGCGCCTGTGAGGACGACCGCCTGGTCGAGGACGATCTCGAAGACCTCTTTGACGTTGAGCGTGGAGGCCATGGCCGCCGCCATGTTGAAGAGGCCCTCGGCTTCGGCGGTCAGATCTTGTCCCTGCCGCCGCTCCCAGAGCACCAGGGCGATGGCCAGGAGCGCCGCACCGCCGCCGACGATCAGCGCGATCACTGGGCCAGCCACGTGAGGTCGGCGCTGCTGACACAGCCCATATAGCTGTTGCCGGCGCTGGCGTCGAGACCGACCGTGAAGCTGAAGGTCGAGCTGTCTCCGGGCTGCCAGCGCTCGCCCGTGCCGCTGCCATCGTGCCCGGCCCGGAGCGGGAGCAAGGTCCTGGCAGCGCCGTGCGCGGAGGCGAAGTCGCTCAGCGTCCCTTGGTAGATGGTCTGGCCGCCCTGGTCGATGCTGAGGTCGAGCGTGCTGGCCGGGTCGGGCGCGGTGCAGCTCGCGCCGCTTCCTGGCGTCCGCGTCTCGAAGCGTGACACGTAGAGTCCGACGACCGACGCCGGCTGGGAGCCGTGGTAGCCGATCTCGACCGTCGCCGGCGCCAGCTTCCGGCCGGGCCAGAGCATCTCGTGCCCGTCAAAGAGGGGTGCGCAGACGGCGTTGGTCGTGGGCGCCGCGCAGTCACCGGAATGGCCGGTCACATTGGTCAGGCCGATCGGTCCGGCGGCCAGGCCCGGCGCCGTGGAGTGAGTCAGGAGGAGACCTGCCGCGACCAGCGGGACGCCTACCTTGAGAACGGTTCCGAGCACACTCCGAAGATCGCGGGGCGGTCGATCAGCGGCCTCGCAAAGCTGTTTCCGGGCGGGGTCGATGTTCGTGCAGGGCGGAGTCATCGCGGCGTCGTGCCGCGACGCTAGGGCGGGGCCGGCGGGCCTTCGAGCGGAGAACTACCTGTTTCCGAATCAGCGGCCAATCCGCAATGTAGGGTCTGCGCGAGCGCCGACCCGTAGGCAAGGAGGCAAGACCATGACCGCGATCCAGGAATCGGATCTCAGCAGCGACCGGCAGCGATTCGACCGCGACCGCGACGCCTATCTGGCACTGATGCGGCGGGTGCCGGAAGGCGCCTACGCCTATCTGCGGCCTGGGGATGACTACTCGGTCGGCGGCATCGCCGTCCATGTCAACTACGTGCTCGATCACTACCGGCTGGTCCTGGAGGCGATCGCCGAGGCCGCCTATGCGGAGTGCCGGCCCCAGGAGGCGGACGACCTGGAGACGGAAGCGCGGGCGCGCGCGCGAGGCGCACTGACCAGCGCGGAGGTGGCCGCGGAGCTGAGCCGCACCGAGCGGCTGCATGCGGACCTGCTCGAGGTGGCCGGCCGCTTGACCGAGCCCGACCGTAAGGCTCCCGTCTGGTATCGCGGTGGCAGCGAGCCCTATCCGACCAATCTCCGGGACGTGCTCGGCTGGTTGACCGAGCACTACCAGGAGCACGTGCCGCAGGTCGAGGCGCTGATCGGCGAGTGGCGGGGCGCGATCGGGGTCGTGGCGCGGTTCAACGAAGCTTTCGCGCGGAGCGACGTCGATGCCGTGATGGCGCTGATGACCGATGACTGCGTGTTCGAGGACACCGAGCCGTCGCCCGACGGCCAGCGGTACACCGGCCAGGCCGCGGTGCGTGCGGCGTGGGAGAAATTCTTCGCGAACACCGAGTCGCCTCGATTTGAGACCGAAGAGATCTTTGCGGCCGGCGACCGTGTGGTCGCGCGCTGGCTCTTCAGCTGGGGCGGCGAGGGGGCGGGGGCCGGCCGGGTGCGCGGGGTCGACGTCTTTCGGGTGCGCGACGGCAAGGTCGCCGAGAAGCTGTCGTATGTGAAGGGTTAGGGTCGGCTCGGGGGGGGCCGGTTTTTCGAGAAACCGGGAATTCGACGCCGGCTACGGGGCTGGTTTCTCGAGAAACCGCGGGATTGGGCGCGGATGTGCGGCTGGTTTCTCGAGAAACCGGGGAAGCGGAAATTCACTGCGCGCTTTTGCCTTCTGCGTGCGTCTTACCGGCGACCAACCAACGCACATGAGGAGGAAGAACGCGATGCGGAGGCTCTTACTGGTAGGAATCCTGGCCGCGGCCGTGGCCTGCGGCAGCCCGGTCCACGCCGGCGCACCGAACGGTTCGATCACCACCGCCGCTGTGCAGGCGATGGCGGAGCAGACCTTTCCGCTGGTGCCGGCATACGGCTACTACGGCGTCTGCGGTCTGACCGGCGACGTCAGCGGCTGCCCCTACACGCCGCGGCTGAAGGCCCGGCTGGCCGAGCTGAAGGCCACCCTGTGCCGCTGCCGGAATCCGGCGCCCACGCTGCAGGTCACGGCCACGGTCACCGGCGCCAACACGGGAGTGGCTCATGTCAAATACGGCTCCGAGACATTCGACTTGGCTGCCGTGCGCCAGAACGGACAGGTGCTGGTCGACGACGAGACCTGCGCCGGCCGCCGGAGCACCAGCATCTACGAGACACTCGTGGCCTGCTGAGGTCGGAACCATCGCCGCTACTGGCTGCCGCGTCGAATGGCGACGCGGCGGCTTTCGACCTGCTGGTCGGTCCACTCGTGGACCTGGGCTACCGGCTGGCCGTCAGCATGCTGGGCGGCCCCAACGACGCCGAGGACGCGGTCCAGGAAGCGACGATCAAGGCATGGCAGAACATCGGGCGCCTACGCGACGAGACCGCCCTTCGCTCATGGTTCCTGAGCATCGTCGCCAACCAGTGCCGCTCGATCCGGCGCGGGCGGTGCTGGAAGGTGGTCCGGATGGCTGATCTTTCGGGTGGGGGAGGTCCCCCCGTTCCCCCCGTTCCCCCCGTCCAGGCCCAGCCCGGGCCGGAGACGGCGGCGGCCGCGCAGATCGACCTCAGGCGGGCGCTGGCCGGCCTGGGCAGCGGCGACCGGACCGCGCTCTACCTTCGCTACGGCCTCGACCTGCCGCTGGCCGAGGTGGCGGCCGTTTTGGGCATCACCGAGACCGCCACACGGTCGCGCATCAAGCGCGCCAGCGAGCGGCTGCGGCCGGTGCTGGAGATGACAGGGTGAGCGAGGACCTCGAGCCGCGCCTGCGCGAGGCGCTCCGCGACCAAAACCGCGCACCGCTGGGCCTCCGAGACCAGGTGATCGCGCGGGCGGTGGCGACGCCGCAGCGGCGGCGGTCGAGCTGGACGCTGCGGCTGGCTCCCGCGGTGGCGGGTCTGGTGCTGGGGGTTGCCGCGGTCGCCCTGATAACCCCGCGGACGACCGGCCCCGAGCCGCTGAGAGTGAGCCCGGCGCCCCCAGCGGTGCTCGCGTTCGGCCGCCTCCCCGCTCCCGACCTCCATCCCGCCCAGGGTGTCGGCGCCGGCGGCGGGACCAGCCAGGTGGTCCCGTACTACGGCCCGGCCACGATGACCTGGAACGGTCAGCTGCCTTCCGTCCCGCGGTCGGCCGCGGTCTACCGCCTTACCCCAGCCGGCGAAGCGCAGGTCCAGGGCCTCCAAACCACGGTGAAGATTCCCGGCTACACCGTCACCGCCACGCTCGACAACCCGGTCGCCCAGCTGCCGCTGTACTACCTCAACGCCACCCGCGCGATCGGCGGCCCGCCCGCCGACGCGAACGCGGCCCGGGCCGCAGCTGATGCCGAGCTGAGCCGGCTCGGCATGAGCCCGCCCTGGCCGTTCACCGTCTCGATGTCGCCGCCCCTGTACACCTTCCACTACCAGCGCCTGGTCGACCTCGGCGGCGGCGCGCGCGCGGGCCTGGTCGATGGCGGCGGCGATCCGCTGGGCATCGACGTGACCGTCGACAGCACGGGGGTGGTCGCCATCCACGGGCTGATCCCGGAAACCGCGGACCAGCCCGCCACCTACCCGCTGGGCGCGCCCGATCCCAAACAGGCGACCAGCGCGCCGGCGCAGGTCCCGGATTCCGGCACGCCCCCCGACGTCACCCTGACCCGCGCCCACCTCGTCTACGCCGTCACCCGCAGCGGCGAGATCGCCTACCTGGAGCCCGCCTACCTCTTCACGGGAACCTTCACCACCGCCAACGGCCAGTTCGAAAAGCGGGTACTGGTGCCCGCGCTCGCCTCTTCAGCTCTGGCCGGCTAAGAAGTCGAGGGCCGTCTGCGCCAGGCAGGCGGCGCCGATCGGCAGCGCCGACTCGTCGATGTCGAAGGTGGCGGTATGCACGGGCTTGGGCTCGGGCCATTCCGCCTTCTTGACGCCGAGCGAGAGCATGGCGCCGGGCACCTTCTGAAGAACGAAGGCGAAGTCCTCCGCGCCCATGCGGGGCTCGAAGTCGACCACGGCTTCCGATCCCAGCACGCGGCGCGACGATTCGCCCAACAAGCCCGCCATCCGCTCGTCGCAGACCGAGGGCGGGTAGTGCATGTGAAAGTCGATGGTGGCGGTGGCGCGGAGCGCGGCCGCGATTCCCTGCGCAACCTCGGTGACGCGCTGCTCGAGCCGCTCGAAGAGCGCGCCGTCGAAGGAGCGGATCGTGCCCTGGATCACCGCTTCGTCGGGGATCACGGTGTGGGCGTGGCCGGCGTTGAAGGAGCCCAACGTCACCACCGCGGGCTTGAACGGCGACGCCTCGCGCGCGACCAGCGTCTGCAGCGCGGTGACGATCTGGGCGCCGGCGACGATCGGGTCGACGGCGAGGTTGGGACGGGCGGCGTGGCCACCCCGGCCCAGCACCCGGATCGTGAATGAGTCCGCGGCCGCCAGGAGCGGCCCGCCGCCGCTGGCCACGACGCCGGCCTCCAGTTCGGCACCGACGTGGAGCATGAAGGCTGCATCCACCTTGGGCTCGTCGAGCACGCCCGCCTCGATCATCCGCGCCGCGCCCGCGCCGCCCTCTTCGGCGGGCTGGAACATCAGCTTGACGGTGCCGCTGAAGCCGTCACGCCGCTCGTTCAAGAGGCGGGCGACTCCGAGCAGGATCGCGGTGTGGGCGTCGTGGCCGCAGGCGTGCATGACGCCGGGTATCTCGGAAGCGAACGGCACCGAGGTCTTCTCCTCGATCGGGAGCGCGTCCATGTCGGCGCGAAGCAGAACGCAGGGACCGTCACCCTTATGGCCGCGGATCTCACCAACGACGCCTGTTCCGCCCAGGCCGGAGCGAAAAGGGATGCCCAGCTCGCGGAGCCGGGCCTGGACCATGGTCGAGGTCTGCTCCTCCTGGTAGGCGAGCTCGGGGTGCGAGTGGATCGTTCGACGGTCGTTGACAATGGTCCCGCCCAGCTCCTGGGCGGCGGTCAGCAGTTCAGAAGGCATGGCGTGACAGTAGCGCGTCAAAATGGCCGGCTGGGGGCCTTGGCCCCGTTACGCGTGGGCGCCTTCCGCTCGCTCTGGATCGCGGTGCTCGTCAGCAACATCGGCGCCTGGATGCTGCAAGGGACTGCAGGCGTTCCGGACCGAAGAGCGGGTCAACCAGCTGTCTGAGGAACCGCCGGCGACCAAGCACTGCCTGGAAATGGACCTCGATGCATAGTTGGAGCCCGTGACCCGCGCCTACGACTGGATCGCCCATCACGCGCGCCGGACGCCGGGCAACCTGGCGGCGATCGACGTTGACTCCGGGCGCCGGTTGACCTACGCCGAGCTGGACGACCGGGTGTCGCGGCTGGCGAGCCACCTCGGCTCCGTCGGTGTCGAGCGTGGCGACCGCGTCGCCGTGCTGGCCCCCAACTCGACCGACGTGTTCGAGATCCAGTTCGCCTGCTGGCGCTTGGGCGCGCTCCTCAACCCGCTCAACTGGCGGCTGGCTCCGCCCGAGCTGGAGTTCATCGCCGGCGACTCGGAGCCGAAGGTCTTGATCCACGACCGCGAACAGGCGGCGCTGGCCGCCTCGCTGCCGGGCTTGAAGATCGAGCGGGGCGGCGACGACAGCGCCTACGAGCGGGGGATCGCGGCCGCTTCTCGGCTCGAGCGCGTGGCCACGCCCAACCTCGACGACGTGCTCTGCCTCCTGTACACCGCGGGCACCACGGGCCGGCCGAAGGGCGCGCTGGTCACCTACGGGATGACGTTTTGGAACGCGGTCAACATCGGGATGGCGGTCGAACTCACCTCGAGCTCGACCGCGCTCACCGTCCTCCCCACCTTCCACACCGGCGGCCTCAACCTCTACGCCAACCCCACCTTCCACCTCGGCGGGACGGTGGTAGTGATGCGCACCTTCGATCCCGGTCAGTGCCTGGCGCTGCTTTCCGATCCCGAGCTCGGCGTGACCCACTTCTTCGGCGTTCCGGCCAACTACCTCTTCCTGGCCGAGCACCCCGACTTCGAGCGGGCCGACCTCTCGCGCCTGGTCGCCACCGGGCTGGGCGGGGCCCCGGCTCCGCTGTCCCTGCTGGAGACCTGGGCCCGCCGGGGATGCCCGCTGATGCAGGGCTACGGCATGACCGAGACCAGTCCCTCCGCGATCGTCATCGGCGCCGACCAGGTGATCGCCAAGCAGGGCTCGTGCGGACTGCCGGTGCTGCACACCGAGGTCCGGATCGTCGATGGCGAGGGCCGCGATGTGGCTACGGGCGAGGTCGGCGAGCTCTGGGTGCGCGGCCCCAACGTCACGCCCGGGTACTGGCGGCGTCCCGATGCCAGCGCCGAGTCCTTTACGGATTCCTGGCTGCACACCGGTGACGCGGCCCGCCAGGACGAGGACGGCTACTTCTACATCGTCGACCGCTGGAAGGACATGTACATCTCGGGCGGCGAGAACGTGTACCCGGCGGAGGTCGAGAACGCGATCTACGCGCTGGCGGGCGTGAGCGAGGCGGCGGTGGTGGGCGTCCCCGACGAGCGGTGGGGCGAGGTCGGCTGCGCCTTCGTCGTGCTGCGGCCGGGCGCGGAGCTGACCGAAGCCGAGGTGATCGAGCACTGCCGGGAGCGGCTGGCGCGCTACAAGGTCCCCAAGTCGGTGGTCTTCCGAGACCAGCCGCTACCGCGCAACGCGGCCGGTAAGGTGCTCAAGCGTGAGCTTGGCGAACGCTGAAGAGCTTGAGCTGAAGGTCCCCGGCGGGCGCCTGGAGGCGCGCCGCTACGGTCCGGTGGAAGGCCCGCTGGTGCTCTGCGTGCCCGGCCTTTCCGCCAATCTCATGCACTTCGGAGCGATGGCCCCGGGGCTGGCCGAGGCCGGCCTGCAGGTGGTGGCGGTCGACCTGCGGGGCAGGGGCCGGAGCGAGGTCACGCCGCCCGGGACCTATGGCTGGCCCGCGCACGCGCGCGACGTGCTGGGAGCCGCCGAGGCGCTGGGCCGGTCGCGGTTCACGGTGGCGGGGTGGTCGATGGGCGCCTACGTAGCGATGGCCGCCGCGACGCAGGCGCGAGAGCGCCTGGATCGGGTGGTCCTGATCGACGCGCTCGGTGATGCGCCGGCCGAGTTCGTGACGCTGCTGGACGTCAGCCTTTCCCGCCTGGGGAACGCGTACCCGAGCCTGCCCGACTATCTCGCGCTGGTGCGGGGGGCGGGCCCATTCACCCCGTGGAGCGAGGACTGGGAACGCTACTTCGAGTACGAGATGGCTGAGGTGGCGGGTGGCGTCCGGACGCGAACCAGTGCCGAGGCGGTGAGGGAGGACCTGGAGTACGGGAAGGCGCACCACGCGGACCAGCTGTGGGGCCCGCTCACCATGCCGGTGCTGCTCGTGCGCGCGACGCGCCCTTCGATGGAGGGGATGCCGCTGGTGATCCCACCCGACGACCGCGACCGCTTCCTCGCCTCGCACCCCAACGCGCGGTGCGTCGAGGTCGAGGCGACGCACTACAACATCGGCTTCGAACCGGCGGCGATCACGGCGGTCCGGGAGTTCTTGACCTCCTAGTTGCCTGTAACGGTTGGATGGGCTGCAGGCCGCAGGCGCGGCAGCCCGGCGTTCCAGACGG
>DASUWN010000134.1:0-17638 GCA_036378395.1 Candidatus Dormiibacterota bacterium | reverse complement strand
GATCTTGAGGTCGGGGCCGCTCAGGTCGGTGAACTGGGTCTCGTTGATCAGCTCGCCAGCGGTGTCGAACTGGAAGATGCGCGAGTTGTCGTACCAGGCGCGGGCGGCGCCCGGCGTGTAGGCGTAGCCGAGGGCGAGATCCACCGGCAGCCCGGTCGTCCGGACCAGCAGGCCGACCGCCTCGCCGGCCGCACGCGGGGTGTCGGCGGAGCCGACCTGGCCGTGCGTCAGCAGCCAATCGTCGTGGACGCCCTCCGCGCTGAGCACGTCGCGGATGGGCTGCGCCACGCTGACGTTGAGGCTGCTGCCGGAACGGGTGAAGGCGAGGCGGAAGTCGGTCTTGGCAGCGGGCCACAGCTCGAGGCGCGCGCCCTCGGTCGCCTCCTTGCTGAGCAGGCGGCCGAGCGCGTCGGCGAGCACCGCCTGGTTGCGTCCGAAGCCCGCCGCGCGGTCGCTCAGGAAGCGGGCCATCACGTCGGCCGCCGACTCCGCCGCCCGCCCGGTCAGGCCCGCGATCACCGTCGACTCCAGCTGCGCGTCGTAGAGCGAGCGCAGCGACCCGAAGGCGGTCACGTCGATCGCCGCGCCGGTGACGTCGACGTGGTCCTGGCGGAGGTCGATGCTGATCGAGGGCGGCGAGGCGGCGGAGGCGTACTGGGAGCCGACGATCGTCAGCCGGGGAGCGACGAAGTGCTCGCTCAGGTGCTGCGCCCCGAGCAGCGCCAGCGCGTTGCGGTCGGAGAGGCCGAGGAAGCTGTAGGCGATCGCGTGGTGGAGGCCGGCGGGCTGGACCTTGCTGCCGACGCCGCCTGCCGCCTCGCGCTGGGCGACGCTGTCGGGTATCCAGCCGGTGCTGAAGGCGAGCGTGAAGTGGTCCGCCGGCGAGACCGGCGCCGGCTGGCCGCCGGTCTTGGTCCAGAGCTGGCGAGTGGCGTGGAACTGGGAGCCGGCCGAGGTGAAGGTGGCCGTCAGGCTCTGCCCGCTCAACTGGCGGGCGTCGGCGGGGTCGGTCACCGTCTGGCCGCCGCCGGCGAGCACGGCGTGAAGGCCGGTGGCGTCGGCGCGGTAGCTCAGGCTGACGTCGGCCAGCGCGAGGTCGGCGGTGCGGAGGGAAAGCCCGGGCGGCCCGCTCCCGCCGTCGTCGATGCGGATGCTGACGGTGGCATATAGGCTGGGCGGCAGGTCGGCCAGCGGGCGAGCCGAGGCGTCAGCGCTGGCGTTGGGCCCCAGGTAGCGAGAGCCGGCGGCCACGCCCCAGCTCTGGCCCTGGACGAGTTGGCTGGATACGTGCGACCGGTCGAGCAGCGCCTTCAGCAGCAGCGCGCGGTCGGCCTCGCTGCCGGCGCCGTGAAGGAGGGTGCCCAGCGGCCCGCGCAGGGCGGGCCCGCCGCGGTCGTCGATGGGAACGCTGTCGCGGACGTAAGCGGCGATGCGATCGGTGTTGAAGCCGAGCGAGCGCGCCTTCTCGGTCAGGTAGTCGCCAGGCCCGGGAGGCGGCGGCTTGGGCAGGTGCCAGTCGACGTTGAAGGCGGCCAGCAGCACGCCATAAAGAAAGAGATAGAGGACCACCGTGAGCGCGAGCTGCCGGGCCGAGGGCCCGCGCCCCCCAAACATGGGCGGATTGTAAGGACGCCTCTGGGCGTTGTCCGGGTTACGGCCGCGGGCTCGGACCCGCCCCTACCGCCACGCCCCCCGCCACCGGTCGTAGAGCTCGACCTCGACGCCGCCCCGCCGGAGCACGTCGAGCCCGGCCGGGTCGCGGTAGGCCGCTCGGTAGAAGACTCGCGCGACGTTGGAGTTGACGATCATCTTGGCGCACATGACGCAGGGTGAGAGCGTCACGAACATCAGCTTGCCGGGGATCTGGGCGCCGGCCTTGATCAGCGCATTGGCTTCGGAGTGCAGGCAGCCACAGCGGCCGGGCTCGTCGCCGTCGCAGCGGTTGGGCAGCCCGCGCGCATTTCCGTTGTAGCCGATGCCGAGGACCTGGGTCAGGTCGCCGGTGGCGATCACGCTGCCGACCTGGCTGCGCGCACAGGTGGAGCGCTTGGCCAGCTCCTCCGCCATCCGCATGTAGACCTCCTCGAGGGGGATGCGCTCGGGCGTCACCTGGAAGTCGGCCTCTAGCACGGCCGGCAATCTTAACGCCGGCGGGGGCTTGCCGGACGGACGTCCGCGGAGTAGCATGCGCAAGATGTCGGGGTTCGAACTGTTGTTCGCGCTGCTTCTGGTGGTCGTCGTTGCCGCGGTTGGCGGCGTCGCCCTCCTCGTGCTGGCCCTCACCCGCCACTCTGATCTCCAGGCGCGGGAGCTCAGCGACCTTCGCGCCCACCTCCTGATGGGTGGCCAGAACCAGGAGTCGAACGTCGCCGAGATCCGCCAGCAGCTGACCGCGACCCAGGCCGCGTTCGAGGGCATCCGGTCCGCCCTGGCGGCTAGGGAGCGGGTCGACGACGAAGCCCGGCAGAGCCTGCGCAAGCTGGAGGCGGTGATCGCCGGCAGCTCGACGCGCGGGGCGGCCGGCGAGAACATCCTCGAGGAGTCGCTCCGCCACCTGCCACCGGAGATGGTGGCCCGCAACCACCACGTCCGCGGCAAGGTCGTCGAGTTCGCGATCCGGATGCCGGGCGGGAAGGTGATGCCGCTGGACTCGAAGTGGACCTCGAGCGCGGCCCTCGCCGAACTGGCCTCGCCCGACAGCGCGGCCGAGCGGCGGACGCAGCTTGCACAGCTGGCGGAGAAGGAGGTCGAGAAACGGGTGCGCGAGGTCGCCCAGTACATCGACCCCAGTACCACCACGCCCTGGGCGCTGGCCTCGGTCCCCGACGCCGCCTACTCGGTCTGCCGGGAAGCCTTCGCCGAGGCCCACCGCCGGCACGTGATCATCGTCGGGTACTCGATGACGATGCCCTACCTGCTGGCGCTCTATCAGCTCCACCTGCAGTTCGCGCGGACCATCGACCTCGACAACCTGCAAGCCTCGCTGATGGACATCGAGGGCCAGCTCAAGATCCTCGACGAAGCCTTCGAGAACCGGATCCAGCGAGCGATCTCGATGCTCAACAACGCCTACAACGACGGCAAGATCGTCACCGCCCGGATCCGTGCCTCGGTGCACGGAATCCAGAGCGCGGAGAAGCTGGCCGAGTCCCCGGTCGAGCCCTTGCCGGCTCTCCAGCTGCTCGGGGACTGACACCCCTCGGTTTTTCCAGAAAGACGGGCCAATGGGCAGCGCTATTCCCCCGGTTTTCCGGAAAAAGCGGGCGGTTTTCCGGCACCTTTCCACAAGTGCTCCACAGCTTGTGCACTCCATATGTTGGGGTCAGGGCGTAATTCGGTCCAAATATCTTGTGTCTAAACCTTGACAGGCCCAAATCGCCTGGGTAGAATCCTGGTCATCGGGTTCGAGGCCCTGGGGCATAGATGGCGGGCATGCTCTGGGGCCTCTCCCATCTCTATCGGTACCTAGCAAACGCGTAACAAACGCCCCGCGAAGGGGGCGGTGCGGGAGGCGCCGCAACCTCAACAGGAGGCTCTCAAGGAGGCTCAGATCAAGATGGCCAAGAACGTAGCCGACGTCGCAGCAGCAGGAACCGGCCGCAAGGCTGGAGCCACCAAGGGCCTTCGTTTCGAGCGGTACTTCACCCCGCCCGGCAGCCACGCCTACGACCTCATCGAGTGGGAGCGGCGGACGGCCGCGATCACCAGCGAGCGGGGCGAGACGATCTTCGAGCAGAAAGACGTCGAGGTCCCGAGGTCGTGGTCGCAGCTGGCGCTCAACGTCGTGGCTCAGAAGTACTTCTACGGTCCGCGCGAGAACCGGGAGACGAGCGTCAAGCAGATCGTCGATCGCGTGGTGGCGACGCTCCAGACCTGGGGCCTCGAAGGCGGCTACTTCGCGACCCAGGAGGACGCCGAGACCTGGGGTGAGGAGCTGCGCTGGCTGCTGGCCACCCAGCACGCCTCCTTCAACAGCCCGGTCTGGTTTAACCTCGGCATCCCCGGGCGCGCCCAGCAGGGATCAGCCTGCTTCATCAACTCGGTCAAGGACAGCATGGAGTCCATCCTCGACCTGGCCAAGACCGAGGGCATGCTCTTCAAGTTCGGCTCCGGCACGGGCACCAACCTGTCGGTCCTGCGCTCGTCCCGGGAGCGGCTCTCGGGCGGAGGTACCGCATCCGGCCCGGTCTCCTTCATGCGCGGCTACGACTCCTTCGCCGGCTCGATCAAGTCGGGCGGCACCACGCGCCGGGCGGCCAAGATGGTGATCCTCAACGCCGACCATCCGGACATCCTCGAGTTCATCCGCTGCAAGGCGGAGGAGGAGAAGAAGGCCCACGCGCTGATCGACGCCGGCTATGACGCCGGGTTCAACGTCCCCGGCGGGGCCTACGACTCGGTCCAGTTCCAGAACGCCAACCACTCGGTGCGGGTGACCGACGAGTTCATGCAGGCGCTCGAGAAGGACGCCGAGTGGGAGACCAAGGCGGTCGTCGGCGGCCGGACGGTCGACACCCACAAGGCGCGCGACCTCTGGCGCGAGATCGCCGAGGCGGCCTGGATCTGCGGCGACCCCGGCCTGCAGTTCGACACCACGATCCAGGACTGGAACTGCGTGCCCAACAGCGGCCGGATCAACGCCACCAACCCCTGCAGCGAGTTCGTCTTCCTCGACGACACCGCCTGCAACCTGCTCTCGCTCAACCTGCTCAAGTTCCAGGACGCCGCGGGCGCCTTCGACGTCGAGCGCTTCCAGAAGGCGGTCGACGTCTGCTTCACGGGCCAGGAGATCATCGTCAGCAGCGCGTCCTACCCGACGCCCGAGATCGCCCGCAACTCGGAGCGGCTTCGGCCGCTCGGCCTCGGCTACGCCAACCTGGGCGCCCTGCTGATGTCGATGGGTCTCGCCTACGACTCCGAAGAGGGGCGGCGGGTGGCCGGCGCCGTGACCGCGATCATGACCGGCCGCGCCTACGCGCAGTCAGCCCGGATGGCCGAGGTCAAGGGTCCCTTCGCGGACTTCGAGGCGAACCGGGAGCCGATGCTGCGGGTGATGAACAAGCACCGCGCGGCGGCCTACGACCTCAAGACGGGCGGCGCCAAGCACCCGCAGGCCGAGGCGATCGACCGCTTCGTAGTCGCCGCTCGCGACACCTGGGATGACGCGGTCGAGCTGGGCAAGCGCCACGGCTACCGCAACGCGCAGGCGACGGTCCTGGCGCCGACCGGAACCATCGGCCTGATGATGGACTGCGACACCACCGGGATCGAGCCCGACCTGGCGCTGGTCAAGTACAAGAAGCTGGTCGGCGGCGGGCTGCTCAAGATCGTCAACAACACGGTCCCCTCGGCCCTGCGCAAGCTCGGCTACACCGAGGCCCAGGTCAAGGAGATCGTCGAGTACATCGACGAGAACGACACCATCGAGGGCGCGCCTCACATCGAGGAAGACCACCTGAAGGTGTTCGACTGCGCCTTCAAACCCGTCAACGGCATTCGCTCGATTGCACCCATGGGCCACGTCCGGATGATGGCGGCGGTTCAGCCCTTCATCTCCGGGTCCCAGTCCAAGACCGTGAACCTGCCGACCGAGGCCAGCGCCGAGGACATCGCCAACGCCTACCTCGAGTCCTGGAAGCTGGGTCTCAAGTGCATCGCGATCTACCGCGATGGCTGCAAGCGCTCACAGCCGCTTTCGACCTCGCTCAAGGAGAAGGAGGCCAAGGTGGAGGTCGTCGCCGAGGCCCGGCCGGTCCGCCGCCGGCTGCCCGACGAGCGGCACTCGATCACCCACAAGTTCGACATCCAGGGCCACGAGGGCTACATCCACGTCGGCCTCTACGAGGACGGCACGCCCGGCGAGATCTTCCTGACCATGGCTAAGGAGGGCTCGACGATCTCGGGCATGATGGACGCCTTCGCGACCCAGACCTCGCTCGCGCTCCAGTACGGAGTCCCGCTGCGGGTCATGGTCAACAAGTTCAGCCACATGCGCTTCGAGCCGAGTGGCTTCACCAAGAATCCCGAGCTGCCGATCGCCAAGTCGATCGCCGACTACATCTTCCGATGGCTCGCCAGCCGCTTCCTCGACCTCGAGGACCAGGAGGCGGTGGGCATCATCCGGCGCGACGTCTCGCCTTCAACCGAGCCGGTCGAGGAGAGCGCGCCCTCTGGCGCCACCTCGTCGCCCACGCCGGCATCCACCGCCTTGAAGCCCGCGCCGGGCTCCGGCGCGGAGCTCAAGGTGGTGGCCAGCAACGGAAACGGAAACGGGAACGGGAACGGCGGCAGCCACTCCGGGCAGAAGCTGGCCTTCGTGGTCAACGCCGACGCCCCGGCCTGCTCCGACTGCGGCTCGATCACCGTCCGCAACGGCACTTGCTACAAGTGCCTCAACTGCGGCGCCACCACGGGCTGCAGCTAAGCCAGACTCCTCCCCCCACCAGACAGGGGCTGGTCCTTCGGGGCCGGCCCCTGCTGATGTAGTCCGAGCTCAGGCACCGCTGGCCGGGCCACAATTTGGGCATGAACGAATCCGACGCCGCCTGGAGCCGCTTCCGCGCCGAGATGGACGACCTCGCCAGAGGCCTGCGCACGAAGGCCGACCTGGACGAGGTGAAGCGAGCGGCCGACGCCGTGATCGATTCGGTCAACCGCGTCGTCGCCGATCCCGAGGTCCGTGAAGGAACCCGCCGAGCCGCGCGATCCTTCGGTGACGCCCTGGCCGCCACCCTCAACCAGGTCGCGGACTCGCTGCGTTCCAGCCAACCGAAGTAGCCGGCTGCCCGCCGACCGGCCTCAGACGACCGTCATCAGCGGGTGATCAGGATTGGCCGGGTCGACCTTGACGCTGAACGTCTTCCCCACCTGCATCATCGGGATCGCCACCGCCGGCAGCTCGCTCTCTTTGTGGATGGTGTAGGGCGCCTGGCCCGGAACGGCGATCAGCATGTCGTACTTCACCTGGTGGTTGCCGGAGGGCGCGGCTCCGAGATCCTCGAAGCTCATCACCGTCCCCGTGCCGTCGACGCCGCTCTGCTGCAGGTGCGCCATCGCCAGCTGGGCGTTCACCGAGTTCATGCCGGCGGCAGGCGCGCTGGCATCGAAGACCGGTGCCTGAGCGGCGGCCATCGGCTGCTCCATCCCGGCCGGGGAATTCCAGTCCACCACGATCTGGCGCGGGTCGGCCGGATCCGCCTTGACCACGTACCGGGCTCCAGCCTGGAGGTGGCCGATCTCGAGGAAGCCGAGCACCTCGCTGCGCTGGACCTCGTACTCGGGCTGGCCGGGAAGGTCGATCCGGAGCCGCATCCGCACCTGCGGCATCCCGTTCACATAGACGCCCGTCTGGTCGGCGGAAAGCAGCGTCGCGACTCCGGAGATGCCGGTCTGCAGAATCCGCTCCCTGCGTGCTGCCGACTGCCCCATCCGAACGGCGATCACGGTCATGACCAGCCCAACCAAGAAGTTGACGATGGCGACCACGAGAAAGAACCCCAGGCCCGAGACGCCAAGGATGACCCACAGGACCGCAAGTCCGTAGTTCACCCCGGCGCCGATCAGCACGCCGATGACCGACGAGGTCCACTTCATGCGCGGAACCGTAGGCAGAGCGGGTTGGAGTGTCAACCGGCCCCGCCGTAGCCGAACTCAGCCGGCGGCGCTTAAGACCAGAACGCGTCCCCGGCCGCCGGGTCCTCGAAGAAGGCCCAGAACTCGGCCACCTGGCCTTCGGAGTTGGGGTGAGTGATGTGGACGGCCCGGCCCTCCCACTGCTTGCCGTCGCGCTCCGCCCGTTCGGTGACCAGGACGGCGGTGTGCTCGTCGTTGGCCAGGATGTCGTGAACCTCGAGCCGGAAGGTGCCTCCCGTCATCTCCATCAGCTTGCCGAAGAACCCGAACACGGCGTCCCGGCCCTTGTATTCACCGGTGAGCGGGTTGTTGCCGCCGATGTGCCAGACCGTGTCTTCGGCGATCTGCTCGCCGACCGTCGCCATGTCGCCGGTGGCGAAGGCGTCGTAGGCCCGCCGCGCTCGTTCGACGTTGACATGCTGTGCCGTCGTCGCCATAGCCGTTCCTCCTCAGAACCCCACCCTGGGCACAAGCCCCGATCGCCTGCCGCGAAAGGGACGACATCTTGCACCGCCGGCCGCGGTTTGTCACATAGCAGCCCCCGCCGGTGCTTTGAGGTCTGCGGCCCTGCGCGCCCTACCGTGAAGGGCGTACTGTAGGGAATTCAAGATTTGCCGCCAGGGTTAATTTCGAACAGGGGTTTGGGCCCCATAGGCAACGGGTAACACAGACACGCGGATGGAAGAGACCACGCTCAATCGATCGATGCTGCGCGCCGACCTGGACTTTTTCGAGCCGGGTCCGGTCGAGAACGACACCTCGGCGCCGGACGCCACCACCCAGGCGGCGGCCGACGCCGCGGCGCTCGATGACGCCGTTCGCGCCTACCTGCGCGAGATCGGCAAGGTCAAGCTGTTGACCGCCGCTGAGGAGGTCGAACTGGCGCGCGCCATGGAGGCCGGCTCGGACGACGCCCGCCGGAAGCTGACCGAAGCCAACCTGCGCCTGGTGGTCTCGGTGGCCAAGAAGTACGCCAACCGCGGGTTGCCCCTCCTCGACCTCATTCAAGAGGGCAACCTGGGACTCATCCGCGCCGTCGAGAAGTTCGACTACCACCGCGGCTTCAAGTTCTCGACCTATGCGACCTGGTGGATCCGCCAGGCGGTTCAGCGGGCGATCGCCGACCGCGGCCGCACGGTGCGCATCCCCGTCCACCAGGCCGAGTTGATCGGCAAGCTGGTCCGGGTGACCGACCGCCTGCGGGCGGAGCTCGGCCGCCAGCCGCAGGACGCGGAGATCGCGCTGGAGATGGACATCGAGCCCGAGAAGATCCGCTGGCTGTTCCAGGTCGCCCAGGAGCCAGTCTCCTTGGAGACCCCGGTCGGCGAGGACGGGGACTCTGAGCTGGGCCAGTTCATCGAGGACAAGGACGCGACGGCGCCAATCGATCAGGCCACGCAGACGATGCTCAAGTCGGATGTCCAGGAAGTGCTCGACACACTGCCGGCACGCGAGCGGCGGGTCCTGCAGCTCCGCTTCGGACTGCTGGACGGCAACCAGCGCAGCCTCGAGGAGGTGGCGGCGCGGATGGGCGTCGGCCGTCAGTCGGTCCGCGACCTCGAGCGCCGGGCGATGGATCGGCTTCGCCGCTCCGGCCAGGCTCAGCGCCTGCGCGAGCACCTGGCCTCGCCCGCGGCCTAGAACCTCCGAGTCAGGACGCTAACTAAGCTGACGCTCGCCGGCCTCGAACTGAAGCGGGTCCGGAAGGGCCGGGGCCGCATCCACCTCACCCCCGCGATTCCGGAGTCGGGGCCGGTCCACACCCTGTGCGGTCAGGCCTTCGAGCCGGGCACCTACGATGCCGTGAGCGAGGAAGCCGACTGCACCATCTGCAACCGGCGCCGGAACAATCCGGCCGCGGTTTCCTCGGCGTTCTTCCAGGAGGAGGTCGGCTCCGAACTGCTCCAGCTCTCGCTCCAGCAGGCCGAGGCGCGTCGCAAAGCGCGTGGCGAGCAGCCGGTGGAATCGACCAAGCCGGAGGCCTCGACCGCGCCTCGCCCCAACCTGCGCGTGGTCGGTCCCGCGCCCAAACCATCCCGCGAGGAGGCGCGCCGCGACACGGGCGAGCTCGACGCCACCGGCCTGCGCGAGTTCTCGGAGTCGGTCTGGCTGACCCCGGCCGGCATCATCGTCCGCCTGGCCGGGGACCGGATCGCCGAAGTCGTTGGCGAAGGCAAGCTCCAGGTCATCCGCCAGGGCCACGGCGCGCGCGTCCGAATCGGCGACCTCCTGCTCGAGCACGGGGAGCAGGGCTGGTCGGCCCGGCTCTCGCCCGACGCTCAGTAGTAGACCGACCGGCACCGCGGCCGGGGGCGCGCCTTGTAGTCAGGACCCTGACCGCGGTTCCACAGCACGTGGTCGAGCGCCATCGCCGTTCGCGGCCTCCCCTGATCCCGGAGCTCGCCGGCCAGCAGCTCGACGGCATGGATGGCGCACGCCCGCATCTCAACCTCGTCCGCCGCGCCCGAGACCAGGAGCTCGCCGCGCTCGATCCGCTCCTCGAGCACCGGGTCGAACTCGACCACGCCGTCCAGCCGGAGCACATGCGGGACGAGGTTGTCGGCAAAGATCGTCAGCCGCTCCAGGTCGTCGAAACGGCCCAGGCCCTGGCCCTCGAGTGCCAGGCTGAGGTCGGCCGGCGCGATCTGCGCGCGCTTGTAGATCGGCACCGAGCGGCCGCGGTAGCTGTGGACGTCGTCGAAGAACGGCACCTCGGCCAGGAGCCCCGCCAAGCGTTCGGCTGAGCCGCCGGCCGCCCTGACCATCACCTCGGCCCGCCCCTCCCAGCGCTCCAGGAGGTGGCGGCCGAAGGCGTTGAGCGCGGCGCCGAAGAGGGTCATCAGCTCGGCGATCGGTTGTTCCAGCGGCTGGCCAAAGATCTCCGCCACCTGGGGCACGGTCAGGGCTGCGAGCTCGGCCGCCGGCGGAACGCCGCGCTCGAAGCGCTCCTTCAGGGCGCGCGCCACGTGGAAGTAGCCCGAGCGCTGATCGCGGCGGCGGAGGTGAGGAAAGTAGCCCGACCCGAAATTGATGGCGCCCAGCGTCAGAACGAAGGTCGCTGTGTCCGCCGCGGTGGCCCCGTGGTAATGGAACTCGGGGTCGAGCTGGGCCGGTGGCGCCACCTCACCGATGCGGTTCGCGTAGGCGGCGATCGCCTCCCGACGGACCCGCACCCAGCGCGCCTCGGAAGCCACCGCTGCGGCCGCCGAGCGGACCTGGTCGAGATCGATCAGGCGCCGTGGAAGACGAGGCCGAGCGCGTACGTCACGGTCCCCACGATGATGCCGGCGGCCGTCATCTCAAGGCCGGCCGCCCACCAGCTCCGCAGCGTGAACAGCGACTTCGCCGCCCCGACCAGGAAGTGCGCGACCAGCGACACGGCCGCCGCCACGATCACACCCGTGGTGCCGCTCAGCCAGAAGAACGGGATCACCGGGATCATGGCGCCGACGCCGGTGCTGATTCCGGCCGCCAGCGAGGCTTGAACGGCGCTGCCGCCGCCCTCCGACCCGCCGCCGAAACCGAATTCCTCACCGGCCAGCAGCTTGAGCATCGCCTCCGGGTTGTGGGAGAGCTTCTCGGCCAGCGCGTCCGCGTCTTCCTTGCTGAGCCCCTTGAGTTGGTAGAAGAGCGAAAGCTCCTCCTTCTCCTCCTCCGGGTGCTCCTCGATCTCGCGCCGCTCGCGCTCGACGTTGGCGTGGGCGACCTCGGCCTCCGAGCGTTCGGCGAGAAAGGCGCCGGTCGCCATCGAGAGCGCCGATGCGACCGCACCGGCCAGCCCCGCGGTGAGCACGAAGTGGCCGCCGCCGGTGGCGCCGGAGACCCCGGATACGATGCCGAAGACCGCCGCCAGCCCGTCGTTGGCACCGTAGATCGCCCCCGACACCCAGCCCCCGCCGGTCTGGTGCCAGCTTTCACGGTCGAGGATCCGCTTCAGCGTGCCTTTTGGTCCGGAAGGCGGTGGCGAACCCTCGCCGCCCTGACGCATGGCGCTGACGGACTTCGAATGGGAGGCCTCGTCGTGGCGGATCTCGCGCAGGACGCGGTCGGTGTCGGCGTCGCCGGTCGGGACCTTGTAGAGGCCGTCGACCTCGCTGTCCTCGGCCGCCTCGCGGACCGCCAGCACGCGGTCGAGCGGCGCCAGCCGCGCCTGCAGCTGCATCCAGGGCGAGAGCCGGACGCTCGCCGGATCCGGTATCGGGACGCCGAGCTCCTTCATTCGCGCCTCTAGGCGGCCGCGATGGGTCGCCTCGGCGTCGGCCAATTGACGGAGGATGCCGGCGCGGCGGGGGTCCTTGGTGCGGGCCGCCAGCAGCTCGTACATGGCGCGGGCCTCGATCTCTCCACGCCATGCCCGCAAGAGGCGGTCAGCGGCGTCGTTTGTCGAGAGGCTCCTCACTTCGCCCAATCGTAGGGAAGCACGGGGACGGCGGGTCTTTCCTTTACTCGTTTAGCCGCACCCCGTAGTGGGAACCTCGTAGGTTGGACAGCATCACACGAATTCCTAAGGAGGCCCACTTGCCCGCTAGCAGCCCATCCCTGGTTCCCCTCAGCACCCTCAACGACGAGGGGCAGATGATCATGCCCGAGTTCTGGGCCGAGATCAACGGCGAAAAGGTGTTCATCACCGCGGTACTCGAGCGCACGGTCGTATATGTCGACGGGACCGAGAAAAGGCTGACCCGGCGTGACAATGTGCTGGTCGACCCGGCCGTCATCGAAATGCGCCCGGTCGCCAACACCGCCAGCTGGCGGAGCCGGGGCAAGGTGGTGGCTTCCAAGCCGACTGCGGCCGCAGCGGTCTCCGAGCCAACGCCGGAGGCGATGGCCGAGCTGGAGGCGGAGCCGGAAGAGGAAGCGGAGGCCGAGTAGCCGCTCAGTCGGGGGGCCGTCCCCCCGGCTCCAGGTAGTGCGCCACCGTCTTTAGGTCGGCCACGAACTCGCTCGTCGCCTGCTCCCGGTCCTCGTCGCTCCGGAGGATCGAGGCCGGATGCACGGTCGCCACCGCCGGTGGGCCCAACCCCGAAGGCAGCAGCCTGCCCCGCTCCTCGGTCACTTTGAACTTCGGGCCCAGGAGGGCCTTGGCCGCGGTCGCGCCCAGGCAGACGATGACGCGGGGCTGCACCACGGCGACCTCCGCGCGCAGCCAGGGCACGCAGGCGCCGACCTCGGCGCGATTCGGAGTCGCGTGGATGCGCCGCTTGCCGCGCGGCGTCCACTTGAAGTGCTTGACCACGTTGGTCACGTAGACCCGGTTGCGGTCGATGCCGGCCGCTTCCAGAGCTCGATCCAGGAAGTGGCCCGCCGGTCCCACGAAGGGCCGCCCCTGGAGGTCCTCCTGGTCGCCGGGCTGCTCGCCGAGGAGCATCACGGTGGCCTTCGGCGAGCCTTCTCCGAAGACGGTCTGCGTCCCCTTCTCCCAGAGGTCGCACGCCTTGCAATCGTGCGCCGCTTCGGCGAGGTCGGGGATCGTCAGCTGATCGGGGAGAAGGTCCTCGACCGGCTGGCCGGGTTCGCCCACGGACTTCAAAGTACGCTGAAAGTCAATGGACCTGGACAGCCTGCCGGCACAGCTCCGTCCCGTCCTCAACGCGCTGGCGGCGGCGCTCCGAAAGCGAGAGCCGGCGATCCGGGAGCGGGTCGAGCGCCTTCGCCGGGAGCACCCTGACCTCAGTCCTGACGAGCTGGGCCGACTGCTGATCAAGACCACGCGGCGCCGGGTCGCAGCCACCGGGGCCGCCAGCGGAGCCGCCGCCATCGCGCCCGGGCTGGGAACGCTGGTCGCCATCGGCACCGTGACCAGCCAGAGCGTGTACGCGCTCGAGCAGGAGACGGAGCTGGTCCTCGCGATCGCCATGATCTACGGGCACGAGCTGGCCGGTTCCGACCAGCGCCTGCTGGAAGCGCTGATGGTGGTCGGCATCGCCGGCGGCGCGGTCAAGCTGCGCGAGGACGTGCTCGTGATCGGCGGCGAGCGGATCACCGTCGCCGCCTTCCGACGCCTTCCCGAGCGCTTTCTCAGCCACACCGGCAGCCACGTGCTGACCCGGGTCCTGGCCCGGCTGATCGGTGGCCGCGCCGCCGCCGGCGTCCTTCGCGTAGCCCCGCTCGCTGTCGGAGTCGTGGTCGGCGCCGGCTTCGACTACCTCGCGGTCACGGCTCTCGGCCGCGCCGCGATGCGCTACTACGGACCGGGCGGGCCCGCCGCCCGCCACGTCGAGGCCTTGCCGCTACCCGAAGATCGAGGCCACGTTGAAGGCGGCCACTGACTCGATCTGGTCGAACCGGCAGTCCTTCGGTGGCTTGTCGGGCCGCCAGCGGAGGAAGCGCGCGGCGTGCCGGAAGCGCTCGCCGCTCTGCAGCTTTTCGTAGGCGACTTCGCAGACCAGCTCTGGCCGCACCGACTGCCAGTCGGCCGACTCCTGGCCCCGAGACCAGCGGCTCAGGCCCCCCGGCATCCGCCCTCTGGCGTTCTCGGGGACCTCCATCTGAAGCGGCTCCAGGCGCTCGCGCAGCTCGCGACGGGTCTTGGCGTCGAACGACGAGGTGTGGCCGACATAGTGCAGCTCCCCGCCGTCGTCGTAGAGGCCGAGCAGCAGCGAGCCCAGCGCCTCCCGCCTCTTGTCCCAGCGCCAGCCGATGACCACGCAGTCGCAGGTCCGCTCGTGCTTGTACTTGACCCAGAGCCGCTTGCCGGGGACGTAGGGCTGCGCTCGCGACTTGGCGATCACGCCGTCCAGCCCCGCGCCCTCGAAGACCCGGAACCAGTCCTCGGCGGTGTCGACGTCATCCGTGGAAGGCGTCACGTGCACGGGCGGCCGGGCGTCGCGCAGCACCTTCTCCAGCCGCTGTCGGCGTTCACCCAGGGGCTCGCCGCGAAGGTCCGCGCCCTCGAGCGCGATCAGGTCGAAGGCAACGAAGCTGGCCGGCGTCTTCTCGGCGAGCATCCGCACTCGGGAGTCGGCGGGATGGATGCGCTGCTGAAGGGCGTCGAAGTCGAGGCCGTCGCGGGTGACGACGATGATCTCGCCGTCGAGGACGAACTGGCTGGGCGGCAGCGCGCGGATCGGCCCGAGCAGCTCGGGGAAGTACCTGGTCATGTCGCGGGCACCGCGGCTGATCAGCGTCACCCGCTCGCCGTCGCGGTGGACGAGGGTCCGAAAGCCGTCCCACTTGGGCTCGTACTCCCACTCCCCGCCCTGTGGCAGCGCGTCCTGGGGCGCGGCCAGCATTGGCTCCATCTCGAGCGGGATTGGGTCGGTGACCGCTGCCACGGCGGTACCTTCGCATAAGCTCGCAGCGCCATGCTGTGGTCCCGTCCGGTGACTCTGATCCGAATCGAGGGCACGATCGGGGTCGGCGTCCGCGCCTCGGATTGGGTTCCGATCATCGACGGCCTTCGGCGCCGCCGCCGCACCAAGGCGGTGGTCATGGAGGTGGATTCGCGCGGCGGATCCGCGTCGGTTTCCGACTCCATGCACGAGTCCGTGCGCCGGCTGGCCGAGGTCAAGCCGGTGGTCGCCTTCACGGGCAACCTCTGCGCGTCCGGCGGCTATCTGATCGCCTGCGCCGCGCGCCGCTTCGTGGTCCAGCCGGCGGCGCTGATAGGATCGATCGGCGTGATCTCGGTGCGGCCCCTCGCCTACGGGCTGATGGAGCGGGTCGGCGTCGCCGTCAACGTGACCAAGAGCCACGACCTCAAGGACATGGGCGCCTTCTACCGCGAACCGACCGAGACCGAGATCCGCAAGGAGCAGGCGCTGGTCGACGACTACTACGCGATGTTCCTCGAGCGGGTGGAGGCCGCGCGCAAGATCGCGCCCGAGCGGCTGCGCGAACTCGCCACCGGCGAGGTCTTCACCGGCCGCCAGGCGGTGGCGGCGGGTCTCGCCGATCAGCTGGGCACGTTCGAGGACGCGATCGAGGCCGCCGCCGAGCTGGCGGGAGTCAAGATCCGCACGCGCTGGACCGGCCCGCGACGGTCGCTGCGCTCACGGCTGCTTGGGCCGTTCGCGACCGGCCTCGGGGTCGAGCTCGAGGAGCGGCTGCTGGACCGGTCGGGCCCGGAGATCCTCTACCGCTAGCTGAGGCCGCGCGGCCGGCCGGCCGGCGATCCGAGCCAGATCACGCCGTGGCGGACCGTGGGCGCCGGCCCCTGCCAAACATAGATTCGGGCCCCGTTCGAGAGCTTGATGGTGCGCAGCCGCTGCGGGTTGCCGACCACCGAATCCACGACCGAGCGGTCGACGAAGAGGTAGGTATCGGTCTCGGGCGGGAACTGGAGGGGACGCGTCTCGTCCAGCCCGGAGGGCGTGTAGCTGTCGGCGAAGGCCACGCCCAACCGCCCCATCCGGTCCACGGCGACCGCGACCCGGTGGTATTCGGGCAGGTAGTACTGCGAGGTCCGGTATGAACCCGGCGCATAGGCGTCGGTGACGAGAACGGTGTGCACGGGGTCGTAGGAGCGAACCGTCGCCTGCAGCTGCTCGACCCACACGTCGTGCGCCCGCTGCTGGCCGGCAAGCGAATCCACCGGCGGCAGCAGGAAGACGAGCACGCTGAGCACAGCTGCGGCCGCGGTCGCCGGCGCCGCCAGGGCGGGCCGGCCAACCGCTTTGACGCCGGCCATCACGGCGGGACCCAGGCTCAGGGTCACCGCCGGCGTGAAGATACCCACGTACACGACCTGTCCGATGTGGATGAAGAGGAACGTGAGCAGGGCGGGTAGCGACCACAGCCAGCAGAAGCGCGCCCAGCCCGCCGGAAGCCTGGGGTCGACGCCGGTCAGGCGGGGAGCGATCCCCAGACCGAAGAGGCCGAGAACGACGAAGCCGCCCAGCTCCCAACCGATTCCGCGAGCGACCCCCTCGGTGGTGGTGAGCAGGCCGGCTGGGCCTGCGCGCCAGATCGCGGTGCCGGCGGTGACGTCGGCGCCGAGTGCGGTGGAATCATGCCAGACAGCGGCCATGCCACCCGCGAGCACTGCCAGCGGGACGAGCCACGCGGCGGTCGCGACGACGCCCGCCAGCAGCGCCGGCAGCAGCCCCGGCCGGGCTCCGCGCCAGACCGAATAGACCGCCATCGGCGCCAGCAGAACCGCGGCGCTGGGCCGGATCGCTCCGCCGGCGGCCAGGACCAATGCGGTTGGGACGGCAACCCTCCGGTCGCCGTTCCAGGCGCGCCAGCTGAACCAGGCCACCCCCAGCGCCAGCAGCGGCTCCAGGGCATAGGTGTTGGCGGCTTCGCCGTAGTACCAGAAGAGGGGACTGGTCATCAGCGCAGCGGCGGTGATCCAGGCCGCCGGCGTTCCGAAGAGCGCCCGTGCGAAGAAGAAGGCCGCGATGACGCCACCCACCTCGCCGGCGATGCTGAGAGCGACGAGGGCGGTGTTGGGGTCGCCGAACGCCGGCAGCAGCAGGCGCCCGAGGGCGATGTAGCCGATGTAGCCGGGCGGATGGGGTTGGTGATGGGCCAGGTCGAAGTGCTGGATCCCAAGCGCGAACTGGACCGCGTCCCAGTTCAGCAGGTGATGGGTCGCCAGCGGCACGCGCGTGGCCACCACCATGATGCCCAGCGCCAGTGCACCGGCGACGGCCATCAGCGGTGAATCGGCCGCAAAGGAAAGGCGGCCGGGAAGCTCCCGGCCGCCCGACCGTGTCGCCACGGCTGGTTTAGCTGTGGGTCGTGATGTTGACGTTGGTGGCGTGCGTACCCAGCCAGTTCCAGTTGACGAGGCCCATCCAGATCAGGAACAGGATCACGAGGACGACCAGGATCAGCACCGCCAGGGCCGCGGCGCCACCGCCGCCACCGCCGGAGTCTTCAACGACGCCTCCGGGTCCGGGTCCGTAGTACCGACGGTAGGTGTAGCCACCGCCCCCGAGCAGGACCGCGAGGAGCAGGACCACCAGGATGATGAGTAGTAAAAGGCCCAAATCTTTCCTCCTATTAGAGATTGGGGATTTCTTCCAACATAAGAGCTGGAGGCTTTGCTGTCAATGATGCT
>DASUWN010000133.1:0-13570 GCA_036378395.1 Candidatus Dormiibacterota bacterium | reverse complement strand
CCCCGGCCCAACCCCCGGTTTCCCGGGAAACCCGCCCCCCAGCCCCGGCCCAACCCCCGGTTTCCCGGGAAACCGGCCCCCGAAAACCCCCTCCGTGAACTCGCCGGGGGCTCCAAGAGGCCAGCAGTAAGATGGGGCCACGGTGGACGACCTCGTCGAAGTCGGTGTCGACAGCATCCGGGTCCACGTTCAGACCGGCCAGCACGTCGTCATCCTCAAAGAGAAGGGGGCCGACCGCTACCTGCCCATCTGGATCGGTCCCTACGAGGCCAACGCGATCGCCCTCAAGATCACCGGCCAGACCCCCGAGCGCCCGATCACCCACGACCTGATGCTGACCGCCCTCAGCGAGTACGACATGGTCGTCAAGCGGATCGTGGTCACCTCCCTCTCGGGCGAGGTCTTCTACGCCCGCCTCCACCTCGAGCAGAACGGGCGCGAGACCGACATCGACTCCCGGCCCAGCGACGCGATCGCCCTCGCGGTTCGCTTCGACTGCCCGATCTTCGTCTCCCGCGAGGTCCTCGACCGGGCGGGCGTGGTGCCGGAGCACGAAGACGAGACCGAGGGCAGCGGCGGCGGCGAGATCGACGAGGACCGGCTGGCGGTCTTCCGCGACCTGGTCAACAGCCTCGACCTCCCCGACCTCCCCGACGAGCCGGGTTCGCGCGGAGGCGGCTCCGCCCGCAGCTAAGATCGGGGCGCCGGTGAGCGCTCAGGCCGAGATCGAGGTCAGCGTCCGATTGCTGGTCGCCATCCTGCTGGGCGCCGTGATCGGGTTCGAGCGGGAGTTCACGCGCCATCCCGCGGGCCTGCGCACGATGTCCGCGGTGTGCCTCGGATCGTGCCTGTTCACCGTAGCCGGGACTCTGCCCCTGCACACCGACCCCACCCGCGTAGCCGCACAGGTGACGACCGGCATCGGGTTCATTGGCGCCGGAGCCGTGCTGCGCAGCGGCCGCTCGGTCCAGGGCCTGACCACCGCCGCCACGATCTGGGTGGTGGCCGCGGTCGGCGTCGCCGCCGGGCTCGGCTACCTGATCCTGGCCACGGCGACGGCGGTCTTGCTGCTGCTGTCTCTGGTCGGCCTCAAGGTGGTCGAGGACCGGTTCTTGAGCGGGATCATGATGGAGGAGCGCCGGACCGAGCACTCCTGACCGCGCGCACCCCGTAACATCAGCCCCGTTTTTGGGGCTTTTGGCATGATTTCCCGCGCGCTGACTCCACGCCGCCGGCAGGTGCTCGAAACGCTGCGGGCGCTGGCCGGGACCCCCGCCACGCCCGTCCATTACTCGGCCGTCGCCGAGCGGCTCGGGCTTTCGACCTGGACCGCCTACGGCATGCTCAAGGAGCTGGAAGCGCTCGGGCTGGCGACCCGCAGCTACGCCACCCGCCAGGCGGGCGGCCGCTCCCGGATCCTCTTCCTCCCCGCCTCGCAACTGGCAGCGTCGGGCGCCGGTACGCCGGCCGCGCTGCGCGCGGCGTTCGACCGCTTCGCCGCCATCGCCGACGACACCGCCGCCGTCGCGGCCTATGTCACCGAGGCGGGCACCGACATCGCCTGGCACCTCGGCTTCTGGCTGGGGCGGATCGACACCGCCGGCCGCCAGGTCCAAGCCGCGGCTCGCAGCGTCCTCGAAGGCGGCGGCCTGCCCGCCAGCAAGGCCCAGGCGATCGCTGCCCTCGGCCTCGGCTCGGCGCTCACGCGGATCGACCGCGACCGGCTCGCGGCCCGGCTGACCGCCGCCAGCGCGCGCTTCACGCTCCTGCTCGAGGAGGCGGCCCGCGCCTCCGACACCCACCTGGCCGCACTCATCGAGGGCGCCCGCCGCCTGGAGGTATCCAGCTGATGACCGTCGCCGTCGTGACCGACTCCACCGCCGACCTCCCCTCGGGCCTGGCCGCCGGGCGGAACATCACCGTGGTTCCGCTGACCGTGAGCTTCGACGGCAAGCACTTCCTGGACGGAGTCGAGATCGACGCCGCCGAGTTCTACCGGCTCAACCCCACGGCCACCACCTCGCAGCCCTCGCCCGCTCGCTTCGCCGAGGCCTACCGCAAGCTGCTCGAGAACCACGAAGAAGTGGTCTCGATTCACATCTCGGAGCGCCTGAGCGGCACCTACGACGCCGCCATCCAGGGCGCCCAGCTGACCGAGTCCGCCGAGCGGATCCGCGTCGTCGACTCCAGCCTGGTCTCGATGCCGCTCGGCCTGCTCGTGCTGGCGGCCGCCCACCTCGCCGCCGAGGGCTCGCCCGGAGCCGAGGTTGAGAGGCGGGTCGTCGGCCTGGCCCAGCAGACGCGCGTGTACTTCGTGGTCGCCACGCTCGAAAACCTTCGCCGCGGCGGCCGCATCGGCCGAGCCTCCGCTCTGCTCGGATCGGTGCTGCAGGTCAAGCCGGTGCTGACCATCGAGGAGGGCCTGGTCACCCCGCTGGAGCGGGTGCGCACGCAGGAACGCTCGGTCACGCGGCTGATCGAGCTGGTGCGCGCGGTGGACCAGGGCTCCGGGCTCTGCGCCATCGTCGGCCATGCGGCCGCCGAGGAGGCGGCGCAGCGGATCGCGGCCGAGATCGCGCCCATGTCAGAGTCGCTGCTGATCCAACCCCTGGGTCCGGTGGTCGGCGCGCACGCCGGCCCCGGCACCGTGGGCGTCGGCTGCTATCCGGCGCAGCTGCTGCCGCTGGGGCTCAAGGCGGCGGCCGCCGCCACGTCACCGCGCTAGGGGTCGCCCGCTTCTCGAGCCGCCCTTCGACCGCCAGCGACTGCAGGTGGGCCAGTCCCTCCTGGAGCGCGAGGCGCTTCTCGTAGAGCAGCTCGCGGTCGCCCCACACCGCCAGCGCCACCTCCCAGGCGCTGAGCTCGCCGCCGCCGACGATCTCCTCGATCTGGTCCTTGCGGCGCCGGTGGTGCTCGCGCAGATGGTCGACGCGACCGGCGGCGTCGGTGAAGGGCCGGCCGTGGGCGGGCAGGATCTGAGCCGGCGCCAGCCTGAGCAGCCGGTCGAGGGCGGCCAGGTACTCGTCGAGTGGGTTGGGCGTGCTCTGCGGGTGGAGGCCGATGTTGGGGCTGACGTCGGGCAGCAGCTGGTCGCCGGCGAAGAGAACCCGGTCGTCTGGGTCCCACAGGCAGATGTGGCCGGGCGAGTGTCCCGGCGTCCACTCGACCCGGAGGCGGCGGCCGCCCAGCTCGATGGTCTCCGCGCCTTCCAGCTCGACCGCGGCGCCGGCCGGGGTCACGAACTCGCGCAGGCCGCGGGACGCGTTCTTCAGCTCCTCCGTCACCTCGGGCGGGACGCCGTTGACGCGCAGGTGGTGACCCACCTCCTCGACCAGCGTGTCCATCTCCAGGTAGCGGAGGTGGACCATCGCGATCTCGAGCCGGTGCAGGTAGAGGTCGGCGCCGTACTCGCTGGCGAGCACGCCGGCGGCTCCGTAGTGGTCGGGATGGATGTGGGTCACCACCAGCCGGCGCAGGCGGCCGCCGAGCTCGCTGATCGCGGCTCGAAGCGCTTCCAGCGACTCGGGCCGGTTCATACCGCAGTCGATGAGGTCGACCGCGCCATCCTGGCTGAACAAGAAAGCGTTCACCAGCCCGTCCTCGAAGGGAATGGGCAGGCGGAGCTCATGAACGCCCGGAGCCACCTCGTGGAGCCGCAGAGCTTCAGTCATAAGATGAGGGCGACGACGCGAGGCGTCATCAAGTCAGTTCAGGAGGAGTAATGGCCGACCAGCTGAACGCCGATCAGGTTACCCCGGACGTTGTCTTTGAACAGATGCCGCAGTACTTCCAGCCGGAGAAGGCGGGAAACACCAACGCCACCATCAACTTCGACCTGAGCGGCGAGAAGGCGGGCAAGTACTGGGTCCGCATCCACGACGGACAGGCGGAGTCGGGCAAGGGCGAGGGCGAGAACCCCAACCTCACCCTCTCGGCCGACGCCAACGACTTCGTCAAGATCATCCTCGGCCAGCTCGACCCCACCGCCGCCTTCATGAAGGGTCAGCTCAAGATCAAGGGTGACATGGGGCTGGCGATCAAGTTCCAGTCCCTGTTCAAGCGCCCAACCTAGCACTGGGGCACCTAGGCGAAGCGCCAGGTCTGCAGGCGCATGCCCATGGCGGCGTCGAGGTCGAGGTTCTGTGCGCCCTGCCGGAGCGTGAGCATGTACACCCGGTGCTTCGTGATCGCGTAGCGCCGCAGCTGGCCCGTGACCTGGACCGCGGACTGCGCGTTGCCCCACGAGATCGGCGTGCCCTGGGCGTCGGCCGGCTCGTTGCTCGCCAGCCAGGCGGCGAGGTCGGCAGACGATCCGCGTTCGTAGCTGCCGACGATCATGAAGCCGAAGAGGCCGTCCGGCCCCACGACGTCCAGCGTGGTGTCGACGCCTGGAGGCGAGCTGGTGTTAGCCTCCCGCTCTACGAGATGCCAGCCCTCGGGATAGCAGAAGCCCCAGCCGAGCTCGGGCGAGTCGATTCCGAGCTCGCTGCTCGCGCAGTTCAGGGCCGCCACGCCTGACGGACTGGGTGAAGGCGAGGGCGAAGGCGGCGGCGGGGAATTACTCGTACAGGTAGCCAGTAATAGACCGGGGACGAGCAGGCAAGCGGCCAGCAGCCGGGTCACGCGGGAATTATCCGGACGGTTCGCAAAGGTCGCATCAAGAGTCTGCAATTGCCCGAAAAAGACCGTCAGTTCCCGATCAACATGTGATAGGGTGGTTGTCCCTATCGGGGGACCGGGAGAGCAATCTACGGGGGGCGTGAATGACTAACGAAGATAAAGAGCGAATGATGCGGTTGGAGGCTAACCGGGCCGCTCTGGCCCGCCTGGCGACCGCGTTCGAGGAGGAGGCCGGCCTGCACCGGCCGCTCTCCGAAAGCGTGGGCGACGTCGTCACCCGCGACTACGAGGACACCGACTTCGCCGCGGCCCTCAGCGACCGCGAGATCAACGACACCCTCGTCCACCTCCTGAGCGAGAACCGGGAGCAGGTCGAGCGGGCGCTGGAGCGGCTGGCGGATGGCCACTACGGTGTCTGCGAGGACTGCGGGGCAGAGATCCCGACCGAGCGGCTGCGCTTCCGCCCGGAGGCGACCCGCTGCGTCGACTGCCAGGCGCGCTGGGACCGGGTCAACCGCCGCACGGCCTAGTCGCTGATCTGACTTTTTCCGGAAACTCGGGCTTATCCCTCTCGGGATTCGCCCGGATTTCTGGAAAAACGGAGTCGGGTCAGAGCGTTCCGTGCACCACCGACTTCTGCTCGGTGTACTGGTAGAAGGCCTCCAGCCCGTGCTCCTTTCCGTAGCCCGACTGCTTGGTTCCGCCGAATGGCAGCTCGTCGTGGGCGATCTGCAAAGCGTTAACCCAGGTGTAGCCGGCCTCCAGCTCCTGAACCGCTCGCTGCGCGGCGGCCATCGACCCGGCCCAGATCGAGGAGCCGAGCCCGAACTCTGAGTCGTTGGCGCGCGCGATCCCCTCGTCCAGGTCGCTGATCCGCGCCACCGGCAGGACCGGCCCAAAGACCTCCTCCTTCCAGACACGGGCTTCGGCGGGCACGTCGGTCAGGATCGTCGGGTTGATGAAGTTGCCCCTTTCGTACTCGGCACCCTCGGGCCGGCCGCCACCGAAGGCAACCTTGGCGCCACGGTCGAGTGCGTCCTGCAGCTGGGACTCGACCTCGGTGCGCTGGGTTTTCGTGTGCATCGGTCCCATCCGGGACTCTTTCTCCATGCCGTTGCCGGGCTTGAGCTTCTTGGCCCGCTCCACCAGCCGCTCCAGCAGCGCGTCGTAGACCCCGTCCTGGACGTACAGCCGCTTGATCGCGAGGCAGGCCTGACCGCAGTTGAAGAACCGCCCCGTCGAGATCGCCTTGGCCGCCTCATCCAGGTTGGCGTCGTCGAGGACGATGCAGGGGTCGCTGCCGCCGAGCTCGAGCACGACCTTCTTCAACTGCGGCGCCGCCGCGGCGGCGACCTTCTTGCCGGTGGGGGTCGAGCCGGTCAGCGCCACCTTCCGAATCAGCGGATGGGTGACGATGGCCTCGCCGGTGCCCTGACCGAGGACGACGTTGACCACCCCCTCGGGCAGCCCACCCTCGATCAGCGCCTCGATGCAGCGCAGCGTCGCCAGCGGCGTGGTGCTGGAGGGCTTGAGGACCACGCAGTTGCCCGCCGCGATCGAGGGCGCGACCTTGTTGGCGGCCAGTGTGAGTGGGAAGTTCCAGGGCACAATGGCACCGGTGACCCCGATCGGCTTCCGCACCACGAGGCCGTAGCTCCGGGGATCGGGCAGCGACACGTGCTCGCCGTGGATCTTGTCCGCGAGGTCGGCGAACCAGGCGATGTTCTCGCCGAAGCGGGTGGCCTCCAGCCGCGACTCGAGCAGAGTCTTCCCCTGCTCGGCGGTGAGCACGGGCGCGATCTCCTCGACCTTGGAGAGCATGTGGGCGGCCGCCTTGTGCAGGATGCGGGCGCGCTCGGCGGGCGTCAGCCGAGACCACGACCCAAACGCCTTGGCCGCCGCCCGGGCGGCGCGATCGACGTCCTCGGGACCGCCGGCCGGGACGCGCTCGACCACCTCACCGGTGGCCGGGTTGAAGACGTCGTAGGTCTCGCCGGAAGCGGCCTGAGCGCGCTCCCCCTCGATGATCATGGTTGCCACGGGCTGAACCCCCACTTCTTGTTGCTCTTGCTGCGAACCCAATAATTATCGAGTCGCCCCAGCCAGCCTATTGGAGGAGCACTCGCATGGCGGTACGGATCGAGAAGGAAGGCGCCGTCGGTGTGATCGTGCTCGACCGGCCGCCCGCCAACAGCTACGACTATGACTTCCTGCGCGAGTTCGGGTCGGCGATCGACGACCTGCGGATCGACGACGAGACGCGCGCGGTGGTCTTGGCCAGCGCCTCCGATCGGTTCTTCTGCGCCGGGGCCGACCTCAAAGCCTTCCAGGCGCGCTCGGCGCGAGGGCGGGCGATGACGGCGCTCCTGGGCAATGAGGTCTTTCGCAAGATGGAGACGACGCCGCTGGTCTTCATCGCCGCCCTCGCGGGGCACGCGCTGGGGGGCGGCCTGGAGCTGGCGATGGCCTGCGACCTTCGCTTCGCCGCCCGCGGCGAGTACAAGCTCGGCCTGACCGAGACCAACCTCGGGCTCTTTCCGGGAACGGGCGGGACCCAGCGGCTGCCGCGGCTGGTCGGCCTTTCGCGGGGGATCGACCTGATCGCCAACGGCACCACCTTCGGTCCCGAGCAGGCCGCCGAGTACGGGCTGGTCGACCGCCTCTTCGAAGACGCCGAGTCCTGCCGCCGGGAGGCGGTGGCCTACGCGCAGAAGATCGCGCAGGGCGCCAGCGAGGCGATCGGGCGCGCCAAGGTCGCCGTCCAGATGGGCTACGGCTCTCCGCTCGACCTAGGGCTGGCGGTCGAGCGCGAGGCGATCGCGCGCGTCTTCGTCAGCGAGGACGCTCAGGAGGGGATCACCGCGTTCACGGAGAAGCGGCAGCCGCAGTACCGGGGACGCTGACCGCAGCAGCTCCAGAGCGTTGGCGCGCCCGAGCTCGAAAAGGTCGCGCGTCGCCTCGAAGCGCCCAAAGCGCGGAATCGCGGGCGGGCTGAGGCGGAGCAGCGCGACCCGCGCCTCTCGGCGTGCGGCCGCCACGGCGAGGTCGGTCTGACGCGCGAGCGAGAGGCCGAGCGCGCGCTCGACCGCGGCCAGGATGTCGTCGCGCCCCTCGATCCGGCCGTGACCCATCAGGTCGACGGCCAGGATGTCGGTTGCGCCCTCGTCGACCGCCGCCTGGAGGTCGCAGTTGGCCACCAGCCCGCCGTCGATCAGGCGCCGGTCCTCGAAGCTCACCGGAGCGAACAGCCCCGGCACCGCGGCCGACGCCAGCAGCGCGGCTTCCAGGTCGCCGGTGCGGATCCGGACCGGGTGGCCGTTTTCGCTGTCGGTGGCGGTGATCACGAGCGGGATCCGGCTCTGCTCGACCTGCGTTCCGGGCGCCACGCCCCGCCGCACCAGCTGCCGCAACCCGCGCTCCGAAACCAGGTTTTCGCCGCGCAGCAGCCGCCGCAGCAGGCTCAGGTTGCGGCCCGGCACCACCACCGACCGCTTGGCGGCCAGCCACATCTCGAGCAGCGCCTGGCCGACGCCCGGCTCGGGGTGGAAAGCCCAGTAGGCGGCATTGATCGCGCCCACGCTGGTGCCGACCAGGACGTCGGGAATGACGCCGGACTCGGACAGGGCCTCGATCACGCCCACCTCGTAGGCGCCCCGCGTTCCGCCCCCGCCGAGGACCACCGCCAGCCGGGGCCGGCGGCGGAAGCGATCGATGACGGCGCGCGCCCTCTCCATTCCGAGCATTAGAAGCGGATCGGGCACCAGGGCGCCGGCGTGGAGGCAAACATGGCGTCGGCCCTCGCCAGCGCCGCCGCCGAGCCCTCGACCTGGCCGGTCTCGGCGAGGTCGCTGAAGCGCGTCCCGCCCAGGTAGCAGGCCGCCAGCGCCGCCGCCTCCAGCGTCAGGTCGGCCGGCTTTGAGCTGCGGGTGCACTCGGCGCCGCCCGGACCGCCCGTGAGCTCCCACCGGCCGCGGTTCCAGTCGCAAAAGGAGTCGGCGACCTCCAGGACGAGCCGGTCCTCGGCCGAGTAGCGGCGGCCGGCGAGGGCGCTGCCGACGTCGACCAGCCGCAGCCAGAGCCCGTCTTCGACCCGCGCCGAGGCGGCGCGAGGATCGGCAAGCAGTGTCAGCAGCGGCTCGAACTGCCGCCGTTCGCGAGCGCGCACGGTTCCGATCAGGTCGACGTCGAGGCAGTACCGCCAAAGCCGCGCGTAGGCCGCGGTCGTGGTCGCGATCAGCGACCGGACCTGGAGCGTCCCGAGTGGATTGGCCGGTCCCCCGCGGTTACCGACCTGGTAGAGCACGTAGCCGTCGGGCCCGGAGCCGGAGTCGTGAACGACGCACTGAAGATCGCCGTGGCGCGCCTCGCCGCCGGACACTTCCAGCCACCGGCGCCAGATCGCGTCGGGAACCTCGGGCGCGCCAGGGTGAACGCGCCGCGCGCTGGCGTAGACACGAGAAAGCACGTCGCGCGCCTCCGATAGCGCGAGCTCCTCCACGTCCCCGCCACCGATGGGCACCACGAAGCCCGACTGGGCCCGGGCGATGTTGAGATGGGCATGCCAGGTCGCGACGCCGTAGCCGAAGCGCCCGTAGATCGGCGCCTCCGATGCATAGAGCCCGGCAAGCGGCTCCTGGCGCCGACGGAACTCGTCGAGCTGGGCCCTCATCATGCGGCGGAGGAGGCCCTGCCGGCGATGGGTGGGCGCGACGCTCACACGGGTGACCCCGGCCATGGGCACGGTCGCGCCCGGCACCGAGAGGTCCATCGTCCACGCCCCCGCCGTAGCCACCAGGCGACCGCGGTGAAAAGCGCCGAGCGTCCGGTCGAGCTCGACGTGGTCGCTAAGCCACTGGCGCCGGGCCGCCGGCGGCCGCGCGCCGGTGAAGGTGAGGAGAAGCCGATCGAAGTAAGCCCCGAGCTCGTCTTTGCTGACTGGGCGGAGCTCGATCGTCATCGGCGTGTCCAGTGTCCCTCGGGGTCGAGGCGCCGGAGCTCGGCCAGCTCCTTCGTGCTTGGTGGCTCGGTCTCGCCGCAGCCGAGCGCGACCTTCAGGTCCCAGCCCGTCGCCGCCCGCACCTCGTCGACGCTGTGGCCAGGGTGGACCGAGGTCAGCTCCGCCTCGCCCCCGCCCTCCGCGAAGCGAAGCACACCGAGCGTCGTGATGATCGCCGCGGGGCCGGCGCCCCGGATGCCATTCCGCTCGCGCCACCCTGCCGACCCGTCGCCGAAGCCGGGCGAGGTCACGTAGGAGACGCGCTCCACCAACCGCCGCTTCTCGTGCGCCATCAGCGTCACCCAGCGCCGGGAGAGGATGGCGATGTCGGCTCCGCCCCCGCTGCCGGGCAGCTTGACCTCGGGCCGCTCGGGACCGCCGATGTAGCTGGTGTTGAGGTTGCCGAAGCGGTCCACCTCGGCGCCGCCGATGAAGCCGAGGTCGGCGAGCCCCTGAGCCATCAGGGCCATCACGTTCGACATCCGGGTCGACCAGAGCGCGCCCACCACGTTGGGAGGATCGCCCATCGTGCCGAGGAAGGCGGAGGCCGGCTGGTCGCGCATCAGGCCGAGCTCGAACAGCGCGCGCGCTCCTCGCGCGTGGGTGTTGCGAGCGACGCCGTAGGCGAGGACCGGCAGCCGCATCCCGACGAAGACCAGGTCCTGGTCGCGGATCTCGCGGGCGGCGACCGCCACCATGATTTCGGCCGGCGTGTAGCCGCTACTCATCGCCGTAATCGGCCGGCTCCGAGGGCCGGTGCCGGGTGATCTTGAGGGCGTCCGGCGCCCGTTTGGCCAGGTAAGCACGGCGGTCGGGCAGGTCCTGGACCCACTCGCGCAGCCACTCGCCGAACCCTTGCGCCGTCCGCGAGCGCGCCGCGTACTCGCGATGGCCCTCGTGGTCGCGGCGCCAGAAGCCCTGCAGGGGCGCGGGGATGGTCCCGCCCGGCTCATGCACGACCGCGGCCACCTTGGTCTCCGGCAGCAGGATGCGATTTGGATCGCCCAGCGTCACGGACTCGTCGACCAGCTCCTCGCAGCAGAGGATCACGCGCTCGGCGGCCAGCCCCGCCTCCTCGGTGATGCCCATGGGGCCCCAGGCGTGGCCTCGTCCCTCGGCGTCGGCGCGCTGCACGTGGAAGATCGCCACGTCCGGCCGCACCGGCCGCACCCGCACGTAGCCGTCGGCCGGCTCGAGGCCAGGGTTGCGGCGCGGGATGTCGCTCCCGAGCAGAGTCACGGTCGGGATGTAGGGCGAGTTCCAGGCCGCCGCCCAGAGCGCGAGCGAGATCGAGAAGTTGGAGTGATCGTGGATCTCGATCGGCGGCTGGCCCTGCTCCGCCGCGCGCCGGTAGCAGTGGCCAAGCCCCTCGGAGACGTTGCCCACCCAGGCAGCCACGATCCGCCGGACGCAGCCGGCGCCGATCAGCTGATCGAAGAGGGCGTCGCTGATGGGCCCGACCAGGGTCAGGTCGCGCCGTCCCTGGCGGATGATCTCGTGGCCGGCGGCGAAGGGGATGGCCGGCTCGAGGCAGGTGCCGAGGGTGACCGTGGCTCCGTCGGGGACGAACCGCGCGACCGCGTCGCCCATGGACATCACCTTCGACACCCGGTCCAGTATGTCGGCCCCGATAATCCGCCGCATGTCGACGCCGGTCGCCGAGCTGCGAACCCAGGCGCTGCGCCTGGTGATGGCCTTTCGGGTGTCGCAATGCGTCCGCGTGGCGGCTTCCCTGCGTCTGCCGGAGCTGCTCGCCGCGGGACCCCGGAGCGACGCCGAACTGGCCGCGGCCACCGGGACCAATCGTCCGTCGCTGCGACGCCTGCTCCGGACCCTGGTCGCGCTGGGTTTACTGACCGAGGACGGGTCGGACCGCTTCGCGGTCACGCGGCTCGGGCAGGAACTCAGCGCCGAACGAGCCGGGCCGGCCGCCGAATTCTTTCCCGCCGAGGTCCATTGGGCGGCCTGGCAGCGCCTCGATCACTCGATCCGCACCGGCGAACGTGCCTTCGACCTCGTGCACGGCATGCGCAACTGGGAGTTGTACGCCCGCAGCCCGGAGTGGGGCGCCCGCTTTGACGCCGCCATGCGCGCGACCACCGGACACGTCGCCGCGGCCTTGCCCAGAGCCCACGACTTTTCGCGCTACACGACCGTGGTCGACGTCGGTGGCGGCGACGGCACCGTCTTGATCGAGGTGCTGCGGGCCAATCCGAAGGTGCGCGGCGTCCTGTTCGACCGGCCCGATGTGGTGGCCCGCGCCGAAACCCGCTTCGCCGCCAGCGACGTGGCCGGCCGCGTGCAGACCGCGAGCGGCAGCTTCCTGGAAGGAGTTCCCGGCGGCGGCGACGCCTACATCCTGAAGTCGATCCTCCACGACTGGGAGGACGAGTCGGCGCGGGCGATCCTGAGCCGGGTCCGCGAAGCTGCTCGCGGAGGAGCCGACCTTTTGCTGGTGGAGCGCGTGCTCCCGGAGCGGCCTGGTCCGGAAGACCTCGACTCTCTGCTGGGCGACCTCAACATGATGGTCAACAACGGCGGCCAGGAGCGGACCGTTCGCGAGTTCGAACAGCTGATGGAGACCACCGGCTTCCGGCTGGCTGAGGTGCTTCCCACCGGCACCGCGTCCGAGGTGCTGCGCGGCGTAGCGGTCTAGCTTGTACCTCCAGGAGAACATCTCGATCCTCTCTTAACAGCCCACCGAATCGAACTTCTGTTTGATATAATGGTCCCATGATGGGGGGAGGGGGAACAGCTCTCGAACTCCTGACCCAGGCCGCCGACCTGTTGCTCGCCGAGTCGGAGGCATTCGCCGGCAACGCCGACGCGGCGTGCGAGCAGCTGGTGCAGGTGCGGACCCAGCTCAACCGCTGCGAGCTCGCCTTCTCGCTGCTCTCGCGCCCGGTGGTGGCCGACTGGTTCAGCGACGTCCGGCCCGAGCTTTCCCCGGTCCTGCGCCTGCGCCACGAATGCAAGATGACCTCGGGCGCCGCCGCGGCGGCGATCGGGGTCGCTGAGAGGCTGGACCAGCTGCCTCGGAGCCGGGAGGCGCTGGAAGCCGGCAAGATCGGCTTCGGCCACCTCAACCTGCTGGCCCGAACCGCCGAGTTCGTGGGCGAGGGCTTTGACGAAGGGCGCCTGCTCAAGAAGGCACAAAAGCTCTCGGTCATCACCTTCGCTCGCGCCTGCATGCACGAGCGCCACCGGCTCGATCCCAAGCGCTTCGCCGACGAGGAGGAGCAGCTCCATCTCACCCGTTTCCTGGAGCTGACCAGTACCGACGATGGTGGGCTCTGGCTCAAAGGCTTTCTCGACACCGAGGGCGGTGCCCACCTGCGGACGGCGGTCGAGGCGCTCGCCCAGAAGCTGCCCGAGGACATCCGCACCGCCGGCCAGCGCCGGGCCGACGCGCTGGTCGAGATCGCCCGCCTGGCGCTCGACGAGGGCCGGGTGCCGGAGGCGGGCGGGGTGCGCCCGCATCTGCAGATCACGGCCAGCCTGGCCACCCTGCTCGGCGAGCCGGGGGCGCCGGCGGCCGAGCTGGAGGGCTCGGGCCCGATCTCGCTCGAGGCCCTGCGCCGGCTGGTGGGAGACTGCTCCATCCGGCGCCTGCTCCTGGACGAGGACTCGCTGGTGATCGACGTCGGTCGCGAGCGGCGGCTCTTCCGGGGCGGCTCCCGGGTCGCCCTCGATCACCGGGATGGCGGCTGCATCTGGCGGGCCTGCACGCGGCCGGCGCGCCTCTGTCATGCCGACCACATCGAGCCCTGGTGGGCGGGCGGCGAGAGCACGACCACGAACGGCCGCCTCTTATGGGGCCTGTTGCCGAACTCCCCGAACTGACCGAGAATCGACGCACCTTCCTGTCGCTGTCCACGTCTTAGTCGGAGGGCTGCCCATGATGGGCGAGAAGGCGGTCGAGCCGAAGCTCTACCTGAGCTTTTCGCTCGACGC
>DASUWN010000132.1:0-10541 GCA_036378395.1 Candidatus Dormiibacterota bacterium | reverse complement strand
GGACGGTGCGCCAGATCGTCAACCACGTCGCCGACGCCGAGCTGGTTTCCGCCGCCCGGCTGCGGCGGCTGCTGGCCGAGGACCAGCCCCACATCCCGGCCTTCGACCAGGACGAGTACGCGCGCCGGCTGCGGGCCTCCGAGCGCCCGGTGCGCGCCGCGCTGTCCCTGGTGTGGGCGATCCGGGAGGTCAACGCCGAGCTGCTGACCACGCTCGACGATTCGGACTGGCGCCGGGGCGCGGTCCATGAGGAGACGGGGCGCTACACGCTGGAGGAGTGGCTGGCCGACAAGCGCGACTCGGACCACGTGCGCGAGCACATCACCCAGATCCGAAGCTCGGCCTGAGTGAACCGAGGCTAGAAGGTCCGGATCGCCCTCCGGATCAGCAGGGCCCCGAGCAGCGCCTCGACCAGCGCCATTCCGACCAACACCGCCAGCGGCTGCAGCAGCCCCCCGCCCACGTCACCCCGCACCAGCAGCGCCCGGTAGGCCTCCGAGCTCCAGAGGTTGGGCGTGACCCGGCCGATGTCGGCGATCCATCCCGGCAGCGATCCGGCGCCCAGAAGTGAGCCGCCCACCGCGCCGACTCCGACCGTGAGCACGGCGCCCAGGCTCTGGAAGATCTGTCGCGCCGCATAACCGACGCCCATGATCAGCACCGAGTAGCCGCTGATCGAGAGCGTGACCACGAGGCTGATCAGGACCAGCAGCGGCACCGACGGACCGGGCGACATGCCGAAGGCGATCGAGAGACCGAGCACGATCGCCATCGCGAGGGCCAGCCAGACCCAGGCCGCCAGGGCGCGGGCGACGATCACGTCGGGCAGCGAGAGCTGGGTGAAGAGCAGCCGGCGCAGGCGGACATTCTCGTGCTCGGAGGCCATCGAGAAAGCGAGCAGCAGCGCCACCAATTCGAGCAGGCTCATCGCCGTCACGGTCGCGAACTGCGCCTGCCGGCTGAGTGCGGTCGGCGGGTTGGCCGGGCCCACGAACGTCGTCTGGTTGCGCGAGCGGCCGATCTGGAACCTGCTCAGTGCGTCGCGCTCGGCGCGCTGGGCGGCGGTCTCCTCGTTCTGGCGGTTGCGCGCCGCCTGCAGCCGGGCCGCCTCGACCGCGGTCGCGACACCGCTGATCTCGACCCCGGCGTTGGAGACCGCTGTGGTGGCCGCCGCGTCCTGGCGCTGGCTGCGGCGGTTGACGAAGGTCTGCAGCGGAATCGCGCTGCCCTTGAGCACCGAGTCCTCCAGGCCCTTGGGCAGCACAACGACCACGGTGTCGGCATGGCTGTCGACGTAGGCGTGGGGATCGGTGCCGGCGTCGATGGCGAGCGTGCTGAGCCCCTTCCATTTGAGCAGCTGCGAGGCGACCTTTTGCGAGAGCTGCGTGTTGTCGAGGTCCTGGACGCCCAGCTTGTCGGAGGCCGCGGTGGGCGGGTTGAAGGTCAGGTTGGCGACCAGCGTGAGCGCAAGGGGGAGGCCGACGATCGCGATCAGCAGGCGGCTGTTGCTGATCACCATCCGCATCTCGTGCAGAAACATTCGCCAGATCCGGTCGGCGGCGATCATCCCGGAACCAGGTCGCGCAGGAGCTGCTCGAGCGAGGGCGGCCGGGCCTCGACGCGGGTCGCGAGCAGGCCCTGCCGCTCGAGCCGGGAGAGGATGGCGGGCAGCGAGTGGGATGGATTGGCCACCTGCGCCCGGATCACCCCGTCCTGGAAGCGCCAGCTGAGCACGCCGTCGATGCGGTCCAGGTCGGGTGACAGCGGCAGATGGCCCGAAGCCGTCTCCCCGATCTCGATCTCGACCTCGCCTGAGCCCAGGCGCGCGACCAGCTCACGCGTGGAGTCGACCAGCCGCTGCTCGCCGTCGACCAGCACCAGGAGCCGGTGCGCCAGGAGCTCGAGGTCGGCCAGGTTCTGGCTGGTCACGATGACCGCGGTGCCGCGTTCGAGCAGCTCGCGGATCGTCTGCAGCACCGTTTGCCGGGCGGGCGCGTCGAGAGCTGCGCTGGGGTCGTCGAGGAGCAGCAGCGCCGGCCGGTGGATGAAGGCGATCGCCAGGTGGAGCCGGCGCCCGACTCCGGCCGAGTAGGTGTGCGCCTGGCGGTCGGCCCAGCGCGCGATGTGGAAGCGGCCAACCATCTCCTCGACGCGCTCCTCGAGGGCCGGCCCACGGAGGCCGTAGAGGTAGCCGAAGAGGCGCAGGTTCTCCCGCCCCGAGAGCCGGGGATAGACGATGGTCTGCTCGGTGGCGAGGCCGACTTCGAGCGGGACGATCCCGCGCCGGATCGGCTTGCCAGCGATGGTGACCGTCCCCGAGCTCGTCGGCAGCCAGCTCGCGATCGCGGCCAGCAGGGTCGACTTGCCCGACCCGTTGGGTCCCGCCACCCCCAGGCACTCCCCGGCCGCGAGGTCGAAGGTGACGCCCTTGAGGACGGTACGGCCGCGGCGCGCGGCCTGGAGGTCGGCAACCCGGAGGAGCGGCTCCGAGGCCCGGGCGGCGACCGCGCTCAGCGGACGGCCTTGACCGTCAACTCGATCACGCCCGAGGGGGCGTTGACCGTGATGTGATCGCCCTTGCGGCGACCGACCAGGGCGCGGCCGACCGGCGACTCGACCGAGATGCGGCCCGCGCTGGGATCAGCCTCCACCGCGCCCACCAGGTGCCAGGTCTCGACCTCGCCGTGGTCGTCCTCGACATCGATCGTGGAGCCCGGCTCGGCCACACCGCCGTGGTGCTCCTCGATCAGCTTGGCCCGGCCGATCATCTCCTCGAGCTCGTAGATCCGCAAGTCGAGCGCAGCCACCTCTTCCTTGGCCTGCTCGAATTCGGGGTTGTCCTCGATGTCGCCGGGCTGCGCGGCCTCCTTCATCCGGTCGGCGGCCTCGCGCCGGCGCTCCCGTGCGTCGTTGAGCTCGTGCTTGAGGCGCTCGAGCCCTTCCGGCGTCAGGAGGACGGGTTCGCCGAGGTCCATGCGAAGCCAATAATAGGCTCTATGTCCCGGCACCTCGATCGAGGGGACGCCCTCTTGATCGTGGATCCGCAGGTGGACTTCTGCCCCGGTGGGACGCTTGCGGTGCCCGGCGGGGACGCCATTTTCCCGGCCCTCAACCGGGTCGCGGCGCAGGCCCCGCTGGTGGTCGCGAGCCGCGATTGGCACCCTCCAGACCACATTTCGTTTCAAACGCAGGGAGGTCCCTGGCCGGTGCACTGCCAGGCGGGGACGCCGGGCGCGGACTTCCATGCCTCACTCGACGCCAGCCTCGTCGACAAGATCGTGAGCAAGGGCACGGCGCGCGATCGCGAGGCCTACTCGGCGTTCGATGGCACGGAGCTCGCGGACTACCTCAAGGAGCAGGGCGTGAAGCGGCTACTGGTGGGCGGGCTGGCCACCGACTACTGCGTGCGGGCGTCGGTGCTGGACGCGGTCAAAGCCGGCTTCGAGGTGGTCGTCCTGGAGGACGCGATCGGAGCCGTCAACGTGCACTCCGACGACGGCGAGCGCGCGCTGGAGGAGATGCGCGCCGCCGGGGCTCGGATTGCCACCTCGCAAGCCGTTGGCTGATCAGCCGGCCGCCGAGGACCTCAACATGGCCTGCTTTGAGATGTCGAAGCAGATCGAGGGGCTCTCGCTGTCGGTTGCCGAGGCGGGCCCGCTGGCGCGCACGCTGCTCAGAGTGGTGGGTCGCATCGTGATCGACACCGGCAGCCCGGGCGCCGATCCCGAGACCTGGTCCAACACCGAGGAGATGGTCCTGCTTTGGATCGACGAGGCCGTCGGCCGGCTCGGCTACCAGGTGGTGCCGGAGCCGGGTTCGGGCCGGCCCGGACTGTCCTCGGAGTAATGCCGCCGAAGTAACGCTGGGGGGTATCGGGCAACGTGGCTGTGGCTGCCGTCCTGGGCGAGCCGGTGGAGTCCCGGCTCCGGCGAACGGTCGCCCTGCTCGAGGCTCGCGGCTACGCCCTGCCTCCCCTCCGGCTTGGCGCGGTTTGCCTGGGCGGCCGCCTCAGCGAAGGCGAGGTCAGGGCGGCGGTGGCGGTCAGCGCCGAGCTGCGGATCGCCAGCGGCCTCGTCGTCAGCCCCGCCTTCGTCTCCCGCAGCGCCGCTTGTCGCCAGCGCGCGCTGACCCATCCCGCGGCGGCCGCCGCCTACCTTCCGCAGACGCTGCGCTTCGTGGAGCGAGTGGTGGCCCTCTGCCCCTTCGTCCTGGCTGTCTCGGTGGCGGGCTCCCTCGCCTCGGGAGGTTTCGTGGAATCGGACGACGTCGACCTGAACCTGATCGTGGCCGACGGTCGCCGCCACCTTGCCTACGTCGCGGTCAACCTTCTGGCCTTCCTGCACGCGCTGGGGCGTCGGGGCAAGCCGGTCGACGACTCCACCCGGCGTCCGCTTGCGCCGCGCGTGATGACCCTCAATCTCGTGCTCGAGGACCGCGCGTGCTTCCCGCTCGCCCGCACCGACGCCCAGATGGCCCTCGAACTGCTGCAGTCGCAGCCGCTCTTCGGGGCCGGCTGCCTTCAGTCGGTGATCGCTGCCAACCCGGAGCTCGGCGAGCACTTCCCGCAGCTCCTCGAGCCACGCTCGGAGCTGGCCCTCGAGGTCCGCTGGCGCCTCCCGCGCCGGCTCTTTCCGCGCTGGCTGGACGGGCCCTGCCGCCTGCTCGGCGCCGCCGCCTGGCGGTGGATGCAGTGGACCCGCCGGCACCGCCCGGCCGCGCTGGCGCGCGTCGCATTCGTCCGCCAGACGATGCAGCCTTACGCCTTGTTCGAGCCATGACCGCGGCCGCGCTCGTGGTCTGCGCGCTGGCGAGCGCGTTTCTGGGCGTCTACGGGCTGAACCTGATCTACCTCAGCCTGCGCGCGCTGCGGCTGCCGCCGTTGCCGGCTCCCGAGCGCGCGGGCGAGGAGCCGCTGGTCTGCGTCCAGCTACCGATCTACAACGAGCGCTACGTGGCGGAGCGGGTGATCGACGCCGCCTGCCGGCTGGAATGGCCGCGCGATCGCTTCGAGGTCCAGGTCCTCGACGACTCCGACGACGCCACCTCCGACGTGGTGGCGCAGCGAGTCGCCCAGTGGCGGCGCCGGGGGGTCGCGATCACCCACGTGCGGCGCGCGAGCCGCGATGGCTACAAGGCGGGCGCCCTGGCCCATGGCCTGGCGCTGACCGGAGCCGGTTATCTCTGCGTCTTTGACGCCGACTTCGTGCCCAGCCCGGACTTCCTGCAGCGCACCATGGCCGCCTTTCGCCCCGGCGTCGGCTTCGTGCAGGCGCGCTGGGGCCATCTCAACGAGCGCTACTCGCCCTTCACGCGGCTGCAGTCCCTGATGATCGACTTCCATTTTCTGATCGAGCAGGCGGTCCGGCCCCGGCTCGGGCTGCTGACAAACTTCACCGGCACCGCCGGTGCCTGGCGGCGGGAGGCGATCGAGGCCGGCGGCGGCTGGAGCGCGCGGACGCTGACCGAGGATCTCGACCTCAGCTACCGGAGCCAGCTGGCGGGGTGGCGCGCGGTCTTCCTCGAGGGCACGGTGGCTCCCCAGGAGCTCCCGGTGGCGGTCGCGGCCTACCGCGGCCAGCAGCTGCGCTGGGCGACCGGCAGCTTCCAGACCGCGTGGCACCTGCTGCCCCGGCTGCTGGCCTCCGACCTCCGTCCCGCCGCCAAGCTGCAGGCGGGCCTCCACCTCCTGGCCTACCTGGCGCCGGTATTGATGCTGCTCCAGATCGCGTGCTACCCCTTCCTTCTGCTGGCGGCGCCGGGCGACCGCGTCTACGAGGCGATGCGCCTGCCGCTGGCGGTGAACGCGCTCAGCCTGGCGCCGGCGTTCGGTTTCGCGGCGGCGCAGGTGCGGCGGGCAGGATGGCGGCGGCTGGCCCCTAAGCTGCCCTGGATCCTGGCCTGGTCCTTCGTCGGCGCCGGGACCTCCCTGACCGTCACCGCCGCGCTCCTGCGCGCCTTCGGCCACCGCCCATTCAACCGCACGCCGAAATACCGGATCGAGCAGCCTGGCCAGGAGTGGCGCGACAGCGCCTACGTCAGCGCCGGCGACCCCTTCGCCCCCGCCGAGCTGCTGCTCGGCGCCGTCACGGTCGGGCTGGCGCTGGCAGCCGTCCACGCCGGCCAGTGGCTGATCGCGCTGTACGCGCTGCTCTTCGGCGCCGGCTTCCTGTTCCTGGGCGGGCTCTCGCTGGCGCAGACGGTCGCGGTCCTGACCGTTCGCCGCCTCGGCCGCAGCGCGCTGGGCCGGGTCCGTGGACTTGCGCTGCTGCTGCCCGCGGCCGCGCTGCTGGTCGCCGTGAGCTCGCTGGGCGACGTCTTCGAGGATGGCTACCAGCACTGGCTGGTGGCGGCCAGGCTGGTTTCGACCGGCCAGCTGCGCGACCCGCTCTTCGCGATGGAGGACACCTGGCTGCCGGCCTACCACGTGCTTGCCGCCGGCGTGCTGTGGGTGTTCGGGATCGGCAGCCTGTGGGCGCTGAAGCTGGTCAACGGCGTGCTCGCGCTGAGCGTCCTGGCGCTGACCGCGCACCTCGCCGGCACCAGTGAAAGCCGTCGCCGCGGCCGGATCGCCGCGGTCCTGCTGCTGCTCAATCCCGCCTTCTTACTCACGGCTACCTCGGCGGTGGCGGAGCCGCTGATGCTCGCCCTTCTTCTCGGCGTCACCGCACTCCTGCAGGCTGGCCGCTGGCGCTGGGCCGCCGCCGCCGCGTTGCTCGCCTGCCTGACCGGAACCAAGGCCTGGATCTGGGTCGGCCTCCTCGTCGCGGCCGGCCTCGCCCTCCCGCTTCTGGAGGGCCGGCGCCGCCCGCTGGCCTGGGCGATTCCGGCGCTGGCCGCCCTGGCGCTGCTCCAGCTGGGCTTTGCGCCCGCCGCCCACTCGGTCGCCCGCGCCTCACTCGAGGCCGGGTCGGCGACCGCCCGCGGCGACCTGGTCGCCGGCGCGCTGCCGCGGCTGCAGTCGTTTGGCGGCTGGTTCCTGGTCTCCGCCGCGCCGCTGGCGCTGCTGGCGCCGGCCGGACTGTTGCGGCAGATCCGGGCGCGCTCGGGGCAGCTCGCGACGCTGCACATTCCCGCGCTTGGCTACCTGCTGATCGTCACGGCGCTGGTCGTGGCCGGCCTCTATACCGGAAGCCACCGCTACTACGTGCTTGCCCTGCCCTCGCTCGCGATCCTGGCCGCGACCGCCCTCGACGGCCTGACGCTGCCCACCCTGGCGACGTTGGGAGCAGCCGCCGCGCTCACGGTCGGCTACGTTCCAGTCATGTCCGCATTTGCTCAGGAAAATTCGGGGCTGCTGGCCGCCGGCCGGGCGACGGCCAAAGTTCCGGGCGGCTTGCTGACGGATTCCCCGGCCGCGGCGTACGCCAGTGGCAAGCCGCCGGCCGCCATCTCGGGCTCCCGGGTGCTGCCCGCCGGCCGGGAGCCCGCGATCGACTATCTGCGCGCCCACCGCTACACGACGCTGGTGCTCGAGAAGATCGACTACTACCGGGGCTCGACCGTCTTTCCGGAGCTGGCCGGCGGAACCAGCGCTCCGCCCTTTGGCACCCTTGGCGACCAGGCCGCCTACCAGGTCCAAGGCGGCAAGTCCGTCCACGCCTGGTATCTGCCGCCGGCGCATTACATGGCCCCGACGGCGGGCGCGTGGCTCTGCCTCGATCCGGCGGACCAGCCTCGAGAGGGCAAGACGTCCAGCCTGGAGAAGGGGCCGGTGCTGGAGTCGAACAGCGCCGACTTCGCCGGCGAAGGCCTCGGTTTCGGGGTGCCCGCTGCGCACTTCGCCGACGGCTGGGTCTTCGCCGGGAGCGCGGTCACCACCGACCTCTCCACCCCCGGCAGCACCGCCTGGCGCAAGACCTACCGGCTCGATAGCCTGGAGATCGATCGCGATGGACACTTCGTCGAGTTCCGCTCGATCCCGCCCCGCGGTGAGGTCGAGGTCGACTACGCCCTGGAGAGCGATCGGCTGCGGGTGACGGCGACCGCCCACGGGCTCGGCGGTTTCGATCAGCTGCTACTGCTCAACGAGGAGTCGGCCGGCTTCGACGACTACGCCGACTCGAGGGGCGCGCGGCTCGGCCCTGCATTCGGACCCTGGGCGCCGGTCAGCGGCGTCTGGGCGCGGCTTCGGTCCGGCCGCGCGGGACTGGAGTGGATGCAGCAGCCGGTCGCGGGAGCTCGGCTCTACGCCGGTCGGGAGCTCGACCCGGCGCGCGGCCTGGACTGGGCGGGCCTCGATTACGTCTTCGGGCCCAGCTTCGAGCGCGCCACCTACGACGTCGGTTTCAGGAGGGCCCGATGATCACCAGCAGCCAGCAGGTCGACGTCGTCCTCATCTATCCGCAGCGGGCGCCGCGCCGCGGCCGGCACTGGATCATGCCCTCGCTCGGCCTCGCCTACCTCAACGCCGCCCTGCGCGAGGCGGGCTACCCCTGCCGCCACCTCGACCACACATTTATGGAGACGCGCGAGGTGCTGGCGGAGGTCGAGCGCCTGCGCCCGAGCGTGGTCGGCATCTATTCGATGGTGACCATGCAGGACCAGGCCTTCGAGCTCGCCAGCCGGCTCCGGGGCCGCGTCCCCCTGCTGGTGGCCGGCGGTCCCTACCCGTCCGGGGAGCCGGAAGCGTTCGCCGACCACTTCGACCTGGTCGCGATCGGCGAGGGCGAGGAGACGATCGTCGAGATCATGGCCCACCTCGACGACCGCCGCTTCGAAGAGGTGGCCGGCCTGGCCTGGCGCGACGCCGGTGGTGGGCTCGTGCGCACGCCGGCGCGGGCTCGCTCGAAGGACATGTCGCGGCTCCCGCTGCCCTATCGGGACGACCTTCCCAACGCCGAGTACATCGCCTACTGGCGGCGGCACTGGAAGGACGCCACCACGCCGGTGATGACCACTCGCGGCTGCCCCTTCCGCTGCGACTTCTGCCACAAGCCGGTGTTCGGCGACCTCTTCCGTTCGCGCTCGTCGGAATCGGTCATCGCCGAGCTGCGCCAGGTGGCCGAGCTGGGCTACGACCACGTCTGGATGTCGGACGACCTCTTCACGCTCAACTACGACCGCACGATGGCGCTCTGCCAGGAGATCGAGGCGGCGCGGATTCCGCTGACCTGGGAGTGCCTCTCGCGCGTCACCCACGTTGACTACGAGCTCTTCGCGCAGATGCGGCGAGCGGGCTGCAAGCGGGTTTTCTTCGGCATCGAGTCGGGCGACGTCGGCGTCCTGCGCGAGATGCGCAAGGGGATCACACCCGAGCAGTCGCGGACCGCGGTCGAGGCCTGCGTGCGGGCGGGGATCAAGGCGGCCGGCTTCTTCATGGTCGGCTACCTGGGTGAGACCGCCGACAGCCTGGCGCGCACGATTTCCTTCTCCTCGCGGCTCCCCCTCGACTACGTGAGCTACACCATCGCCTACCCGCTGCCCGGGACCGGCTTCCACGCGCGCGTGAAGGAACGGCGGCAGGTGGGCGAGTGGCACAAGGTCAGGCACAACCGGCTGCTCTTCAACTCCGACTTCTCGGAGCACAAGCTGCGCTTCGCCATCTACAAGGGCGCGATCCAGCACCGGCTGCGCCGCCTGCGCCTGGCCCCGGTGGCGCGCGCCTTCGAGGTGGCGACCGACCCGGTGCTGCGAGTCCTCAGGTAGCTCGCGATGGGACGGCTGGCACTGCTGCTGGTGCTGGTCGCCGCCTGCGGCGGAGCGGCTCCCGCCGGACCCCCGCTGCCCGCGTCGGGCGTGGTGCTGCTGGCGCTCCACGACGGCAGCTTTCGCGGCTCCCGTGCCCTGGGCAGCGATCCCCTCGCGGTGGCGGTCAGCGCCGACGGCCGCAGCGCTTTCGTCTCCGACAACGTAGGGGGAGTGGTTGAGGCGGTCTCGGTGCCCGACCTGCGTCCGCTCTGGCAGAGGAACGTCGGGGGCAGGCCAGGGCCGCTGCTGGTCACCGCGCAGGGAACGCTCCTGGTCAGCCTCTTCGCGGCTGCCGAGGTGATCGAGCTCGCCACCGCCGACGGCTCGGTCTTAGCCCATCACGCCGCCTGTCAGGGTCCCGGCCAGATCGTCGTCACCCGCCGCGGCGTGATGACCGCCTGCGCCAGCCATGGCTTCGGGGCCGCCTGGAGCGGGATGACGATGTGGCGCGCCGACGCCTCCGGCGCGCTGCTGCGCGGTGAGGAGCGGATCCCGCTGCCGCCGCACATGCACCCGTTCTGGCTGGAGCCGGACGGTGCCGGCGGCGTGTTGGTGGCGGCCGAGGGTGACCAGGAAGACCGCGACCCGGGCGGCGTTTTCGCGGTCAGTGCGCAGGGGGACGTCAAGCAGCTGCTGCCCGCCCGCGACCCCGACCAGGTGGCCCTGGTCGCTGGGCGCCTGCTGGTGGCCGCCCACGGCGAGCACGCGGTACTGACGGCGACCCCGGCGGGCAGCCTCACCGGCCGCTGGGCGGCCGGCTCCTCGCCGGTGGCGCTTGCGGGCGACCTGCCACTCGGCTTATTGGTTGTCGTCACCAATGCACGCGAGTGACGTCTGGCGCGCGATCTTCCGGG
>DASUWN010000131.1:0-6420 GCA_036378395.1 Candidatus Dormiibacterota bacterium | reverse complement strand
GGGCTGTTCGTGATCGGGACGCTGGATCCCCTCTTCGAGGAGGCACGGGTGGATGCGCTGCGCGAGGCGGGGCACACGGTGGTTGTGCTCGAGGGCGGCGACCATGGGCCTTCGGTTCCGGGCAGTGCCGAGCGCTCGGCCGAGCTGCCGGTGGCGCTGGTCAGGGCCGTCAAGGAGTACCGCGGCTAGCGGTTTCCGGCGCGGCTTGACATGCTGGAGGCATGGCTGAGATGGAGAAAGAGATCACCGTCGACGTGCCGATCCAGGTCGCTTACAACCAGTGGACCCAGTTCGAGGAGTTCCCCCAGTTCATGGAGGGCGTCCGCGAGGTGCGGCAGCTGGACGACCGCTCCCTGCACTGGAAGGCCGAGATCGCGGGGCGCCTCCAGGAGTGGGACGCCGTCATCACGGACCAGGAGCCGGATCGCGTGATCGGCTGGCGCAGCACGTCGGGCGCGCCCAACGCGGGCAATGTTCACTTTGACGCGGAGGGTCCCGACCGGACCCGGGTGCGGCTGCACATGATGTACGAGCCGCAGGGACCCATCGAGGGCGCCGTCGACGCGCTCGGCTTCGTGAGCCGGCAGGTGGAGGGCGACCTCCAGCGCTTCAAGACCTTCATCGAAGGCCGAGGCCGCGAGACCGGCGCCTGGCGCGGGGAGATCCACCAGGCGGAGCCGCGGGGCACGCAAAACCCCGAGACCTAAACCGTCGGCGGGCCGAGTCCGCCGCCGCGCACCAGCTGCGCTTCCTCCTCACCTGGCCACGGCGGAGAGGTGTAGCAGAGGAAGCGCAGCGGCTCGGAGCCGGTGGCGCGGAACTGGAAGTCCCAACCGGTCGGAATCACGACCGTGTCGCCGGGCGCCACCGACCGTATGGTGCCAGGGGTCGCGGGCCCATGTAGCCAGACGTCCCCGCTGCCGGCCAGGAAGTACCAGATCTCCTCGACCGTCCGGTGCCGGACGGTGCGCGTCGTCCTGCCCGGCGCGAGGACGACCTCGACCAGGCTCGCGCGCTGAGCGTCGAGGACCCGAAAGTGGATCTCGGAGCCATCGGGGGCGATCGCGTCGGCCATGCCGGCGGATCATAGGGCGACCATGGTCGATCCCGGGCTCTGCGCCAGCTGCCAGAACGCACGTCCTGTCGCGGGCGCGCGATCGACCTTCGTCATGTGCGAGCTGTCGCGCACCGACCCGAGGTTTCCGCGCTACCCGCGGCTGCCGGTGCTGCGCTGCGAGGGCTACCGGCGCCGCCCGCAAGAGCCCGCCAACTCGCCGGCTTGACGCGGCCGGATACGGCGGCGTACATCCCCAGCTAGATGCGTTGGCTTGGCGCGCGCCTGCTCATCGGAGGGCTCGCCGCAGCGGTCACGCTGTCGCCGGCCGCCTCGGCGCCGGTGACGGCGGCCAGCTCCAGGGTCCTCCTGGTCGGCACCTACAACGGGATTCCCGGCCAGTACACGTCGATCCAGGCCGCGGTCAACGCCGCCCATCCCAACGACTGGATCCTGGTCGGGCCGGGCGTCTACCACGAGTACGGATCCAATGACCCCAACCGCCCCGCCGGAGTCCTGATCCAAACGCAGGGCATCTGGCTCCGCGGCATGGACCGCAACCGCGTCATCCTCGACGGCACCAAGCCGAATTCGCACGGCCCCTGTTCCAGCCAGGCCGCCGACCAGGAGCTCGGCCCGGCGACGCCGGATGGTCCGGCCGGCCGGAGCGGCATCGTGGTCTACAAGACCAGTGGCACCTACGTCGAGAACCTGACCGTCTGCAACTTCCTAACCGGCGCCCGCGGGCAGGGCAACGAGATCTGGTGGAACGGCGGCGACGGCAGCGGCAGCATCGGCATGACCAGCTATTGGGGCAACTACCTGACCGCCACCTCGACCTACTCCAACGGCGTCTACAACCCGCGCGGCGAGTACGGGATCTACGCCAACAACGTGAGCGGGCCGGGGTCGATCAACCACACCTACGCCAGCAACATGGGCGACGCCGCCTACTACATCGGCGCCTGCCCGAACTGCAATTCGGTGCTCGCTGACGCGCATGCCCAGTTCAGCGCGCTCGGCTACTCGGGCACCAACTCGGGCGGCAACCTGGTCATCCGCGACTCCGAGTTCGACCACAACCTGAGCGGGATCGTCTCCAACTCGCAGAACAACGACGACCAGCCCCCGCCCGAGATCGGCCTCTGCCCGCCGGGCAGCAAGCCGCCGGTGGCGGGCGCGGTGGGCTGCACCGTCTTCATGCACAACAACGTGCACGACAACAACAACCCCAACGTCCCCGGCGCCGGCAACAGCGGCCTGGCCGGCTCGGCGCCGGTCGGCGCCGGCATCGTGCTCGCCGGCACGCGCTACATCACGCTCTACCAGAACGACGTCCACGACAACGGCGCCTGGGGGGTGCTGGTGGCCGACCTGCCCGACCCCGAGAGCGCGCCCCCGGGCTTTCCCAACTGCACGGGCGGCACCTGGGCCCCGGCCGCCGGGATCTGCTACTACGACGCCTTCGGCAACTACACCTGGGCCAACACCTTCCGCAACAACGGCGGCTTCGGCAACCCCAGCAACGGCGACATCGGGCTCGCGACCACTCCCCACGACCCCGGCAACTGCTTCAACGCCAACACCGACCCCGACCAGCCCGGCGGCCAGCCGACGTCGGATCCGCCCAACATCCAGTCGCCGCCCTACAACCCCTGCGGCCTTCCCAACGGCGGCGACATGGGCGTGCTCGCGGCCGAGGCGCTCTGCGCGACCCAGCTGCTGGCGCCCTGCCCCAATCTGCCCGGGCTTGGCTACCCGCGGACCACCGGCGTGACGCTCTCGATGCCGCCGCCGCAGCCGACCATGCCCAATCCTTGTGCCGGCGTTCCGCCCAATCCCTGGTGCCCGAAAACCTGAGCTAGCTTTGAGCGGGTGCCAGGGGCGCCGCTCGATCTCCGGGGCGGGGCAGGGTTACCGCCAAAGCGCCCTCCTGGCTGAAAACCGCGACCGCCGCCGCCACCACGTCCGGGTTCCACTGCTTGCCGGCGCCCCGCACCAGCTCGCCGAGCGCGTCCTCGAGCTGCATCGGCGGGCGGTAGGGACGGGCGCTGGTCATGGCGTCGAGGGAGTCGGCGACCGGGATCACCTGTGCCACCACCGCCAGCCGCGCCCCGACCACCTTCCGCGGATAGCCCTGACCGTCGTAGCGCTCGTGGTGGGTCAGCACAAGCTCGCGCACCGAAGCGTACTCGGAGAACTGGCTCAGGATCTCCCAGCCCGCCTCCGGGTGCCGCTCCATCTGCGCGCGCTCGGCGTCGGTCAGCGGCCCAGCCTTCTGCAGGATGCCGTCGGGGATCCCGATCTTGCCCAGGTCGTGGACGCGGGCCGCCAGGTGGACGAGGTCGACCTCTTCGGGCGGGAGACCGATGCGGCGGGCGAGCAGCTCGGCATAGCGGGCCACCCGCTGCGAGTGTTCGTAGGTGTAGGGGTCGCGGCGGTCCACCATGTCGGCCAGCTTCTGGACCGCGAGGTTGGTCTCCTCGGCCAGCTGCACGGTCCGCTTCAGCGACAGGTAGATCAGCCAGGCCGGGATCACCATCAGCAGCGAGGCCCACGGGTAGAGGTCGTTGAGCAGCCAGGCCAGCACGCCGAGCAGGCATAGGCCGACGTCCTGGGGCAGCAGCCGCCGCTGGAGCATGAAGACCTGGACCGCGCTGCGGCCGGTCGAGAGGGCGACCGCGCCCGCCACCAGCATCGCGTTGACGGCGACCATGACCAGCGCGGCTGCGACCACTCCCACCGCGATCCGGATCCCGCGGTCGGGGTCGGGTGGTCCAAGGGCCCCGCCCAGCCCCGCCAGGACGGTTCCAGCCGCCCACATCGACAGCGCGGCCTGGGCGCTGTTGAAGACGATGGTGGGGACGACCACGAAGGGGATCGAAGTCCGGCGGGGATTCATTCGCCAGCGCCGGAGCGCCGAGATCAGCGAGCTCACGAGCTGGGTGCCGGCGACCAGGATGGTCGCCAGCGCGGGCCCCAGGATCAGCAGGTCGGCAAAGAACACGCCGGCCGCCACACTGACCTTCTCCCGCGGAGCCATGCTGAGCGGGAACTGCAGCGCGACCACGCCGAGGGCGAACATGGCCGCGCACAGCCACGCGCTGACGGGGCGCCCCGCCAGCGCGTGCATCGACTGCACGATCGCGGCGGCGGCGACCAGGATCGCCGCCGTCCGGTAAACGTCGAGCCGGATCCGGCGCGTCACGCCGGGCCGGGCTCCGGCTGGGTTACGCGACGTCGAGTACGAAGCTCATGGTCAGCGCCTGGCCGCTCCAGCCATACGCCTGAGCGAGCACGGTGCCGCTCCCGAGCAATCCCGTGGTGACCTGGTCGTGGACGCGGAACTGGCCGAGCAGTCCGGGCAGTGTGCGGACCGTCATCGTGACCTTGGTCTGCGGAGCGCCGGTGCTGCTGTAGACGCGCTCGGTCGTGTAGGTCTCGACCGGCAGGCCGATGTTGAGCGGCGTTGCCGTCCAGACGCTGTCGTAGACCGGGACGATGTTGCCCGCGGGCGTGGTGACCACGACCAGCGGATCCCAGTCGCAGTACTCGACCCAGGCCGAGGCGGTGCTGGTGCCGGCGGCCAGCGCGGCCACGGCAAAAGCAAGACTGACGAAGACCCTCTTCGAGAACAAAACCCCTTCCCTCCAGAACGATGGAAATTCCCGATTTCCTGACGCCGAATTGTTGGTGTCGCGATGCCCGGCTGATGTTAAGAACGCGTGAAGGTTTGTGTGGGCGGGATAAAGGCAAGGGCCGATCGTCTTGATTTATCGAAAGAAGCGCGACCGGCGCAGCTGCTCGACCTCGGCCGGCAGCAGAAAGGTGTCCGGCCACTGCCGGAAGCCGTGGTACATCAGGCCCTGGCAGTCGGCGTGGCCCGGGTCGCGCTCGCAGGGTGGAGGGTGGGGCAGACCGACGGCGTGGCCGAGCTCGTGAGCGAGCCCGCCGACCCAGCGTGAAGTCGCCCGCTCGCCCAGAAAACCGCTTTCGCCCACCAGTCCGAGCAGGTCGTGGTGGGGCAGCAGGCAGATGCCGCTGGCGCCGCCGATCGCCTGCCGCGGGCCTGGCTCGGCGTGCACGTAGAGGACCCAGCAGTGCTGGGGATCGTCGAAGCGAGCGCCGGCCAGCTCGGCGGCGTCGGCGATCGCGTTCTCCCAGAACCACTGCGAATAGTCGGAGGGCGTCTCCCAGGCCGAGTACCAGCGCTCCTCATGCGAGGTTCGAATCAGCTCGGGGCAGGGATCCGCCAGCTCGAAGCCCCTCGCCACCCGCTCTCGGTACCAGGCCTGCACCTCGCGCGCGGCCTCGCCCACCGCGCGCTCGAAGTCGGCCCGCGGCTCGAGGTCGGAGGGCACCAGGTACAGGACGCGAACGTCCGGTCGCGCTGCTACTTTTGGGATTCCCGCTCGCGCGCTCGGAGGCGAGCGTCGAGCTCGTCGAGGCGGATCCGGGCCGGGCTCTTGCGCGGCGGCGAATGGTGGGTCAGCCGCAGGGCGAGGGCGGCGCCGCGCGAGAGCAGTCCCTCGAGCAGCACTCCGGCGGCCACGGCGATCAGGATGAGGAGCGTGGCGGCGGCGAGGGCCAGCGCCAGCCGGGGCGGGACTTGGGCCGGCGTGAAGCGGCCGAGTAGCGCGCTCACTTGAGCCGGGGGTCGAGGGCGTCGCGAAGCCCGTCGCCGATCAGGTTGAAGGCGAGCACCGCGCCGAAGATCGCGAGTCCCGGAAGAGTCACGAGCGCGGCGTCGCTGAAGATGTAGGTCCGGGCCTCGCCCAGCATCTCGCCCCACTCCGGGGTCGGCTTCTGGACGCCCAGCCCGAGGAAGCCGAGCGCGGCCGCGAGCAGGATGGCGCCGCCGACCTGGAGCGTCGCCTGGACCACGATCGGGGCCAGCGAGTTGGGGATGACGTGCCGGAAGAGGATCAGCCAGGAGGGCACGCCGAGTGCCCGGGCCGCCTCCACGTAGGGCAGCTCGCGGATCGAGAGGGCGGAGGCGCGGGCCAGCCGGACGAAGCCGGGAATCGAGCTGACGCCGACCGCGATGATCACGTTGCGGAGGCCGATCCCCAGCCCCGCCACCAGCGAGAGCGCGAGCAGGATGCCGGGGAAGGCGAGCAGGACGTCGGTGAGACGCTGGATCAGCATGTCCGCCCAGCCTCCGAAGTAGCCGCTCACCGCCCCCGCAGGCACCCCGATCGCGACCCCGATCGCCACCGCCGCGATACCCAGGAACAGCGTGTAGCGCGCCCCGTAGATCAGCATCAGCACCTCGTCGCGGCCGAGGTCGTCGGTCCCCAGCAGGTGGCCGCCCGAGGGGCCTCGGAAGCCCTGGGCCAGGTTGTTGTGGCCGGGGTCGAAGACCA
>DASUWN010000130.1:0-3313 GCA_036378395.1 Candidatus Dormiibacterota bacterium | reverse complement strand
GGACGGGCGCCGGCGCCGGCGCGTCCTCCGACATCAATTTCACAGCCGGGCAGACGATCGCCAACCTGGCCGTGGTGCCGGTGGGCTCCGATGGGAGCATCCACGTCTACAACTCGCAGGGGCAGGCCGCGGTCATCGTCGACCTCGCGGGCTGGTTCAATTAGCCGGTCATAGACGCCTACGACGCCTTCTACTACGACCACTACTTAGCGGAAGAGGGCAGCGAGCGGTACGAGCGCAACGGGCGCTGGCTGGAGTTTTTCGGCCGGGTCGCGGACCGGATCGTCGCCGACATCGCGCCGCGGACGGTGCTTGACGCCGGCTGCGCGATGGGCTTCCTGGTCGAGGCCCTGCGCGACCGCGGCGTCGATGCCTATGGCGTCGACGTCTCCGACTACGCGCTCGGCCAGGTCCGCGACGACATCCGCCGGTACTGCCAAAAGGGTTCCGTGACCGAGCCGTTCGACCGCCGCTACGACCTGATCACCTGCATCGAGACGCTCGAACACCTCGAGCCACCGGACGCCGACCGGGCGGTGGCCAACCTCTGCGCCCACACCGACGACGTGCTCTTCTCGTCGACGCCGGACCAGTTCAAAGAGGTCTCGCACCACAACGTGCGGCCACCCGAGTACTGGGGCCAGCTGTTCGCGAGCGCGGGCCTATTCCGCGACTGCGACTACGACGTGGGCGCCTACATAGCGCCCTGGGCGGTGCGTTTCCGCCGCCGTCCCGACCCGGTGGCCCGGATCGTCGCCGACTACGAGCGGCTGGCGTGGCGCCTCCGCAACGAGACCCAGCAGCTGCGTGAGCTCGCCTTCGAGCGCCAGCAGGAGCTGAGCCAGGCCACGGTTCGGGCCGACAGCGCCGAGGCGGAGCTGAAGCGAATCAAGGCGAGCCGGGCCTACCAGATGGCGGTCGGCGCCCGGCGCGCCGCCCGCCGGGTCATCCCGCGGCGGCCTTCCGCTCCTTAGCGGGCTGGCCGACCTCCCACTCGTGGTCGAGCCGGACCAGGCCCTGGTCGCCCTTGGCCGACCGCGCCCGGAAGGTGTAGCGCTGGTAGTGGGAGTCGACGACCGGGGCGCCCGGCCGGGCTGAACCCAGGATGGAGACGGTGACCCGGTAGGTCCCGGAGAGTAGGTCCAGCGCCGGAAAGCTCAGCCGCAGGGCGCCCTGGCCCGCCAGCCGGCCGAGCCCGACGCCGTCGACGCTGGTGTTGGTCCCGTAGACGTAGAGACCGTCGCCGCGGTGGATGGCGACGCCGAACACCGGCTCCGTTACCGTCCGGTGGACGCGATACGGGATCTCGACCGTGAGGTCGGCCCCCGCCTCGATGCTGTCGACGGCGTGGCCGGCGCGGTCGAGCAGGCGCACGTGGCCGAGCTCGATCGCGGGCCGGTCCGTGCCTGAAGCAGCGTCTGGCTCGGTCCGGCTCTCCTCCTCGCGCACGCTGTCGACATAGGCGTCGACGACATCCGCGGCCGTGCCCACCTGGCGCAGCCGGCCCCCCTCGATCCAGGCCACGCGGTCGCACATCTGGCGCACCGTTCCGAGGTCGTGGGAGACGAGCACGATCGTTCCGCCTTGGCGGCGGAAGCCCTCGATCCAGTCCAGGCATTTGTGCTGGAAGGCCTCGTCGCCCACCGCCAGCACCTCGTCGACGACGAGGATCTCGGGGCTGGAGTGGACCGCGACCGAGAAGCCGAGGCGCATGTACATGCCCGAGGAGTAGGTCCGAAGCGGGGTGTCGATCGCGTCCTCCAGCTCGGCGAAGGCCACGATGGCGGGCAGGCGGTCGGCGATCTGGCCACGGGTCAGGCCGAGCAGCGAGGCGTTGAGGAAGACGTTCTCGCGGCCGGTGTACTCGGGCTGGAAGCCCGCCCCCAGCTCGAGCAGCCCCGAGACCCGGCCCGCGACCTCGATCTGGCCGCGATCCGGGACGAGGATCCGCGAGATCAGCTTGAGCGTGGTGCTCTTGCCGGCGCCGTTGGCGCCGATGATCCCCAGCATCTCGCCGCGCTCGATGTCGAGGTCGATCCCGCGCAGGACCCAGTGGTCCTCCCACTCGCCCAGCCGGCGGTGCATGAGGATCTCCTTGAGCGAGCGGTAGCGCTCGCGGTAGACGCGATAGCGCTTGTGGACCTGGCGGAGGGCGACGGCTGCGGCCATGTTGCGGCTAGACCTCTTCCGGGATGCGCGGCCGGAGCCAGGCGAAGAAGAGATAGCCGGCGATGGGGACGGCGATCGCGGAGGCCAGCATCAGGCCGAAGAGGGTGGGATCGGGCCAGCGGCCGAAGAAGAGCACCGAATGCAGCGGCTCCAGGTACCAGGAGAGGGGGTTGAGCTTGAGCAGCCAGACATAGTGCCGTGCGCTGGCGGGCAGCGCCGCCGGGTCGAGCGGATAGAGGACGGGGCTGACATAGAACCAGGCGGTGAGGCCGAGCGCGACCAGGTGCTCGAAGTCGCGGAAGTAGACGGTGAGGGCGGCCAGGAAGATGCCGAGGCCGACCGTGAAAGCGAGCAGCGCGATCACGATCACCGGCAGCAGGACCAGCGAGGGGCCGATCGGGATGCCGCGCACCGCGACCACGACCAGCAGCACCGCCAGCATGATCAGCAGGTTCAGGAAGTGGGCGAACACATTGGAGAGCGGCAGCGCCTCGATCGGGAAGGCGACCTTGGTGATCAGGTTGCCGTTGCGGATGAAGGAGACGGTGGCCGAGCTGAGCGCGCTCGAGAAGAAAACCCAGGCCAGAAGGCCGCCCAGGACCAGGGCCCAGTAGTTGGGGACCGTGATCACGCGCAGGAAGACGCTGAACACGGCGGTGTAGATCACCATCATGATCAGCGGGTTGAGCAGCGACCAGAGGACGCCGAGCGCCGAGCCCTTGTACTTGAGGCGGAGGTCGCGGATCGTCAGGTTGACGACCAGCTGGCGGTAGGCGCCGAGGTCGGCGAGGAGCTCGACCGGCGTGCGCCGGGCGGAAATCACCGACACGCGGCGATTCTACGGTTGGGGCGGTGACCAGCTGCTCGTCGCCGGCGGCACTCGTTCGGGCGGTTTCTCGAAAAACCGCGGGTTGGCGCCGGGCGGAAGCGCCGGTTTCTCGAAAAACCGCGGGTTAGCGCCGGGCGTAGGCGCCGGTTTCTCGAAAAACCGCGGGTTAGCCCCGCTTGGAGTCAAGGGGTCGTCGCAACACCTGACTTTTTCGGAGGTGTTGCATGAGCAGGCCGAGCATGCGCTCGTTGAAGCGTCGGTTCTGGCGCGAGATCAACGTCGGGCAGTCCACCGACGACGCCGGCGCCAGAGTCG
>DASUWN010000129.1:0-12667 GCA_036378395.1 Candidatus Dormiibacterota bacterium | reverse complement strand
ACTCCCGGTGAGCGCTACGACGGCACCGCCTTCACGGATCGGGGCTTTGAGAACATCCCCGCCCTCGCCCATCTCAAAGACTGGCTCCAGGAGGCGATGCATGCGGCCTGATCGTTTCTCAGATCTATCTGGGAACCTCAACTAGTTCTTGAGTTCGGAAGGATCCTGGTGGTCGCGGACCATGCGCGCCGCATCGATCGCTCGCCGCTGGCGGGCATCAGGTTCCTCGGCCGCTTGCACCCACTCCACATAGCGCCGGCGGTCTGATTCCGCCATCTGTTCGAAGTCGAGGCCGGCGGCGACGCGAGCCAGCGCCTGGCGAAAGTCCGGCGGGACCGAATCCTGATCGCGCTCCATGCTTCGAACGTACGAGAAACTGACCCGGTGGAGGCAATCCCGGCACTGGACATCCGGGCGGGCCGCGTCGTCCGCCTGGTGCACGGCGACTTCGACCGCGAGCAGACCTACGCCGAGGATCCGGTCGCGCGCGCGGTCGACTACGCCCGCGCAGGCGCTCGCCGGCTGCACGTGGTCGACCTCGACGCGGCCGCCGGCCGGGGTTCCAACCGGGCGGTGGTCGAGCGCCTGGTGGCGGCCGCCGGGGTCGCGGTGCAGGTCGCGGGCGGCGTACGCACCGTGAGCGATGTCGAAGCCTGGCTCGCGGCGGGTGCGGCGGGGGTTGTGATGGGCACGACGGCGGTCCGCGATCCAGCCCTGCTCACCAGCATCGCCGAGCGCCACCCGACCGTGGTTTCGGCCGCTCTCGACCTCCGTGCCGGCCGGCCGGCTGTCGCCGGCTGGCTCAGCGTCGAACCGCTCGACCTGTCCACCGTGCTCGACAGCTGGGCGGCGGCGGCGCTGCAATCGGTCGTGCTCACCAGCATCGACCGCGACGGGACCCTCACCGGCCCCGACCTCAAGGCGCTGAAGCGAGTGCTGGCGCTGACCGAGCATCGGGTCGTGTACTCGGGCGGGATCGCCTCGGTGGCCGACATCGAGGCGGTGGCGGAAGCCGGCGCCGCTGGAGTGATCCTGGGCAAGGCCCTGCTCGATGGGCGCTTCACCGTGGCGGAGGCAGTGGCGGCGTGCGCGGCCTGATCGCGGCGTCGAGCGCCGTTTTACTGCTGGCGGCTGGGGCGGGCTGCGGCGGCGATCCGGGACCTGACGACGCCGGGCTCCACCAGGCCATCGTCAGCCACCAAGCCGGCGCCGAGGTCACCTTCGACGCCGTCCTGGTCACCAATCCGGCCGAGGCGAACAACCACGAGCGCATGGAGGTGCGGGCGGGCTCCGGTGACCAGCTCGAGATCGACCACAACACCGCGCTGGCGACCCCCGTCCCCGCCCACCAGGGCGACTCGATCGTGGTCCACGGCAAGCTCTACATCGATCCGGGGTCGGTGGGCGTGCACTGCACCCACGCCCACACCTCGAGCGGCTGCCCGGAGGCCGGGTGGATCAAGTTTCAGGGCAACACCTACAACTGACTTCGCAGCACCTCGCGCACGAGGTCGAAGAAGAGCACGAGTCGCTGGCTGGCGCGCTCCGCCAGCGGGCGGTGGCGCTGTGGCGCGCCGAGCGTGGCATCCGGCTCTACAGCGCAGCGGCGGTCGTCTACCTGCTCGCCTGCACCGCGCTGGCGCTGTTCACCGACGTCCCTCTGCCGCGGATGGACGTCTCGCCCGGCAACGGGCACCTGCTGACGATCCCGATTCCGGTCTTCGCCGTCAGTCTGCTGCTGTTCGCGATCGCCTGGTCCTATCTGTTGATGGGAGCCGCCTATTCGCGCTGGCCGATCCACCTGGCCGGGCTGGCGCTGTTCACGATCTTCTTCGGTCTCGAGGTGTCCGGCCTGGTGCTGGCGCCGCTGTTCCTGATAGGGGCGCTTGGGGTCCTGGCGCTGATCTGGATCGCCGGATTCACCGGCCGGCTCCGGCATCGCGGCCACCCTGGACGGCTGAGCGCCCGGCTCTTCGTCGCCCACGTGCTCCTGGTGCTGCTGCTCTATGCGGTCGCCATCGCCGGCTCGCTCAGCGCCGGCTCCCTGCTGCTCTTCAGCACCACGCTCGCGATCCAGCTCCAGGTGCTCCAGTTCTTCACGATTCCGGTCCTCGTCATGTCCGGCACCGACTTCACCGAGTGGGGCGAGGTGAGCGGCGACTGGATCGGCCAGCGGGTGAGCTCGCTGGCTGGCGAGCGCGCCTGGATACCGCTTGTCCTGGCCGGACTGGTGGCGGTGGCGGTGCTGGCGGACGTTTGGCGGCAGTACGGGAGCGTTCTCTGGCCGCAGCTCGCGTTCGGGTCGGTCCTGCTCGTGCTGGTCGCAGGTCTCGCGCTCGCCGGCCGGGTCCTCCATCACGCCCGGCCGGTCCGGGTGCCGGTCGGCGCGGTGGTCGCCGCTTCCGCCGGCTACCTCGTCATCTTCCTGGTGGTTGCGGTGGGCGCCGGCGCCGCGAGAGTCCAGGAGCAGGACACAGTGAACGGGCTCAGCTTCACCCACTACGGACACACCCAAGAACCGCCCTTTTCGATCCAGCAGCCGAGCATCTGGGAGGCGCGCTCGCTTCAATCCGGGAGCCTGAAGGGCGTCGAGTTTTCGGGCACGCCGGTCGGCAACCCGAGCCGGTTCGATGTGGTCGGCCTGCCCAGCGGGACTTTAGGCGCGGATCCGGCGGGCGCCTATGCGGCGGCGCTGAGCTCCGGCGCCAACCTCGGACCGGCCGCCGCCGACGGCGACTGGCAGCTCCGCGAGCTGAGTTCGCCAACACAGTGGGGCCTGGTCTGGACGCGCGACGAGGGCGGCCGGACGTGGGTGCTGGCGGGCGTCACCAAGAGCAGCTTCCGCCAGCTCAACGAGCCGACCTTCCGGCACATGACCCAGACCTGGTCGCCAGACCCTAAGGCCGGAGCGGCCGCGACCCCAGCCAGATCCAACGGCGACCAGATCAACGCCGCCGCCGCGCTGGTGTGGCTGGTCCTGGCGGCGCTGCTCGCCCTCGGGCTGTGGCTCCGGCCCCGGCTGCGCGCGGGACTGGCGGTGACCGCCCTCTTCCTGGCGCTGGTCGGGGTCTTCTACCTGGTCGCGGCGCTGGGACCGGTCGCCTCGATGCTCGGCCTGCCCGACCGCGCGCTCGGGCTCAGGCTCACCGGCCTCCGCCTGCAGGGCGTCCAGGCGCTGGCCGCCGTTCTCACGCTGGCGGCCGTCGCGTGGTTTGCAGTGCGCCGCCGGATGGCGGCCGGCGTGCCCGTGGCCCTCTGGCTGCTGGCCGCGCTCGTCGGCCTGCAGGTGATCTCGTGGATGTTCGAGGTGTTCAACCAGAAGCAGGCCGAGCTCGGACTGCTGCAGGTGGCGCTGATCTCGCTGGCACTGGCCTGGGACATCGTGATGAGCGGAGGCTCGATGGTCAGCGGCCACGGCCGCTGGTTTCCCCGCCACTCGCGGGCGCTGCTCTACTTCGGCTTCTCGATGCTGGTGGCGAGCTCGGTGCTGTTCTTCGCCGCCCAGCGCGACCAGGTCACCGGCGGCCCCGCGCAGTCCGACTTCAACACTGACTTCTGGCCCCAGAGCGGGCTGATCACGCTCGGCATTCCGATGCTGCTCTGCTTCGCGTTGCTGAAGCTCGGCCGGCTGCGAGCGAAGGGCTAGCTGTTAGTCCTTGCGGGCCACCATGTAGGCAGCGGCCTGGGCCACGGGCCGGATCACCACCTCGTCGATGTCGACGTGGGGCGGCCGCGTGACGACGAAGGTGATCACCTCAGCGATGTCCTCGGCCGTCAGCGGCTGGACGCCGCGGTACTCGTTCTTGGCAGCGCCGGCGTCGCCCTGGTAGCGGACCAGGCTGAACTCCGTCTCAGCCATCCCAGGCGCCACCTCGCTAACGCGGATCGGCTCGCCGTTCAGCTCCAGCCGGAGGGTCCGCGTGATCGCGCGGACGGCGTGCTTGGTCGACGTATAGCCGGCGCCGCCGGGGTAGACCTCAAAGCTGGCGATCGACCCCAGGTTGACGATGTGGCCGTAAGGAGCCTTCCGGATCAGCGGCAGGCAGGCCCGGGTGACCCGCAGCAGCCCGAGGACGTTGGTCTCCCACATCCCCTCCCAGAATTCGTCTGGGGTGGACTCCACCCGCGTCTTGCCGAGGGCGACGCCGGCGTTGTTGATGAGGACGTCCAGGCGGCCGAACCGCTGGTCGATCTCGCTCACGAAGCGCTCGATGCTGGGCGCGTCGCGCACATCGACCTCGAGGGGGACCGCTCCGGTGTCGGCGGCCAGCTGCTGGAGACGATCCCTGCGGCGCGCGCCCGCCACGACCGTGAAGCCCGCTGCCGCCAGCTGGCGGGCGGTGGCGGCTCCGAAACCGGCCGAGGCGCCGGTGATAGCCACGATTCTCCCCTGGGATGTCACTCGGACTGAGGGTAACCTAGACCTGAACCGATGCTCGAAGTGGTGGTGGGGAGCCTGGCCGCGGTGCTGGTCCTGGCTGGCATCGGCGTGATCGCGGGCCCCTTCCTGCCGCGCTTCGCCCGCTCCCTGTTGGCCGGCCTGCGGCGTCCGGTTCGACCGGCGGCGCTGGCGCCCCGCCCTCAGCGAGCGACGGAAGCGACCGGCCTGCACCCGACCACGATGCGCGCCCTCACCGCGGCCGCACGGATCTACAGCCTGCTCCGCGCCAACGGGGAGGACCGGCTGGCCGGCGAGCTCCGCTCCGCCGCCCGCCGCGTCCGCTCCGACGAGTCGAAGGGACTGCTCGCATTGACCACCGTGCTGCGCGCGCTGCGCGAGGTCTCGATCGAGGACGAGGAGGCTGACCAGCGCCTCCGCCGCCAGCTCGGCGAGCTGCGGGACGCGGTTCGGGACCGCTCTGAGCAGCTCGAGCTCCTCCAGTTCTGACAGCCCGGTCTAGGTCTCGATAAAGAGCTCCCGGCGGACCCGGAGGGCCTCCAGTCCGTCCGGTGGCGCGCCCTCGGCCACGAACTCGGTGGCCGGCCCCAGCACCATCTGCCGCCGCCACACGACACCCTCGTCCGGGAAGCGTGCGTAAAAGCCGGCGTAGTGCTCGCCGCGGGGCTTGGCCACCCAGGCCACCTCGCCCGATCCCCACTCGGGCACGCCCCGCGCCAATCGGTAAAGCGCGCCCGCTCCCGTGGCGCCGTTGGCGGCGCCCGCGTGGGCGTCGCGGACGCTCGCCGACACCGCGAGCTCGTTGAGCGGGTCGAGGGCGTAGGAACCCTCGAGCAGGTACCAATCCTCATAGGCCTTGCCTTCAGGCGCCCCCAGCCAGGGCAGGCCCTGGACGCGGAAGCTCAGCGAGCGGATGAAGCCTTCCGACCGCGTCGCCGCCAGCGCCCGGTGGAACGCCCGCTGCGCCGCCTCGTAGGCCTCGCGATCGGCGGCGGGGTCGTCCGGCCAGTGCCAGAATATGTAGCCCAGCATCAGTCCCCCTCATCGAGAAGGGCGCGCGCGATGACCTTCAGTGCCAGCACCTCTTCCGCGCCCTCGAAGATCGTCAACACCCGCGCATCCAGAAAGTGGAGCGACGCCGGCGACTCCTCGGAGTAGCCGTTGCCACCCCAGAGCTGCATGCAATCCCGCGCCGCCTCCTCAGCCAGCCGGCAGGCGTAAAGCTTGGCCAGCGACGCCCGCATCTGGCCCTCGCGGGAGTCCATCCCCCGCGCCGCCTCGTAGCCCAGCTGGCGCGCGATGCACGCGTGCGCGATCGCGCGGCCGAGCATCGACTGCGGCAGCTGGTAGGAGCCCACCGGCTGGCCGAACACGACTCGGTCGGCGGTGTAGGTGGAGGCGTCCTCGAACGCCGACCGCATCACGCCGACCGCGCGAGCGGAGGTCTGCAGCCGGCCGACCGCAAAGCTCTCCATCTGCAGGTAGAAGCCGCGGTTGAGCCACTCCTCGCCGCCGATCAAGGCATCTCCCTCGAGCGCGAAATCCTCGAAGAGAAGGTCGTAGGTGTGCATCCCGCGATAGCCCAGGATCGGGATCGCGCGCCCGGTGAGCCGGCCACCGCCGGGCTGGCGCCACTCGAAGTCGGGGCCGGGCAGCCGCGGCTTCTCGGCAACCAGCAGCGATAGACCGCGGTGCCCGGCCGGCCCGGTCCGCGCCAGGATCGCGATCAGCTCGGCGCGCGCCGAGAAGCCCGCCCAGCGCTTGCGCCCATTGAGCACCCAGCCCTCCCCTCGGCGCTCGGCACGGCACTCCGCGAGAGCGGCCACGTCGGAGCCGGCGCCCGGCTCGCTGACCGCAACCGCCACCATCTTTCGGCCGCTTGCCACGTCCGGCAGCCAGCGCCGCTTCTGGTTTTCAGTGCCCGCCGTGACCAGGGCCCGGACCAGTATCTCGGGCCGCGTGATCAGGCTCCCGCCCGCGTTGAGCGAGCCGCGGGCGAGCTCCTCGGTCGCGATCAGCATCCGCCGGTAGTCGGGCTCGCCCTGGGCGCTGCCGCCATATTCGAGGGGAGTCGTCAGGCCGAAGAGACCGAGCTCGGCGGCGCCGTCGATGATCTGGTCGGGAAGGTCGAGCTGCCCCCGATGGATCCGCAACGCCCAGGGCCTGACCACGTGGTCGGAGAAATCCCGGTACGTGGCCCGCAGCTCGCGTTCTTCGGGGCTGGCGCCGACCTCTTCGAGCGGCGAGTCGCGGCGCGCGCTCGACTCGCGGAAGATCTCGGCCAGATCCGAATCGAGGGCGACCTGGTCCTCGAGGCTCGCTCCGCTCAGGGTCGCCTCCGCCTCTCGCTCCGCCGCTCTTGCGATCCGCCGTGCCAGCCGGTCGCCGGTGGCTGTCGCCCACTCGACCGCCGCTTCTGCCGCCGAGGTCTGCGCGTACGTCCAGGCCAGGCGGTTGGCCGCCACCTGGTGGGCGTCGAGGCCGTCGCGCGCGACGCGCCGGGCCAGCTCCGCGCGCAGCGTCGCTAAGTGGCTGGCTGCCAAGGTCGCGCCGTCATCCCCGCCGCCCGGCCCCGCTCGACCATCACCGCGGCCAGCTTCCGCGAGGCCTCGTCGATCATCTCCTCCCCCAGCATGACGGCCCCAGTCTGCTCGACACCGGTGGCGTGCGCGTAGGCGTCGAGGATCGCGGCCGCCTTGTCGAAATCCTCCTGGCGGGGTGCGAAGACCTCGTTCAGGACCTCTGCCTGGTTGGGAGTCAGCGCCCACTTGCCGTCGTAACCGAGCGCGGCCGCCGGCAGCGCCGAGCGGCGCAGACCTTCGAGGTCGCGCACCTGCGCGTAGGGGCCGTCGATCGCCTGCAGTCCGTTGGCCCGGGCGGCGACCAGGATCCGCCAGTGCACGTAGTGGAAGAACTCGCCCGAGTAGTCGGGCGTCCGCCCGATCGTTAGCTCGGGAACGCCCAGCGTCGCCATCAGGTCGCCGGGACCGAAGATCAGCGATTCCAGGCGCGGCGACGCAGACGCAATCTCGGAGACGGACTCCAGCCCACGCGCGGACTCGATCTGGACCTCGAGCCCGATCCGCCGCTCAAGCCCTCCGGCGGCCTCCAGCTGCCTCAGCAGCACGTCGGCGAAGTGGACATGCCGGGCGCCTTCGACCTTGGGCAGCACGATAGTGTCGAGCCGCTCGCCCGCGCCTTCCACCACTGCCCGTATGTCCTCGAAGCACCACTGGCTGTCGCCGGCGTTGACGCGCACGCTGCGCAGCTTCCCCGCGTACTCATGGCCGCGGAGTGCCGCCACCACCATCTCCCGCCCGCGCGCCTTGGCGGCGGGCACGACCGAGTCCTCGAGATCGAACATGACCATGTCCGCGGACGACTCCTCGGCCTTGTCGTGGAACCGCTGCTGCGTGCCGGGAACCGAGAGACAGGAGCGGCGGGCATGCGTCATTTTTTCGACTCCACGTACTTTTTCAGCCGCCGCAGCGCCTCCGCGATCCCAGCCGCGTACTGAGCGGCCAGCAGCCCGCCGGCGAAGCGCAGGAGGCCGCCCATCTGGTAGTCCATCTCGTAGACCAGCCGCGTCGCGCTCGCCCGCTCGCTGTAGGTGTAGGACCACGTCCCCTTGAGCGGGCCATCGGTGAAGCGGCCGGCCGCTTTCTTCCCCGGCCGCCAGGTTGTGTGCTCGACTTCGAGGCTGCCGCTCCAGCCCGGCAGTTGGAGGTCGTAGCGCACGCGCGCACCCTTGCCGGTGTGGTCGCCGACCGGCGTCGCCCGTTTCAGCTGCGGGTTCCATTTGGAAGCCGAGCGGAGGTCTTCGTGGACGACCTGCCACACCTTCTCGGCGGGGGCGGCGATGGTCACTTCTTCGCGGACTCGGGTCATTTCGGCCGTAATGAGATCATCCGTTTGGATTGTCCTCTCCCGCGCCCAGCCCCGCCCCGGCCCCCCGGCGGAGGCGCCTGCTTGGAGCCCTCCGGCATCGCAACTACCGCCTCTTCTTCACCGGCCAGGTCATCTCCACGGTCGGGACCTGGATGCAGAGCATCGCGCTGCCCTGGCTGGTCCTGCTGCTGACGCACAACGACTTCCTGGTCGGCATCACGCTGGCGTTCCAGTTCTTGCCGATGCTGCTGGCAGGGCCGATCGGAGGCATCGTCGCCGACCACTTCCCCAAGCGCCGGATCCTGCTCGTGACGCAGACCGCCTACACCATCCCCGCGCTCACGCTCTTCCTGCTCACCCACTTCCACGTCGTCCAGTTCCCGTTCGTTCTCGCGGCCGCGGTGATGGTCGGGACCGTCAACGTCTTCGACGTCCCCGCCCGGCAGGCGTTCTCGATCGAGATGGTCGGCCGCGAGGACCTGATGAACGCGATCGCGCTCAACTCCTCGGTGTTCAACGGCGCCGCCGTGGTCGGCCCCTCAGTGGCGGGTGTCATCATCGGCTTGCTCGGCGTCCAGCTCTGCTTCCTGATCAACGCCCTCAGCTTCGCCGGCACCATCGTCGCGCTGCTTCGGATGCGCAACCTGCCGAGCGTCGTCCGGGCCGCCGAGACCACCTCGGTCTGGGCGCGGGTGCGGGAGGGCGCGAGCTACGCGCGCCGTGATCCGCTGGTGGGGACGATGCTGGTCATGGTCGGCGTCTTCTCGCTGTTCGCGATGAACCGCCTCACCCTGATCCCGCTCTTCGCGGACAGGGTCCTCCACATCGGCGCCGCCGGCTTCGGCTTCCTGATGGCCTCGCTCGGCCTGGGCGCCTTGAGCGGGGCCCTCACGCTGGCGCTCTTCCCAGGTCAGGGCAGCGGCCGCCGCCAGTTCGTGGTCGGCGTCGTCTGGTCTCTGATGCTGATCGCGTTCAGTTTCAGCCGCGTGGCGGTCCTCTCGGGGCTCCTGCTTTACGGCGCCGGCTTCTGCCAGATGTGGTTCCTGGCGACCGCCAACACGCGTATCCAGATGGCGGCGCCGGACAGCCTGCGCGGGCGCGTGATGTCGCTCTACGCGCAGGCGATGATGGGCACCAGCCCGATCGGCTCGACCCAGGCGGGAGCGCTTTCGGCGCTGTTCGGCCCGCCGGTGGCCATGGTCTTCGGCGCCGTGGTGGCGGGAGCGACGGTGATTGGCGTACGGCTCTGGAGGCCGGCGGTGTTCGAGGCGGAGAGAGCTCAGCCCCAGTAAGCCTCCAGGATGGCCGCCGCGGCAAAGGCCAGCGCCAGCCAGGGCAGCGAGCGCACGTACTCGGCGTAGGCCCGCAGCAGCCGGGCCGCCCAGCCTCCGCCGGGCTCCATGTGGATCATCGTGGCGCCGATCTCGATCAGCAGGCCGCCCGCCACGATCGCGGCCGGCAGCTCAATCAGGCCGTTGGGAAGGATTCCGGATAGCGCTAACGGCCAGGACGAGAGGGAGGCCGCGTAGCCGAACAGGAAGCCGGGCAGGAAGGTGAGCGCGAATCCCGTGAGCCCGATCGTGAGCGGCGCCAGCACAGCGGCAAGCAGGACGGCGGTGAGGTTGTGGCCGAAGAAATTGAGCGCGGCGGCCGGAGGGTTGGGAGCGCCGGCCGCCTGCAGCAGGCTGGACAGAGCAGGTCGCGCGACGGCGGCGGGAATCGCGTGCGAGGCGCCCGCCAGCCAGCCCGTCATCGCGCCCAGGGGGAAGCCGAGCGCCGAGATGCCGATCGGAATCCGGCGCTGCCAGAGCAGGCGGGGAAAGACGGGCCGATTCGTGAACGCCTCCGACAGGGCGGCGCGCAGGCGCGCGACCAGGCGGCCACCACCGGCGTCGCGTGCGAGCAAGCCTTCCCGGCTGAAGCCGGCCAACCCCATTCGGAGCAGGATCAGGGCCGCCACCAGCATCACCGCCGCGAACCCCCAGAGCAGCTCGCCGCGGCCGACCAGGATCAGGGCCGCCTCCACCTGGAGCACGACCGACATCGGCAGGATGATGAAGCTGGCCATGACGTTGGCCGCCCGCATGGTGCGGGCGTTGGCGCTCACGATCACGGCGCCCGCGACCATCGCCGCCACCTGGCAGATCGTGCTCAGCGCGAGGCTGACCAGGGCACCCACAGGAAAGTAGCCGAGCCCGGGGAAGATCGCCAGCGAGTACACGATCAGCGCCCCATAGCAGAGCGTGAGCGAGATGGCGAGGACCGAGGCGACCTTGCCGAAGTAGATTTCCGCTTCCCTCAGTGGGGTCGAGAGCAGCACCTCGAGGGTCGCCCTTTCGCGTTCGCCGACGAACGACTCCAGCGCGAGGACGAGCGAGAAGCTGGCGGGCAGGAAAACCACGAAGAAGGCGCCGACCACGGTCAGCCGTTCGACCACGCTGGTCACGCCGCCTCCGCCCCAGAGGGCGAGGCCTCGGATCCCGGCGGCGCTGGCGATCGGGATCGCAAGTGCCAGCCCGGTCATGGCCAGCGCCAGGCGCAGGTCACCGGCGGCGTCGCGCAGGTCGCGCCAGGCGACCAGGCGCGCCTTACGCGGATTCGGCCTGGCGATCGCCATCAGCGTTGAGGTGCTCGCCGACCACGGCGAGGTAGATGTCCTGCAAGCCCGGCCAGCGCCGGACCTCCTGGCGGGGCGCAAGGCCGGACCGGCGGATCAGAGCGTCGAGGTCCCCAGCCGCCAGCAGCCTTCCACCGGACATGATCCCGATGCTCCCAGCGAGGGTCTCGGCCTCCTCCATCGAGTGCGTGCAGACGACCAGCGCCGCACCGTCGGCCTGCAGCCCCTTGAGGTAGCTCCAGGCCCGGCGCGCGCTGTCGGGGTCGAGCGCCGAGGTCGGCTCGTCGGCCAGGACCAGCCGCGGCCGGTGGAGCGTGGCCCGAATCAGCGCCACCTTCTGGCGCATCCCCTTGGAGTAGGCGCCCAGCCAGCGGTCGCCGGCGGAGGTGAGGTCGAAGCGTTCGAGCAGTTCGACGATCCGGCGGCGGCGCTCGGCCTCGGGGATGTCGTAGACGGCTCCGAAGTAGTCGAGGTAGTCCAGCGCCGACATGCGCTCGTAGAGGCCCGGCACTTCCGGGATCAGGCCGACACGCGCCCGCGCGGCGTCCGGGTCGGCGCTCACGTCGATGCCGTCGATGGTGACGTGACCCTCGCTGGGCACGATCACGCCCGCCATGCAGCGGAGCGCGGTGCTCTTGCCGGCACCGTTGCGGCCGAGCAGTACCAGGCACTCGCCGGGCTCCACGGCGATCGTAAAGTCAGCCACCGCGGTCACTTCGCGATATCGCTTGACAAGAGACTCAACTCGCAGCACCGCGGCGATAATATTCACGGTCGTGATCCGGAGGCGCCGCCCGAAGCGCACGGACACCCTCTCTCAGCTGGTGTCCGAGACCCAGGATTTGGTGACCAAGCTCGTCCGTGAGAACCGGACCCTTCGGGCCCGCAACGTCAAGCTCGAGCGTGAGCTGGAGCGGTTGAGCAGCGGCTGGGAGCAGATCATGCAGCTGGCCCGGAGCGCGCCCCGGAAGGTCCGCGGCAAGGGCTAACAGCCGCAGGACTGCACAGTTCCCCGCATTTGCGGGGGGTGGAGCTCGGCGAGCGCGGCCAGAATCATGCGCAGCCCGACGGGCAGGGCATGAGAGAGAGGGGAATGCGAGGCCATCCCAAAGGTGCCGGCGGAGAGCCCGACCCGCCGGCGCCTAGGCCGCTTCGGAGTCGCCTCCCAGAACGCCCCGCAGCCGCCGCACCAGCTTGGCCGCTCCCTGCTGCTGCTTCCACTCCCGCACCGTGATCTGGATCACGAGATCGGCCAGCATCTGGCCATTGACCAGAGTGACGTTGTACTGCTGCGCGACCGCCTCGGCGTCGCTGGCGAAGATGCCGCTGGTGAAAAGCCAGGAGCTGTAGGCGCCCAGCTGGTGCGCGCTTGCCGCGAGCTCGACCACGTTCCCCGCCGGGACCACCTCGGCGTCGCGGAGCCGGTACTGGACGAGCGCCCGGTCGTCCGAGCGTTCGGCCCAGAAGTCTCCGACTGAGGGCGGGTCCTCGGGCAGGAGCAGCGTGATATAGCCGTCGCGGCGAAAGAGGTCCTGGATCAGCGCGTGGTAAGCCTCCCACGACATCCGGCGGAGGCTGTTGAGGATTTCGGCGCGCTCCCGCTCCTCGGCCGCCAGCCGCTCTTGCTCACGCTTGCGCGCCTCCTCGGCCAGGCGCGCTGAGATCCGATCGGTAAAGCTCGGCCCGCGCTCCTTCCGCGGCTTCGGGGCTTTGGCTGGCGGTGCTTCGACTGCCGGTGGCGGCGCCGGCGGCGGCGCCTCGAC
>DASUWN010000128.1:0-13073 GCA_036378395.1 Candidatus Dormiibacterota bacterium | reverse complement strand
GGGGGTCTGTCGAAGCAGATCTACCTGCCGAACATGCTCACGCAGCAGCTGGGCTACTTCAAAGAGCAGAACCTCAACGTCACCCTGGTCGACGAGGGGTCCGGGCAGGGCTCCGAGACCGAGGTCGTCGCCGGCAACGTCGACGCCGGCTCTGGGTCTTACAACCACACGATCGAGCTGCAGGCGCAGGGCAAGAACATCGAGACCGTCTGTCAGTTCGGCATCGCGCCCGGGGAGGCGGAGATGGTCGACGCCAAGAAGGCGTCGACGATCACGTCGATGTCCGATCTGAAGGGCAAGAACCTCGGGGTCACAGATATCGGGTCCGGCACCCACACCGTCACATTGGCGCTCCTGGGCCAGAAGGGTATCTCCGGCGACCAGGCCCATTTTGTCGCCGTCGGCGCCGGTGACACCTTCATCGCCGCCATGACGCAGGGCCGGATCGTCGCCGGCATGACCACCGAGCCGACGATCTCGCGCCTGACCACCAGCGGCCAGGGCAAGGTGCTGGTCGACCTCCGGACGCCCGACCTGACCAAGCAGGCGCTGGGCGGGGACTACCCGTTCATCGGCGTCTGGATGAAGAACGAATACGTCAACAGCCACAAGGACACCGTCCAGCGGCTGGTCAACGCCTACAGCAAGACCATGAAGTTCATCCACTCCCACAGCGCCGACGAGATCGCGGCCAAGATGCCGGCCGACTACTACGCCGGCAACAAGGACCTGTACGTGACCGCGCTCAAGAACCAGCTGGCGATCTTCAACGACAGCTGCAAGATGCCCTCGGACGGACCGCCCACGGTGCTCAAGATCGAGCAGAACTACGTCTCGAGCTTCAAGAGCAAGAACGCGACCATCGACCTGAGCAAGACCTACACCAACGACTTCGCCAACAAGGCGGCCTAACGCAGAACGTCCTCTCCTCCGTCGGTCCTCCCTCCGCGCGCCGCGGGGGGAGGACTACTTTTGTCGGTCACCCGCGGGATATGAACGTTCCGTCAAGTGTTACGGTTGCGAACATCGTCAATCGCATCCTGCTCGTGATCGAAGATCTGGCGGCCGCCAGCGCGGGCGTCACCTTTGCCGTCAATCTGCTCGTCGAGCGTCCCCATCCAACCGCGACCATCGGCATCGTGGACAGCCAGGGCCACGCCGCGCAGGAGGTGGACGTGGTCCTCGAACGCGCGCGATCGCGCCTGGCGGCGCTGGGCGCCGCGGTCACCGTCGCCGACTTCGAGGGCAAGCCCCAACCGGAGACGATCATGACGGCTGCGGAAGAGACCGACGCCGACCTGATCGTGCTGGCCCCGCCCCACCACTCGGTGATCCAGCGGCTGCACGACCAGAGCCTGCTCCACCAACTGATGCGGCACTCGCAGATCCCGGTCGTGCTGGTGCCCCATCCGCAGATGGTCGTCGGCTGACCGCCGGCCTCAATGCCCCAGGATCGAGGCCGCGATCTTGACCACGACCAGCGTCCCGGCGCTGAACAGGTAGATCCGGAGGACCGTCAAACCCACGGTCCGTGCCGCTGAACGTGCGGGCGGGGGCAGGCTCTCGAGCGCCGGCATCGACCACGTCGCCCGCTCCCACGGCGTTCCCGCGAAGGGCGCCGATCGCCGGCTTCGCGCATGAAGCAGCAGGTAGATGGCGACCCCGAGCCCGAGCAGCACCGCCAGCGCCAAGCCGGCCGGCAGGACGGCGACCTGAGGATCCAGCAAGGTCAGGGTCAGCAGCGCCGAGACCTCGAGCAGGGCGGCGATTACCAGCACGGCGACGAGGTTCAGCCAGCGCGGATTGACCCAGGGGCCGAGAACGGTCCGGTCGTTGCAGAGGAGCAGAAGCAGGACCGTCGCGCTCGGCAGCAGGACCCCGGCCAGCGCCTGGACACCCAGGATCACCAGCCCGAGCGGCACGCCGGGGGTCAGGACGACGGTGGCCGCCAGCACGAGCGTCAGCGCAAAGCTGCCGTGAAAGAGGGGGGCGTCGCGCCAACGCCGGTGGAGCGAGTGCCGGGTTCCGAAGACGTCGCCCAGGGCGTAGGCGGTGGCCAGGGTCACCGCCGCGGCGCCGAGGAGCGAGCCGTCAAAAAGCGCCACTGCGAAGAGCGCCCCGGCCCACGGCCCGAGGCTTTGCCCCATGCCGGCCGCGATCCGGCCCGCGTCGACGAAAGCGCCACCGTTACCGCCTTCCCCGACGCTCGCGGCGGCCACGAGGACGGCGACCGCGCCAAAGGCGAAGAGAGCGGTGCCGATCGCGAGGTCGACGCGCTCGTAGGGCAGCCAGCGCGGCGTGATCCGCTTGTCGACGACGTTCGACTGCTGCAGGAAGAGCTGCCAGGGAGCGACCGTCGTGCCCGCGATGGCGACCACCATCAGCGCCAGGCCGGGCAGAGGTCCCGCCTGCCTGCCGGCCAGCCCCTGCGTCGGCGGGTGATGGAGGCCGGCCAGGACGGCCACCGGAACGAAGACCAGGCTGAGCGCGATCAGCACGAACATCGCGCGCTCCCAACGCCGGAAGCTGCCCAGGCTGCCGACGGCGATCAGGGCCAGCGCCGCCACCGGAACCGCGACCAAGCGGGTGAGGCCGAGATAGTCGAGGGCGAGGCTGATGCCGATGAAGTCGGTGATCAGCGTCAGCAGGTTGAGCACGAGCAGGTCGCTCAGTGCGAAGAAGCCCCAGCGGCGGCCAAAGCGCTCAAAGATCAGGCGAGCGTGCCCCGCCCCGGTGACCGCCCCCAGGCGAGCCGCCATCTCCTGGATCAAGTACAGGACGGGGACCAGCGCGACCACCAGCCAGAGCAGGAAAAATCCATGGTCCTCGCCGGCCTGGGCGTAGACCGAGACGCCGCCGGCGTCGTTGTCCGCGACCATGACCACCACCCCGGGGCCCATCACCGCCAGCAGTGCTGTCAGCCGGCGCCGCCAGCCCCGGCGTGGGGCGGTGTCATGGGAGCCCACCCGGCCAAGGGCGCCCACGATGTCGCCACGGTGGGCGCGGTCGAGGGCCGATCGGCGGTCGGCGGCGGGGGTGAAGGGCGCTTCCACGATCTTCCCGGCCGCCCGCCCGTGCCGGTCCCGCGGCGCCTGGGCCGCCATCGGCTTAAGAGCTCTGGGCGAGGTCGCCGGGGGCGGTCGAACGCTGGCCGCGCCGCTCGACGTGGTTGAGCGCAGCCTCGAGCAGCGCTGCCACGTGCTCGTCGTAAAGCGCGTACACGCGCTGCCGCCCGACGCGATCAACCCGCACCAGCGTCAGGTCCCGGAGCACCCGGAGCTGGTGGGACACCGCCGACTGCTCCATGCGCAGCGCATCGACCAGCTGTCCGACGGGCCGCGGGCCCTCGAGCAAGCAACCGAGAATCTGGACCCGACTGGGGCTCGAGAGCGCGAACATGGCGTCCGCCACCTGTTCGGCGATGCGCTGGCTGATCGGCGAGTCGGGGCTCTCCGCCACGACGCGCATCCTATCCCGGCGGGCTCGGCATCAGCAGAACCGGGCAGTTCGCGCCGTGGACGAGGCTCCTGCCGATATCGCCAAATACGCTCTCGCGCAGGCTGTGCGCATGGTGGCCGCCGATCACGATCAGGTCCACCTGCTGAGCTTCGGCTAGACCCAGAATCAGGTCCGCCAGGCGGTCCGGGCGGACGCTCTGGGTGGCCAGGTTGGTCCTGATACCGGCCCCTTGAAGCTCGCGCGCAATGGTCTCGCCGTAGCGTTCGGCATCCTCGATCGACTCCTCTTCGCGGACCTCGTCGCGCCGCCCGACGATTCGCTCGCGAGCGTGCAGGACGGTCACGTCGGAGCTGAAGGCGCGGGCCAGCGCCAGAACCGTCTGCGCCGTCTGGCGGGTATCGGCGGCGTCGGTCACAGCGAAGAGGATGTGCCGGAAGGGAACGCTCACCGAGATGCGCTCCGAGTGTCCTTGATCCGCTCGAGGATCTTGACCGTCGCCTCGGTGTTGCGCTGGATCTCCTCCAGGACCTGGATGGTCATCTTCTCGGCCGCGTCTTCGACCTCGGCCGTGTGCTCGAGGCGCAGGCGGTCGAGCTGGGCCGAACGGTTGTTGGCCACCAGCAGCACCGGACCGGTGTAGGCGGCCTGAAGCGAGAAGCAGAGGTTGAGGAGGATGAACGGGTAGGGATCCCAGCGGCCGATGATCCCGATGATGTTGAGGGCCACCCAGAGCGCGATCAGGAAGCTCTGGATGATCAGAAAGCGCCAGCTGCCGATCCCGGTCGCGACTCGGTCGGCGAGCCGCTCGCCGAAGGTGGCCTCGTCGACGTGGACCTGGTTGACGGGATGCGCGTACCCGCCGGCGCGCTTGGTCTCCTCTCCGGGCGCCGTCACCCTTCGAGCTCCTGCAGGATCTCAAGCGTCAGCGAGGTATTCCGCTTGATCTCGTGGAGGATGCGCTGGATGGCCTCCTCGCCCTTCTCCGCCTCCTTGGCCGCGTGCTCGAGCGTCAACCGGTCCTTTGTTGCCTGGCGAACTCCGGCCAGCATCAGAACTGGGGCCGCGTAGGCGGCCTGCACCGAGAGCATGAGGTTGAGCAGGATGAACGGATAGGGGTCCCAGTGGGCCACGAAGAGCCCGAAGACGTTGATCGAGATCCAGATCGTGATAAGGGCGCTCTGGATGATCAGGAAGGTCCAGGACCCGATGCCTTCGGCGACCCGGTCGGCGATCCGCTCGCCAAAGGTGCGGTCGTCGTGGTGAGCCTGGTTGATCGGGTGGCGGTGGCGTTCTGCGGCCAGCTTGCGCCGGCGCAGCGTGTGCTTGACCTGTTCGTTGTCGACGAGGGCTGACATCGGCGGCACTCTAGGTCCGTCGCCGGCGTTTGTCTACCCGTACATATGTCGAATCACTCAGATGTGCTTGGGCTCGACTTGGGAGGGCCGGCCGCCCGGGGCCGGCCCCTGTCGTTGCCCTGCCCCGTTTAGGAGATCCGCTCCAGAAGGTCGGCCAGCCGGTCATAGGAGTGGGCGGCGCCCCGCTCCATGCCGGTCTCCAGCACGGCGTCGCGGACCATCTTGTTCTCGTACCGGCAAGTCACCACGATCCGGGTGCGGCTGCCCCCCAGGTCCTCGAACACCGTCGTCACCACCGACGGCTCGCCCTGGTTGTAGGGCGCGACGTCGAAGATCTCGGTGTAGACGATCCGGCTGGGCTCCTCGACCTCGAGCACGTCGCCTTTGAAGGGGACCTCCTCGCCGTTGGGGCCGCGACCGAGGAATCGGTAGCTGCCGCCCGGGCGGCAGTCCATCTCGCAGACCGGCATCGTCCAGTCGCTCCAGCCCCACCACTCCCTGATGTGCTCGGCCTGGGTCATGGCCTTGAAGACGAGCCCGCGCGGAGCGCTGAACTCGCGGGTCATCACGATCTCGTTGTCGGTCGGGGTCTCCACGCTGAGGGTCGGGGTCACTTCGAATTCTCCTTTTCTGCTTCCTGCGCTTCGGCTTCCTGCAGCTGGCGAAGATGCTCGTCCAAACGGCTGAAGCTCTCGTCCCAGAACCGGCGGTATCCGTCCATGTAGCTCGCGACCTCCTTCAGGGGCTCGGCCGTCAGCCGGCACTGGCGCCACTGCGCCTGCCGCGTCTTGGCGACCAGTCCCGCCCGCTCCAGCACCGCCAGGTGCTTGGAGACTGCCGGCTGGGAGATGCGAAACGGACGCGCGAGCTCACCGACCGAGGCTTCGCCCTCCGCCAGTACCTGGAGGATTTGGCGGCGGGTAGGGTCGGCGAGGGCCCCGAAGACGAGTGAGAGGGAGTCGGACGCGACAGCCTGCATAACCTGATGGTTATTTAACCTGACGGTTATGAGCATGTCAAGGGCGCAAGCAGGTTACGGTCGTAGGTGAGTTGGGAGTCCGCGATCGGAGCCTGGCCGCGGAGGCCGGGACTCTCGGCATCTTCCTCTGCTGGGCGGTCGTCTTCGCCGACGTCGGCACCTCCGTCTACTACACCCCGGGCATCCTCTTTCAGCAGGTCGGGACCCACGCCGCGCTCTTCGTCGACCTAACCTTCCTGGTCTTCCTGCTCCTCGCCGTCAAGTACTCGGAGGTTGCCATTCGCTACCCGGAAGGGGGCGGTGTGGTGACGGTGGCGACTCACGCCATCCACCCGGTCGCGGGGCTGTTGGGCGGGCTGTTCATCCTGGTCGACTACTTCCTGACCGCCGGCATCAGCTCAACCAGCGGGATGATCTACCTGAGCGTGGTCGCGAGCGCGCTCAAGCCCCTGGTCCTGGTCGCCAGCGTCGCTGCGCTGGTCGGGTTGGCAATGCTCAACCTGGCCGGGGTTCGGGCCAGCGCCCGGGTCACCGCCGCGTTCGCGCTGCTGGCGCTGTTGGCGCAGCTGGCCGTGGTGGGGGCGGTCCTGGTCCGCTTCGGTCCGGGCATCATCCCGGCGACCCTGCCGCGCATGGTGGCCGGCCCCCACCTCTCCACGTGGGCGGTGCTGACCGGATACGCGGGCGCCTTCCTCGCCTTCTCGGGCCTGGAGTCGATCTCCCAGCTGGCGCCGGCGATGCGCGAACCGCGGATCCGCACGTCGCGCCTGGCGATGCTGGCGGTCGCCTTCAGTCTGGCGCTGACGACACCGCTGCTCACGCTGTGGTCGACCACCATGGTGCCTTCCGGGATCGATCCCAACCAGGACGTCTCGGTGCTCGGCGGGGTGGCCGCCGGTTCCTGGCTCCAAAACGGGGTCGCCATCAGCGCCGCCCTGCTGCTGGTCTTTGCCTGCAACACCGCGCTGATCGGCTGCTACCACGTTCTGCTGGCGCTGGGCCGGATGCGCTTTCTGCCCGTGTGGTTGACAGCCGTCAACCGCGTCCGTCAGACACCGCACTGGGCGATCCTGGTCGCGTCGGTGATCCCGGTTCTGATCGTGGTCGCCACCCAGGCCAATACCGGGCTCCTCGGCGACCTCTATGCCTTCGGGCTTCTCGGCGCCTTCTCGGTGACCTGCGCCAGCCTTGACATCGTCCGCTGGCATGAGCGTGCGCGCAAGAAGTGGGTGGGGACGCCGATGTTCACCCTCGGCGGGCTGACGACACTGCTCGTCGCCGCCGCCTGGATCACCAATCTCTTCGCCAAGCCGATGGCGACCGCCTTCGGCACCACCGTGGTGCTGGTCGGCCTCCTGGTCGCGTTCGTCAGCTACCGGCTGCGCCGCCGCCGGGGCGCCCGCGCGCTGTTTCCGTACCTGCACCGTCCCGGCCATCCCGCGGTCTGGATGGGCCGCGGCCGGCGGCTGGAGCCGGCGGCGATCCTCGTCGTGCTGCCGCAAGACCCGGCGCGGGCCGCCGGCACGGCTGAGCAGGCCATCGCCACCGCAGGCGACCGCCCGCTGGCCTTCGCCTACCGTGGTCGCACCCACCGCCGTCGGCCGCCTCGCCTGCTCGAGATCCTCGACCCCTATGCCGACGACGACGCGGCGCAGGCAGCATTCGCGGCGGTCGAGACCACCGCCGCGAGCGCCGGAATTCGCGCGCGCTACATCTACGTTCCGGCTGGAGCGCCCGCGGACGCCGAATCCCAGCTCGTCGGCGACCTCGGCTCTGTCAGGCTGGTCACGCAGCGGCCCGCCGAATGAAACTACTGAGGTCGATGCAGACTGAGGTCCCGCCGCCGCTGACGGCCTCGCTCGAGGCCGACGCCGAGGCTGCACGCTCCTACTGGACGCAGGTGGCGGCTGCGCCGGCGCGCGAGTTCCGCGAGCGCTTTCTCGAGGTCCACGCCGCCGCGGTCTATGACGCGGTCACCGCCGCCGGCGCGCGGTCGCTGCGCGTCCGCGAGCTGGTCTACGCGGTGGCCGACCGCTTCCCGGGACTGCTTCCAGGCGAGGCGGAGGTGACCCGGGAGCGAGAGCTGCTGCAGAAGGAAAAGCAAGGGCTCGAGATCGACCAGGGCATCTTCCTCGCCCACGTGCTCGCCGACCGGCTCCGCGGCCGGCACCTGATGCACGCCATGCAGCGCCCGCTCCCCGAAGCCGAAGCCGCACTCGAAGAGCTGCAGCGGACCGGGGGGGTCGATCTGGGGACGGCCCGCGTCGACCGCCGGGGCAGGGTGGGGCACATCACGCTCCAGAACCACGACCATCTCAACGCCGAGGACGACCACTCCAACGGGCGGCTCGAGCTGGCGGTCGACCTGGTGCTGCTCGATCCCGAGATCGAGGTCGGGGTCCTCCGCGGGGGTCCCGCCGAGCATGCGAAGCACGCCGGGCGCCGGATCTTCGGCTCCGGCATCAACCTCACCCACCTGTATCACGGCCAGATCGGCTTCGTCGAATTCCTGATCGAACGCGAGCTCGGCCTCAACAACAAGCTCTACCGCGGCCACTCGCCGGTCGAGTTCCGCGTGGCCGAGGTCGAGGAGGGCCACGAGAAACCGTTCCTCGCCGCCGTCGAGTCCTGGGCGATCGGCGGTGCCTGCCAGTGGCTGCTGATCATGGACCATGTCATCGCCGAGCGCGGCGCGTACTTCAACGTGCCCGCCCGCAAGGAGGGGATCATCCCCGGCGCCGCCAACCTCCGACTGCCCCGCTTCGTCGGCGACCGCCTGGCGCGGCAGGCGATCTTCTTCAATCGGGATTTCCCGGCCGACAGCCCCGAAGGCCGGCTGCTGTGCGATCAGGTTGTGGATAGCGAGGAGATGGACGGCGCCATCGAGCACGCCGCGGCCGAGCTGACCAGCGCAGGCCGGACCTCGCTGGTCGCCAACCGGCGGATGCTGCGGCAGGCCCAGGAGACGTTGGACCAGCACCGGCTGTACATGGCCGTCTATGCGCGCGAGCAGGCCTACTGCCTCTACAGCGAGGCGCTGATCGGCAACCTGGAGCGGAACTGGAACGCCAGGCAGCGCACCCGCCGCGTCCCTCAATAGCTCCGCAGGCCGGCCGCCTCGCGCACTCGCTCGATCACCCGCAGGTTGGCGATCGACTCCTCGAGCGGTAGCGGCGCCTCCGCCCCCGTCAATGCGGCCGCGGAGAAGGCCTCGAGCATGAGCTGGTAGGGATCGTCGGGATTCTTCCAGGCCGTGAACGGCTCCTCGATCCGGAGCGTGCGGTCTTCGAAGACGACCTCCGCCGCCTGGTACTCGGGGGACTCAAATGATCCCCAGGCGAAGGCGGTCTGGCCGGTCGGAAAGCGCAGGGCCGCGCCAAAGGTGACGTCGACCCCCGAGTCCAGGGTTCGGGCCACCGCCGCCACCTCGTCCGGCTCACCGAGGAGCCAGCGAGCGAAGCTGAGGCAGTAGCAGCCGACGTCGAGCAGCGCGCCACCACCGAGCTCCGGCCGCAGGCGATAGTTGGCGGGGTCGGCGGCGCGGAAGCCGAACCAGGATGACACGTGCCGGATCGGCTTGCGGCCGATGTCCGTCACCTGCCGCGCGAGCCGGGGATGGAAGCGGTACATGAGCGCCTCCATGAGCAGGCGGCCGGCCACCCGCGCCCCGGCCGCCATCGCCTCCGCCTCGGTCACGGTCAGCGCCAGTGGCTTTTCGCAGAGGACGTGCTTGCCGGCCGCCAGCGCCTTCAGGGTCCATTCCCGGTGCAGGCTGTTGACGAGCGGCAGGTACACCGCCTCGACCTCGGGATCGGCCAGCAAGGCCTCGTAGCTATCGTGGACCCGCTCCACGCCGTGCCGTTCGGCCATCGTCCGAGCTCGTTCCGGGCTGCGGCTGGCGATCGCCACCGCCCGCGCATTGCCGGCGCCCTGGAGGGCGGGGAGGACGGCGCGGTCGGCGATCCAGGCCGCGCCCAGCACGCCCCAGCCGAGCTGGTCTATGCGGACAGCTCCACGGGCTTGCCGGCCGCGATCGAACGGGCGGCGGCTTCCATCACCGCGATGTTGCGCCGAGCCTCGGTCGCGGGCACCGCCAGGGGCTCGCCCACTACGAGGTGGTCGCCGAGATTGCGGTAGAAGCCGTGGTGAACGCGCGGCTCCAGCGCCAGCACTTCCTGGTGGGCGCCGCCTGCGGCGTTGGGGCGGTGAACCCTAACCGTCGCCGGCGACTCGGCCGGCGCCAGCTCCTCCTCGACCAGGTCACCGGTCCAGGCGCGGGTTTTCACGCTTTCCAGCCGCCAATCGCCGGTGATCGCGCCGGCGGTGCCGAGCAGGTACCACTTGGGCTTGAGCGCGGCCGCGATGTCGCTCTGCAGGAAGGATGCCTGCTTGCCATCGGCGAAGGTGACCGCGACCCCAACCTGGTCCGCGTTGGTGACGTCGTGCCAGACCCGCTTATGGGCGTGGGCGGCAACCGCCGCCACCGGTTCCCGAAACAGCGTCAGCATCCAGTCGAAGTAGTGCGACCCCCAGTCGAAGATCGTGCCGCCCGAGATCGACTCGTGGCTGTGCCAGTAGGTGCAGGGATGGGAGAAGCCGCCGATGAAGGACTCCATGTAGAAGAGGTCGCCGATCGCGCCCGCCTCCACCGCGTTCCGCAGCGCCACGAAGTCGGGGTCCCAGCGCCGGCTCTGGTAGACGGTCAGTGTCCGGCCGGCGCGAGCCGCGGCCTCCAGCATCCGGTCGCAGTCGGCAGCATGCAGCGCGAAAGGCTTCTCGCAGACCACGTGCTTGCCCGCCGCCAGCGCCTCGAGCACCGCCTCGGTATGGGCGACCGGGGGCAGCCCGACCACGACCAGGTCGACGGCGGGGTCGGCGAGCATCGCCGTGCCTTCGGCGTAGGTCTTGACGCCGAAAGCCGCCGCCTGGTCGCGCCGGGCCGGGGAGCGGTCGCAGATGCCCCGCAGCTCGAACCCGGCCACGGCGGCCGCCGCCTCAGCGTGTTCGCGGCCGATCGCGCCGTAGCCGTAGAGGCCGACGCCGACCGGCGGCGCCGGCTGGAGGTCGGCCGCGTGCCGGAGGCAGCGGTGCACGAGCTGGGCGAACGCGGGCGCCGCCCACGCTTCCTGCGTGTGGCCGAGGCCGAGGTGCACGATCCGCCCCGCGCCCTCGGCGCGGGCATAAGCGACCGGCCGGTCGCCGTAGTGCCACGACACCGTCGCCAGCACGGTGGCTTCGGGTGGCGCCTCGATCAGCGGCAGCGCATCGCGCAGGCGCAGCTCCTCGTCCAGCCGGTCGGCGAGCGGATGTCCGGCGAGGGCGTGCACGCGGAGCTCGGTGATCGGCGTCTGCTCGCCTTCCGGCGCCATCCCCCAAGCGGCCAGCGTCTGGTGGATGCCGACCAGTCCGCCGCCCCGGCGGAGGAAGCCGGCGAGCTCTTCGGCGCGGTCGCGGTCCAGCGGCCGGTCGGCGGCCGCGAGGACGACGTCGTGACCGTCCAGCCGGCCGCCGGTGTCGACCTCAAGCGCCGAGAAGCCGCTTAGGCGCCGCAGCAGGGCACCGGCCAGGGCCGCGTAGCCGTGCTCACCGTCGGACTCGGCCAGCAGGAGCACCCGCACCCGGTGGGCCTCGCTCACGAGGCGATCGTAGCCGAGCCGGTCGCCGCCACCGATCGGAGGATCTCTTCCACGGCCGCCCCCGAGCGCTCCCAGCTGAAGCCGGCGGCGCGGGCGCGGCCTTCGCCGGCCAGACGCCGGCGCAGCGCCGCGTCATCGATCAGTCGCCGCATTCCGGCCGCAATCGCATCGGCGTCCTCGGCGTCGACCTCGAGGGCGGCGCCGGCGGCGACCTCGGGCAGCGCGCCGCGCTCGCCGATCAACGCGGGCAGCCCCTCTCGCATCGCCTCCACCAGCGGCAGCCCGAAGCCCTCGTAGAGGCTCGGGAACACCAGTGCCGTGGCCGAACGGTAGAGGGCGAGCAGTGTGGAGTCGTCCACGTGGCCGAGCAGGCGCACTCCGGGCGTCTCGCGCAGCAGCTCGAGGGCATTGCCGTAAGCCCAGCCGGTGCGGCCCACGACCACCAGGTCGGGCGCGTCGGGAAGCTCGTCGCGCAGCCGCCGGTAGGCGCCGACCAGGCGCGGATAGTTCTTCCGCGGCTCGATGGTGGCGACGCTGAGCAGGAACGGCGGCTGCACGCCCGCGGGCAGCGCGCCCGGCTCGTCGCCCATGCGGGCCGGAGCCTCGGGGACCACATGAACTCGGTCCTCGGCCAGGCGATAAGCCGCGAGCAGGTCGTCGCGGGTCGCCCGGGAGGGGACGACAATGGCCGCCGCTTGCGACAGCGAACGGGGCAGGACGTAGCCCAAATACGCCCGCTGCTGCCAGGGCACCTCGCCCGGCCGGAGGCGGAAGGCTAGGTCGTGCACGAACACGACCGCCGGCGGAGCCCCTCGGCGGCGTCGAGGCGGGCTCGGCCAGTAGGGGTAGAGGATCGCGCCCGCCTCCAGCTGCGGCTCCACGGCCGGCAGCCAGAGCAGCTTGTTGGCAACCTCGTGGCGGTGAGGAGACAGGACCGCCGGCGGCGCCTCGAAACCCGCCGGGCGCTCTCGGCTGCAGAGGAGGGTGAAGTCAGCGGCCTGCCCTCGCTCGATCAAGGCCGCGGTCAGCTCCAGCGCGAGCGTCACCATCCCGACCCGCGGCCGCCAGCAGGCGGTGAGGTCGATCGCGAAGCGGGTCACGACGGATTAGTGTCCCTCGACCGGATAAAGAAGGTCCCCCACCCCGGAAGGCGAGGGACCCTCAAGAAAGGAGGGAGGGCACTTTGAGGCGGGTTCCGTAGAACCGCGCGACACCATTCTACCCCCGCCCGGCGCGGGCAGGTCAACCGCTGAACGCGGCCTTTGCTTACAGCCTTGCTAGATGATCTCCGAGTAGCGCTCGAAGACCTCTTTAAGGTCCGGCGGTGGCTCCAGGCCCCGCTTCTTCATGGCTTCAAAGAGCGAGAGGATGTGCCGGACGCCGGCCAGGTTGACTCCTTTCTCGCGGGTGAGGTGCTGGATCACCTGCAGCTTGCGGATGTCGCGCTGCGAGTAGCGACGCCGGTTGGTCGGCGTCCGGAAGGGCTCGATCAGGCCCACGTCCTCGTACAGCATCAGCGTCCGCGGATGCGTTTCCAGGATCTCGGAGGCCACGCTGATGGTGTAAATCGGCTTATCCAGAGAGATGTTCGTGTCGCGGCGGGTTTCACGCTTGACGGCGGTTGCCATTGGGCCCTCCAACTTG
>DASUWN010000127.1:0-10294 GCA_036378395.1 Candidatus Dormiibacterota bacterium | reverse complement strand
TTGGTGCCCCGCCGAGGATTCGAACCCCGGACCAACTGCTTAGAAGGCAGCTGCTCTATCCACTGAGCTAGCGGGGCGCCCGTCCGCCCCGAGGATATCCACGCGCCGCCCCCGAAGCGACGCTCCTAAGCGACCGCGATCGCCCCCAGCGCCCGCAGCGAGCTCCCCAGGAACAGCTCCACCAGCCCCGCGTCCCACTGCGACCCGGCCCCCTCCTCGAGGATCTCCAGCGCCTGGACCACCGACAGCGGCGCCCGGTAGGGCCGCTCCGAGGTCATCGCATCGAAGCCGTCACACACCGCCACCAGCCGAGCCACAAACGGGATCTCGAACCCGGCCAACCGGTCTGGGTAGCCGGTGCCGTTCCACCACTCGTGGTGGCTGCGCGCCACCGCCATGATCTCGACCGAAGCCCCTTCCGACCGCAGCATCGCCTCACCGCGCGTGGTATGCGACTGCATCACGACCTGCTCTTCCAGCGTCAGCGGCCCCCGCTTGCCCAGGATCGAATCCGGCACGTAGAGCTTCCCGACGTCGTGCAGCAGCGCGCCCGAGACCAGGTTCTCCAGGTCGAGCCCGCGCACGCCGGCCGCGCGCCCCAACGACCGCGCCAGGATGCCGACCCGCTCCACGTGCCTCTCAGTGCTCACGTCCTTGGCGGCCACGGCGCGCTGGAAAGCGGTCAGCGAGACCACGTCATCCCGCCTCCACCGCGCGCACCACGGCTTCGAGATCCATCGGCTTGGCCAGGAACGCTTCCGCCCCGGCCTCCAACAGTGCGCACCGCATCGCATCGCAAGAGTCAGCGGTCAGCGCAATGACGCGCGGCCGGCACTCGAGCTCGACCGCCTGCACCCGGCGCGCCACTTCGACGCCGTCGAGCACCGGTAGGTGCACGTCCAGCAGCAGCACGTCGTAACCGGAAACCGGCCTCGAAGCCTCCAGGGCGGCCACCGCCTGCGCGCCGTCGCGCGCCCAAACGACCGAGTGTCCGCGCGACTCCAGGAGGTCCGAGACCAGCTCGAAATTGAGGGGGTTGTCCTCGGCGATCAGGATCGCCATCCCCGTCGACCGCTGCATCACGGTGGGGATTCAAACCCGCGCGGCCGTGCCGGCCGAGTCACGGCGCAGTCATCAGACCGTCAAGAGGCGACCGGTTCGAAGGCTCCTGCTTTGGCGACCATGCCCGGCAGCTCCTTGCCCATCCGCTGGCCGAGCCACTCCGAGGTCGCGATCAGCCGCTCCAGCGAGATGCCTGTCTCGACGCCCATGCCCTCGAACATGTAGACGAGGTCCTCGGTCGCGATGTTGCCGGTCGCACGCGGCGCGAAGGGGCAGCCCCCGGTTCCGCCCACCGAGGCGTCGAACACGGTGGCGCCGGCATCGAGGGCGGCCAGCGCATTGGCGTAACCGGTGTTCCGCGTGTTGTGGAGGTGCACGCCTACCACCTCCACGCCCAAGGATCGGGCGCCCGAGACCAGCGTCCGCACTTGAGACGGCACGCCGACCCCGATCGTGTCTGCGAACGCGATCTCGTCGGGCGGCGCCGCCAGCAGCCGCTCCACCAGTCCCAACACCGAAGCCGCCTCCACCCGCCCCGAAAACGGGTCGCCGAAGGCGACCATCAGCGTCACCGTGATCCGCTTGCCGTCCACCCGCGCACGCCGGATCAGCGTCTGCGCGATCTCCAGGCCCTGCTCGGCGGTCTGGTTCTGGTTGCGCAGCCCGAAGGCGTCGCTCGACGTCAGCGCGAGGTGGATCTCGTCCACCCCCGCCGCCAGCGCGCGGTCGTACCCGCGCTCGTTGAGCACGAGGCCGGCATACACGACGCCGGGCCGCCGCGACACCCGCTGCATGACCTCTTCCGCGCCCGCCATGGCGGGGACCAGCTTGGGGTTGACGAAGCTGACCGCCTCGATCCGCGGCAGGCCGGCCAAAGCCAGCCGATCGACCAGCTCCGCCCGCACCGAGGGCTCCAGGATCACCTTCTCGTTCTGCAGCCCGTCGCGCGGTCCGACGTCGCAGATGACGACTTTGCTCATATCACCGCCTCCCTGCGGAGAACCTCCAGCTCGCCGGCGCCGATTCCCAACAGCGAGCCATAGACAGCAGCGTTGTCGACGCCCGCATCCCACGAGCCCGGCTCCCCCACCGACCCCGGCGTCTCCGACAGTTTGGGCGTCACCCCTGGCATGACCAGCGCGCCCAGCTCGGGGTCGGCACGCGCAACCAGCATGTCCCGCGCCTGGTAGTGCGGGTCTTCGAAGATGTCGGCGACGGAGTAAACCGGACCTGACACCAACCCGGCACCGTTCAGCACCGAGTCCACCTCGGCCGCGTCACGCGCCCCGACCCACTCCTGCAGCATGGCGTCGATCGCGTCCGCCTGCTGCGTGCGCTCCATGTAGGTCGCATAGCGCGGATCCGAGAGCAGGTCCTCGCGCCCGATGACGCGGCACAGCCGGCGCCAGAGGTTGTCGTTGTTGGCGGCCACCACGACCCACTTCCCATCCCGCGAGCGGTAGACGTTGGAAGGCACCGCGTAGCCGATCCGCGTCCCGTTCGGCTCTCGCACGTACCCGAAGACCGAGTACTCGGGGACCATGTTGTCGAGGATCGCGAAGCAGCTCTCGAGGATGCTGGCGTCCACGACCTGGCCGGCGCCGCCGTGGACGTCGCGGTGGTACAGCGCCATCAGCACGCCCTGGACGGCGTGGAACGCAGCCAGCGAGTCACCCAGCGAGATGCCCGCTCGCGCCGGCGCCTGGCCGGGGAAACCGTTGATGTAGCGCAGGCCGCCCATCGCCTCCCCAACACTGGCGAAGCCGGCCCGGGCCGCGTATGGACCCGTCTGCCCAAACCCGGAAACCCGCGCCACCACCAGCCGCGGATTCCGAGACAGGAGCCGCTCGGGCGCCAGTCCCCACTTCTCCAAGGTCCCCGGGCGGAAGTTCTCGATCAGCACGTCGCAGTGCTCGAGCAGCGAAAGGCACAGCTCCTGCCCGCGCGGCTGGCGGAGGTCGAGCGTGATCAGCTTCTTGCCCCGGCTCTGCACCGGCCACCACACGGTCCGGCCGTCCTTTTCCAGGTTGCCCCACTGCCGCAGCGGGTCGAGCTGGCCGGGCGGCTCGGCCTTGATCACCTCGGCGCCGTAGTCGGCCAGGATGCGGCCGGCAAAAGGACCGGCGATCAGGGTCGCCAGCTCGAGCACGCGCACGCCTTCGAGGGGGCCGGGCATGCCCAGATAATGACCGCGATGGCCAAACCGGCGGCGCGCGCTTTGAGCGAGGACCAGCGCTTGGTGGCGCTGGACGAGATCCAGCGCCGCGTGCTCTGGCTGGCGGTCAACATCGTCCACCACGCCAACAAGGTCCGGCCCAACCCGAGCGGGATCAAGGTCGGCGGCCACCAGGCCTCTTCGGCGTCGGTGGTGACGATCCTGACCGAGCTCTTCTTCGACTTCATGCGCCGGGGCGACAAGGTCTCGGTCAAGCCGCACGCTTCGCCGGTGCTGCACGCGATCCAGTACCTGCTCGGCAACCTCGACCGCCGCTACCTGACCGAGCTGCGCGCGTTCCACGGCCTCCAGGCCTACCCCAGCCGGACCAAGGACCCTGACCCGGTCGACTTCTCCACCGGCTCGGTCGGCCTGGGATCGGTCGCGCCCAACTTCGCGGCCCTGGTCGACCGCTTCGTGCAGGCGCGCTTCGGAAAGCGCGAGGGCCTTCCTCGCCGCTTCATCTCGGTCCTCGGCGACGCCGAGCTCGACGAGGGCTCGGTGTGGGAGGCCGTGGCCGAGCCGGCGCTGGCCGGCCTCGACAACCTGATCTGGATCGTCGACCTCAACCGCCAGTCGCTGGATCGCGTCGTCCCCGGCATCCGGGTCCGCCAGCTCGAGGACATGTTCCGCGCCAACGGCTGGGCGGTGATCGAGGCCAAATATGGCCGGCGGCTCCAGGCTGCTTTCGCCGCGCCCGGCGGTCACCGCCTGCGCAAAGCCATCGACGACATGCCCAACGAGCGCTACCAGTACCTGCTGCGCGGAACCGCCGCCGAGATCGCCGGCGAGCTGGGCGACGCCACGCCGGACGTTCCCGACCACGAGCTCAAGGAGCTGATCGCCGACCTCGGCGGCCACGACTTCGGCGTTCTGCGCGAGGCGCTGGCTGCCGCCGACCGCGCCGCCGGGCCGGCCGTCGTCTTCGCCTACACGGTCAAGGGCTGGCAGCTCCCGATCGCCGGCGACCCGCTCAACCACTCGGCCCTGCTCAGCAAGGACGAGGTCGCCGAGCTCCGCCGCCGGCTCGAGGTCCCCGAGGACGACGAGTGGGCTCCGCTCTCTCCCCCCGCAATGCGTGGGGAGGTCAAGAGGGGGGACGTCCCCGGACCGCGACCGGAGGCAGCTGCGGTGCGGCTGGCCGTCCCATCCGACCTCAACCGCCCCTACTCCGGCGCCGGCTCGACCCAGCGCGCTTTCGGCCAGATCCTGATGGCGATCGCCCGCGCCGCCCCCGAGGCCGCCGAGCGCCTGGTCACCGTCAGCCCCGACGTCGCCACCAGCACCAACCTCGGCGGCTGGATCAACAAGGTCGGCGTCTGGGAGCCCGCCGAGACCAGCGATCCCTTTTCCGCGCTCGGCCCGCGCCTGATCGAGTGGCGCCGCAGCCCCCAGGGCCAGCACATCGAGCTCGGCATCTCGGAGACCAACCTGCTGATGCTGCTCGCCCAGCTGGGCCTGGCCGGCGAGATGGCGGACGAACCTCTCCTCCCGATCGGCACCCTCTACGACCCCTTCGTGGCTCGCGCCCTCGAGGCCTACATCTACGGCGTCTACTCCGGCGCGCGCTTCATCCTGGTCGGCACGCCCTCCGGCGTGACGCTGGCACCCGAGGGCGGCGCCCACCAGTCGGTCGTGACGCCACCGGTTGGGGTCGCCCTCCCGCGCGCGATCTATTGGGAGCCGTGCTTCGAGCAGGAGCTGGAGTGCATCCTGCTCGAAGCGCTCAACCGGCTCCATGGCCCGGAGGCGGAGTCGAGCTACCTGCGCCTGAGCACCGCGCCCGTCGACCAGGCGCTGATGCCGATCTGGGACGACCGCGAGGCGCAGCGGCGCGCCGTGCTGAGCGGGGTCTATCCGCTCCGCGACCGCTCTCAGGAACCGGGCGCGCGGCCCGACAACCGGGTCGACATCTGGGCCACCGGCGTCATGGTCCCCCACGCACTGCTGGCCGCCGAGGAGCTCCGGCTGGACGGCGTCTACGCGTCCGTCCACAACTGCGTGTCGCCCGACCTCGTCTTCCGCGCCTGGCGGCGGGGCGCGGTCGCCGCCGGCTCGAACCCGGTGGTGACCGTGCTCGACGGCCACCCCCTCGCGCTGGGCTGGGTCGGCTCCGCCCTCGGCGTCCGCTGCCAGGCGCTCGGCGTCACCGAGTACGGGCAGTCCGGAACCCCGGCCGACCTCTACCGCGAGTTCGGAATCGACGCCGAGGCGATCGCCGAGGCCTGCTTCAAGGTCCTGGGTTAGCGGTTAAGCTTCGGGCCCAGCAGTGACGCTCCGGCACACCTGGCCGGCGATTCCGCTCGCCGTGGCAGCGCTGCTCCTATTAGTGCTGCTCCCGGCGCCTTCCCAACCGCAGCACGCCCCCAACCGGCACACCCCGGGCGGCAGCCTTAACTGGGCGGGCCAGGTGGCGACCGCCGGCGGCGACGAGCTCCGGACCGTCAGCGCCACCTTCCTCCAGCCCGCCGTGACCTGCCGGCCCACTGAGACGTCCTACGCCATCTTCTGGGCCAGCCTCGACGGCTACGGCAGTCGAAGCGTCGAGCAGGTCGGCACCGAAGCCAACTGCGAGCGCGGCCAGGCCGTCTATCGCGCCTGGTACGAGCTCGTCCCCCAGCCGCCCGTCTACTTCGACCTCCCCGTGCGCGCGGGCGAGAAGGTCGCCGTCTCGGTGGCGTACGACGGCAGCCACTACCGGCTCAGCCTTCAGAACCGGACCACCGGCCAGGGCTACTCGCTGACCCAGCCCGGAAGCGGCGAGCGCACGTCGGCCGAGGTCGTGGCGGAGGCGCTGACCTCGCGGCAGGGCACCCGGCTGCCACTGGCTCACTTCGGCTCCGTCTCGTTCACCGACGTGCGGGTCAACGGCGCCTCGATCGCCCAGGCCGATCCCATCCCGCTCGACCTGGTGGGGCCGGGCGGTCAGCCTCTGGCGATCACCTCGACCGCGGCCTCCTCGACGGTGTCGATCTCCTCGCCCGTGTAGGCCGCCGCCTGGAGCCGGAAGAGGCGTGCGTAGCGACCACCGATCGCCATCAGCTCGGCGTGACTGCCCTCTTCGACCAGCTTCCCGTGCTCGAGGAAGAGGATGCGGTCGGCCCGCCGGACAGTCGAGAAGCGGTGCGAGATGAAGACCGCGGTCCGGCCCTGGGTCAGCTTGCGCAGCCGGCCGAAGAGCTCGTACTCGGCGCCCGCGTCCAGCGCCGAAGTCGGCTCGTCGAGCAGCAGCACCCGGGCCTCGCGCATGAAGGCGCGCGAGAGCGCGACCTTCTGCCACTCGCCGCCCGAGAGGTTGGCGCTCTTGATCTCGAACCACTTCCCTAGCGGTGTGTCGAAGCCCGCCGGGAGGCCGGCGATCAGCTCCTCCGACCCGCCCTTGGTCGCCGCTTCCTCGATGGCCTCGCGGTCCTCGATCCGGCCCACCTCGCCGAGACCGATGTTCTCGGCCGCGGTCGCCTGGTAGGTCACGTAGTCCTGGAACATGGCGCCGAAGACCGAGCGCAGCCGCACCGGGTCGTAGTCGCGCAGGTCGTGGCTGTCGAGCAGGATCCGGCCCGCGCTGGGGTCGTACAGGCGGCAGAGGAGCTTGAGCAGCGTGCTCTTGCCGGCGCCGTTGCGGCCGACCACGGCGACCGTCTGCCCGGCGGGGATCTTGAAGCTGACGTCGTTCAAGGCCTGCGCGCCGGAGCCGGGGTAGGCGAAGGAGACGTGCTCGAACTCGATCTCGCCGCGAACGGGGTCGGGCAGCGGAACCGGATTTTCGGGCGCGACGATCTGGGGCCGCGCCGCCAGCAGCTCGAAGAGGTTGGACAGGTAGAGGTTGTGCTCGTACATGTCGCTCAGCCCCGTGAGCAGGCCGCTGATCGAGTTGGAGACCGAGCTCGCCGCCGCCGTGTAGAGCGTCAGGTCACCCAGGGTCAGCCGCCCGGCGACCGCCAGCAGCGCCACATATAGATAGGTGACCGAGCCGACCAGCGTGGTCGGCGTGCCCCAGCCAAAGCCGGCCAGGTAGCGGCTCACGACCAGTCCCCGCTGGCGCCGGTAGTAGGTCTGCGCCAGCGACTGGTAGCGCTGGACGAAGTAACCCCCGAGGTCGAAGAGCTTCACCTCTTTGGCGCTGTTGTCGGTCGTCGCCAGCGTGACCAGGTAGTTCATCCGGCGGAGCAGGCGCGACGACCAGCGTGCGATCATGAACCCGCGCCAGCCGTAGCGGGTGTCGCTAACGAAGGTCGGGATCGGCGCCACCAGCGCGACCACAGCCAGCAGCGGGCTGACGGCGACGAGCAGCACGATCATGGTGCTGAAGGTGATCGCGGTCTGGACCAGCCCGAACGCGGTCGAGATCATCATCACCGGGCGGCGCGCGGAGTCGTCCTGCGCCCGCCGGAGCAGGTCGTAGGAGGCGGCGTCCTCGAAGAAGGGCAGGTCGAGCCGGGTCGCGTGCTCCATCACCATCAGCTGAATTCGCAGCTGCATGCGCTCCTGGAGCAGCTGCTGGGCGATGTTGCGCAGCGTGTTGAGGAGCGCGGTGCTGAGGAAGATGACCAGCTGGATCGCCACCAGGACCACGATCAGGTGGATCGCCGGATCGGAGCTCTGGCCGCGCGAGTGGGCCTGGATGCCCCCGACGACCGCGTTGGTCAGCAGCTTGGCGAGGTAGGCGGTGGCGGCGGGCAGGCCGCCGGAGACGATCGTGACGGCGAAGAGGAGGAGGGTCAGCGAAGGGCTCGCCGCCCAGACCAGGCGCAGGACGCGGGGCAGCCCGGCCAGCGTGCCGCGGAGCGATTGCTTGAACTCGGTCCAGCGCTGGGCGAGCGTCTTGGGATCGGTCTTGAGGGGGCCCTCGTCGATGACGGGCGGCCCCGAAAGCCCGCTGACGCGGACCGGGCTGGGTTCCTCCATCAACTCAGAGAACCCGCAGTGTAATCAAGTAATTTCAGGCAGTCACGCAGCCAAGGGCCGGCTCTCGAACGGCTCCGCGTCTTCCTGGTCCCGCGGCCGGATCGCGTTCCACCCCTCTTCGAGCAGCATGACGTGCTCCAGCAGCTCCTCGGTGACGTGCGACAGGCGCTCGTGCTCCTGAGATTTCTCGAGGGCGATCTCCCAGGCCGACTTCAGCATGACGCTGGATTTGATACCCGGCATGTCGGTTTTGAAACGGAATAGCAAACCCTCCGGCCATCGTTCCCCCTCTCGTGGTTTCCCGGCTCGCCCGCGGGCGCCTTCACTACGCCTGGATCGTCGCCGGCGTCACCTTCCTGGCCCTTCTCGGAGCTGCCGGCTTCCGCGCCACCCCCGGCGTGCTGATCGTTCCCCTCGAGCACGAGTTCGGCTGGAACGCCGCCACCATCTCGCTCGCGGTCTCGATCAATCTCATCCTGTTCGGGCTGACTGGGCCCTTCGCGGCCGCTTTGATGGACCGCTTCGGAATCCGCACCGTCATCGCCGGCGCGCTGCTCCTGATCGCCGCCGGCTCCGCGCTCACGATCTTCATGCGCGCCCCCTGGCAGCTGGCGCTGCTCTGGGGCGTCTTCGTCGGCCTTGGCACCGGTTCCATGGCCTCGGTGCTCGGCGCCACCATCGCCAACCGCTGGTTCGTCCGCCGCCGGGGCGCCGTGCTCGGCGTCCTGACCGCCGCCGGCGCCACCGGCCAGCTCGTCTTCCTGCCTTCGCTGGCCTGGCTGGCGGTGACCTTCGGCTGGCGCTACGCCGCCCTCACCGTGACCGCCGGCGCCCTGCTCGTGCTGCCCCTAGCGCTCACCTTCCTGCGCAGCCGCCCTTCTGATGTAGGCGTCCACCCCTACGGCGCGACCAGCGACGATGCGGTGCTGGTGACTCCGGGCAGCCCGATCCGGAACGCCTTCGGCGGGCTGGCGCTGGGCGTGCGCCGGAAGGAGTTCTGGCTGCTGGCGGGCAGTTTCTTCATCTGCGGGGCCTCCACCAACGGGCTGATCGGCACCCACCTGATTCCCGCCTCGATCGACCGCGGCCTGCCCGAGGTCCGGGCCGCCAGCCTGCTGGCTGTGATCGGGATCTTCGACATCGCGGGGACCATGGTCTCGGGCTGGCTGACCGACCGCCTCGACAGCCGCTGGCTGCTGGGCTGGTACTACGGTCTGCGCGGGCTTTCGCTGCTCTTTCTGCCCTTCGCCTTCTCGGCAGGCTACCTCGGCCTGCTCGCGTTCATCGTCTTCTACGGGCTGGACTGGGTCGCCACCGTGCCGCCCACGGTCGCCCTGACCGCCGACATCTTCGGCAAGCAGCGGATGGCGGTCGTCTACGGCTGGATCTTTGCCTCCCACCAGCTGGGGGCCGCCTTCGCGGCCTTCGGCGCGGGCGCGATCCGTACCGTGCTGGGCGACTACGGTCCCGCCTTCGTCGTGGCCGGACTGCTCTGCCTGATCGCGGCGGGGCTGTCGGTCTCGATCCGAACGGCCCGGCCGGTTCCCCAACCGGCCGCGGCTGCCGCCTGACGCAATTTGATGGCCGCGTGATATCTGCACTGGCCTTTCAGAGCACCATGCCCTAGTAAGTGCTGGGAAACGCTACTTCGCTGTAGTATTTCCAAGGTCCCGCACGTTTTAATGCGCGAGGCCATGATGCTCGAACACGAAGCCGGTAGGCTGACCCCAGGTACGCAGGTGTGGATCCGCAGCGAGGACTCGCCCTTCGATGGGCGGGTCGGAATCATCCACCACCTGACCCGCCAGGGACGCGTGTTCGTCGCCTTCCCCGGGCTGGTGATCATCCAGTTCGGGCCTGACGAGATCCAGCCGCTCGACTAGCGCGGCCCTCGTTGCCTGTACCGGCTAGATGGACCGCATCCAACGTCCCAGCCGGCCGGGCGCCTGCGGCGCTGAAGTCGGCGTCGAGGGGGCCTGGCGCCGCGTCGTCACGCAGCTTCACTGCGCTGATGGCTCTACCCTCCTTTTTGGGTGCGGCCCTGCGGAACGCTTCCTGCGCTCGTCCCGGTGAGGACTTCGAGGAGACGGCGTCCGCGGGGTCGATCCCTGA
>DASUWN010000126.1:0-15420 GCA_036378395.1 Candidatus Dormiibacterota bacterium | reverse complement strand
CGACCTCATTTACGGGGGTAGGAGGAGCAGATGACAGTTCGGAGACTCCGCGGTCTCTCTTTGTCCGCGATCTTGGGGATAGCCGCGCTGGCGGTCGGCGCCTGCGGCAACAACAACACGACGACGACCACGGTCAACGTGCCCAACATCAGTGTCACGTCGTTCGACACCAGCTTCAGCGTGATGTCGCAGCTGAAGAGCGTCACCACCGCGGGCAAAGGCCTGGTTGGGGTGATCCTCCCCGACACCACGTCCTCGACTCGCTACGTGCAGTTCGACCAGCCCTACCTGCAGAAGGCGTTTGACGCGGCGGGCTACACCTCGTCGCAGTACAAGATCGACAACGCCCAGGGCAACGACGCCACCGAGCTGGCGCTGGCGCAGGCCGACATCACTCAGGGCGCCACGGTCCTGATCATGGACCCGCTTGACAGCACCGTCGGCTCACAGATCCAGCAGCTGGCGCAGTCGAAGGGCGTCAAGGTCATCAGCTACGACCGCGCCACCTTCACCGGTACCGACACCTACTACGTCAGCTTTGACAACGTGCAGGTCGGCAAGCTGATCGGTCAGGGCTTCATGGACTGCGTCAAGGCCTGGAACGTCGCCAAGCCGCAGGTCTTCGTGCTCGACGGCGGCGAGGACACCGACCCCAACGCCGTCTCCTTCGCGCAGGGCTACAACTCGGTGATCTGGGGCGACCAGACCACCCCCCAGCAGCCCGGTAAGACCAACAGCGCGGGCATGACCCTGGTCGGCGACCAGGTCGCTCCCGGCTGGGACAACTCCAAGGGCCAGACGATCTTCCAGCAGCAGTTCACCGCCCACCCCAACATCAACGCCACCGTCGAGGCCAACGACGGCCTCGGCAACGCCGTGATCCAGGTGCTCAAGCACTCGGGCGTCAAGCCCAACACGATCCCGACCACCGGCCAGGACGCCACCCTCGACGGGATGGCCAATACTCTGACCGGCTACCAGTGCGGCTCGGTCTACAAGGCCGTCTACCTGGAGGCTCAGGACGCCGTCGCGCTGGCGACCATCCTGCGCGCCAACCTCAAGCCGCCGACCTCGCTGGTCAACGGCACCACCACCCCGCCCTCGGGCAAGACCGGCAGCACGCAGCCCGCTTCGCTGCTGACTCCAATCTGGGTGGACAAGTCGAAGATCGCTTCGACCGTGATCAAGGACAAGTTCGTGGACGCCGCGACCCTCTGCCAGCAGGTGACCGCGGCCGTCTGCCAGGCCAACGGGATCACGACCTAACCTAGGTACCGCAATGGCCGAGCCGCTCCTCAAGGTGCGCGGCCTGGATAAGAGCTTCGGCCCCGTACAGGCTCTGTACGGGGTCGATCTCGACCTCCCGGCTGGGCAGGTGACCGCGCTGTGCGGCGACAACGGGGCGGGCAAGTCGGTGCTCACCAAGTGCATCTCAGGTGTCTACCAGCCGGACCGGGCTCAGATCTTCTGGGATGGGGCCCCCGTCCACATCCGGGGCGCCCGCGACGCCAGCCGCCTCGGCATCGAGACCGTCTACCAGGACCTCGCGCTCTGCGACAACCTCGACATCGTCCAGAACATGTTCCTCGGCCGCGAGCGGCTGAGCCGGCGGCTGCTCGACGAGGACTCGATGGAGCGGGCGGCGGCGGAGACGCTGGCCAGCCTGCGCGTCACGACCGTGCGCTCGATCCGGCAGCCGGTGGCCTCTCTCTCGGGCGGCCAGCGGCAGTCGGTCGCGGTCGCCAAGGCCGTGATGTGGAACTCGAAGCTGGTGATCATGGACGAGCCCACGGCCGCCCTGGGCGTGGTCCAGACCAAGATGGTGCTCGACCTGATCAGGCGCCTGCGCGACCACGGCCTGGCGGTGATGGTGATCTCGCACAACCTCAACGACGTGTTCGAGGTCGCCGACCAGATCGCCGTGCTCTACCTTGGGCGGATGGTGGTGCAGGGGCCGGCTTCGGACTTCGACCGCCAGAAGGTGGTCGAGTACATGACCACCGGCGGTGCTCAGGCGCGGTCCCGGTGATCCGGTGAGCGCACCCGCCGAGGAGACCGATCCGCCGCTCGACCCCACCGCCGAGGCTGCGAGAGAAGCCGAGCTCCCGCCTTCGATCGTCGCCCAGTCCTTGGGCGACTGGACCCGAGCCTGGCTGGCCCGCATCCGAGCCGGCGAGAGCGGCGTGCTCCCCGTCGTCTTCGGGCTGGTGGCGATCGTGATCGTCTTCGAGATCATCAGCCCCCAACACGTCTTCCTCTCGGCCGGAAACCTGGTCAACCTGTTCCAGCAGAGCGCGGTCTTCATGGTGCTGGCGATGGCCGAGATGTTCGCGCTGCTGCTGGGAGAGATCGACCTCTCGGTGGGCTTTGTCGCGGCGGTCGGCGGCGTGATCGGCGTCCAGCTCGTGCAGCCGCGCACCACGCACTGGCCCTGGCTGCTGGCCGTCCTCGCGGCACTGCTGGTTTGCGCCGCGATCGGCGCCGTGCAGGGGGCGATCATCACGCGCCTGCGCGTCCCCTCCTTCGTGGTCACCCTGGCCGGCTACCTGATCTTCAACGGCGTGATGCTGATCCTGCTTCTGCTTGGGCCCTTCTCGGGCTATCCGAGCCTGTCCGGCGCCGACCCCAACCTGCAGGTCCTCTACAACCTGATGTGGGGGACGATCGATCCCACCGTCAGCTGGATCGCGATGGCCCTCGTCGTCGGTGGGGTGGGCGGCCTGATCTGGTACGGCGATCACCGGCGCCGGCGTAGCGGGCTGGTCGCCCCGCCCGCGAGCCTGACCTGGATCAAGGTCGGCCTGATCGCGGTCGCGGCCGTGGTGGTGGTCGCGATCTGCAACGTCAACCGCGCCAACCTGGGCACTCTCGAGGGCGTCCCCTGGGTGATCCCAATCGTGCTCGCGGTGCTTGGCGTGTGGACCATCCTGCTCGAGCGGACCCGCTACGGCCGCTACGTCTACGCCATCGGCGGCAACGCTGAGGCCGCGCGCCGGGCCGGCATCAACGTGTCGACCGTGAAGACGCTCGCCTTCGCGCTCTGCTCGCTGACGGCGGCGATCGGCGGCCTGATGTACGCCTCGCTCCTGGGCGGGATGTCGAACAACGTCCAGGGCGGCCAGCTGGTGCTGTTCGCGGTGGCGGCCGCCGTCATCGGCGGCGCCAGCCTGTTCGGCGGCCGCGGCAAGATGGTCCACGGCGTCCTCGGCGGCCTGGTCATCGGCGGCATCTACAACGGCATGTACCTGCAGGGCCTGGACGTGCAGAGAATCTTCATCGTGACCGGCCTGGTGCTGCTGGCGGCGGTCACGATCGATGCGCTGTCCCGCCGCGGGAGCGCGACCGGAGCCAAGTAGCCATGGCTTCGATGCGCCGCGGGATCGCCGGCTACGCCGGCGGCCTGGTCCTCCAGTTCTGGCTCGGGATGTGGGTCAACCTCTTTGTGACCATCCCCCGGCAGCACCCCGGCGCTCAGCCGCCGGAATACTTCAGCGGGGTCGCGGTCAGCGTCAGCTGGGCCATCCTCCAGCCGCCTTCGCTGTGGCTGGCGGCCCATGCGCTGTTAGGGCTGATCCTGGTCTTGGGCGCGGCGGGACTCATCGCCCGCGCCGTGCAGCTGCGCTCGCGGCCGCTGATCATCTCGCTCGGGATCGGAGCGCTGGCGGTGCTGGCCGCCGGCTTCAACGGTGGCAGCTACCTCAACTACCACGAGGACTTCAGCTCGATGCTGATGGCCACCGGCTTCGCGATCGCGATGCTCGCCTACCTGTATGCCCTGGGCACGATGCGCGACGCGGCAGCAGCACCCGCGCCGTGACCAACCCGCGGCGGGCGGTGCTGGACAACGCGCGGCGCCAGGTGGAGCGGGCGCTGATGGTCGGGGAGGCCGCCGACGAGCTGGCGAGCGCGGCCGAGGCGGTGCTTGGCTCGGACTCCGAGCCAAGCGCCGAACGCGAGGCGCTGGCGAAGGCGCTCGAGCGCTACCGCAAAGTGGCCGGACTCTGAGCGGCGGCCGCGTCGACGGCGGCCCGCTCCTCCGGCGATAGGCGCCACTCGGCCGCGCGCACGTTCGCCTCGACCTGCTCCGGGCGCGTCGCGCCCACGATCACCGAGCACACCACCGGCTCGGCGAGCAGCCAGGACAACGCCAGCCCCGCAGACGACCGGCCCTGACCCGCGGCGAACTCGTGCCAGCCGTCGAGCCGATCGAAGTTGGCCTCGGTCAGCCAGCGCCGCTCGAAGCCCTCGCTGCCGTGCCCACGAGTCCCCGCCGGCGCCGGCTCGCCGCGGCGGTACTTGCCGGTTAGAAAGCCGCCGGCCAGCGGCGAGTAGGGGATCAGCCCCAGGCCGTAGTGGCGGAGCGCGGGCAGCAGCTCCGCCTCCACGCCGCGGTTGAGCAGGCTGTACTCGGACTGGAGGAGGACCGGCGGGGCCCAGCTGCCGCGCTCGCCAAGCCGCAGAGCCTCAGCGACCTGCCAGGCCGGGTAGTTGGAGAGCGCCGGATAGACGACCTTGCCCGACGCGACTACCTCCTCGAGCGCCCGCAGCGACTCTTCGAGCGGAGTCAGCGGATCGGGAAAGTGGAGGTAATACAGGTCGACGTAGTCGGTGCCGAGCCGGCGAAGGCTGGCGTCCAGCCTCTCGATGATCCGGCGGCGAGTCAGGCGCGGAGCCGGCTCACCCAGGGCGCCGGTCTTGGTGGCGAGCAGCACCTCCTGCCGGCGGCCGCGGATGGCCTTGCCCACGAACTCCTCGCTGACGCCGCCTCCATAGCTCTCGGCGGTGTCGATCAGGTTCACCCCGAGATCGAGCGCCCGGTTGATCACCGCCGCGGTCTGGGCCTCGTCGCAGAAGCGGCCGAACGTGTTGCCGCCGAGGCCGATCGCGGACACCCGTACTCCCGCTTTACCGAGCTGCCGGTACTCCATTCCAGGCAAGAATCATGGGACTTCCGCGTCTGATTCGACATGACGGGCGCCGCCCATTGGCGCCTGCGGGGGTGAATGCGATGCCAACGGTAGTCGCGGTGATGGTGCTTGGGCGCTCGGCCCTTCTGTGCGCGAACTGGTGGGTGGTCCGCGCCTTGAACAAAGGCGATGGCCGGGATTGGGACCGGCTGCTGTGGTCGGCGCTGGCCGTCGCCGTCTTGGCCTCGCTTGCGGACTTCGCCTTCGGGGTCGGCGGACGTGCCGCGCCCGGCGTCCTGGCCGAGGGCTTCGCGCTCAGCGGAACCGCCGCCTTGGTCATGATCGATGGTGGCTTCACCGCTCTGGCCGGCCTGCGAGCGGCGCGCGCCGTTCCCGCGGCCCGCCTCCTGCGGCGCGCGGCCGAGCAGATGGCGGCGGGCCGGCTGTCGGCCGCGGCGATCAGCTACGCCGGCGCCGCCGATCAGTACCGGCGCTCGGGCCAGCATCGCCTGGAGCTGGACGCGACCGATGCCCAGGCCCGCTGCCTGCTGGCGGACGGCCAGTCCGGATTGGCAACCGTCGTCTACGAATCGGCCATCGAACGCGCGCAGGGACTCCCCACCGCCGTCACCCGAGCCGAGCTCGGCGCCGGCGACGCCGCCTGGTGCGCCGGAGACATCGTCCGCGCGCGCCGCCACTACCAGGCCGCGGCCAGCAGCGCGCAGGCGAGCGCCGATGGGGCCGCGATCGTGGTCGCCCTGGAGCGGCTGGCATGGCTTGAATTCCTGCTCGGCGACGTCGACCTGGCGGGTGGCTACCTGGCCTGGGCGACCCACGCCGCGGATCCGAGCCGCGACCTGGCCGCCGCCGCCAGCCTGATGCAGCTCGCCGCCTGCCGTGCCGTGGCAAGCGGCCACCCCGAGGCGGCTAGGCCCGCCGCCGAGGACGCGCTCCGGGTCGCCCCCGCCGCCAAAAACGGGAGCCTGGAGGCGCTCGGCCGGCTGATCCTAGGCTGCGTCCACTACCTGGAAGGCTGGGACGACAGCGGCCGCCAGTACATCGCCCAGCAGGCCGCGGGCAACTTCGGGCAGCTGGAGCGCCGGCGTGCGGCGGCCGTGCTGATCTGGATCAGCACGGTGGTTCGTGCCCGCGGCGGCCAGCGCGACGCCGATGGCTTCGCGATGCTCTCCTCCGAGCTCAGGGAAAGACGCGGAACCAGAGCAGGCTGACGGCGGCGGCGCCGATCACGAGCACCATCCCGGCGACCAGCAGCTCAGGGCCGATGTTGACGCGCGTCAGCTGCCAGCCGAACTCGGAGCCGAGCGCGCCGTAGATCTGGCTCAGCTGGCCCGCCGCTTCGGCGTAGAAGTAGTGGCCGCCGGTCTGGCTGGCAATCGCCTGCAGCGTCGCCTCGTCGACCCCGCCCACCTCCTGGCCGCGCACGCGCACCGAAGCGTTGCGCTGGCCGATCCCGATCGCCTCCACCGGGATGCCGGCCGCCTGCGCCTGGCCGGCGGCGGCGATCGGATCGATCCCGGTGTTCGAGGACCCGTCCGTCAGGAGGACGATCATGGACGCCGGCTGGCCGCGCGCCGAGCTGGCCGCCGGATGCTGCGGTTTGAGCTGGTCGACCGCGAGCGCGATGGCGTCTCCGATCGCGGTCGAGCCGTTGGCGTGCAGTGAGCCGAGCGCATCGACCACCTGCTGCCGGTTGTCGGTCAGCGGCTGGATCAGCTGCGCATTGGCGTTGAAAGCGATCAACCCGACCCGCGCATTGGGGGGCAGCTTGTCGACCAGGGTGTGCGCCGCATTCACCGCGGCATCGAGCCGCGTCGGGGCGACGTCGGTTGCCTGCATCGAGCCGGAAACGTCGATCACGAGCATGACGCGAGCGTCGTTGCGGGCCACCATCAGGTAGAGGATCGGCTGGGCGAGGCCCAGGAGCAGCATCCCGAGCGCGGTCAGCAGGAGCACCGGGGGCACGTGGCGGCGGATGCCGGGTCCGCGGCCGGCCACACTTGCCAGCAGGGCCAGGTTGGTGAAGCGCAACGCGTAGCGGCGGCGCCGCATCCGAGCCACGATGTAGAACGCGGCCAGCAGCGGCAGGACCGGGATCGCGAGCAGCGCCAGCGGCTCCGCGAAAGTCATCGCGCGCTCCGGAGGCGGCGCTGGCGAGCCTGCTCGGCGCGCAGGATGACGACCAGCTGCTGGACCAGCTCGCGACCGGTGCTGATCTCGATGGGAATCCCGCGGGCCTCGCGGACCTCGCCGGTGAAGCGAGCCCGCTGCTCGGCGGCCGCGGCGCGAAAGCGCTCGCGCAGGCGCCGGCTCGAGGTGTCGACCTCGACCTGGCGGCCGGTCTCGGGGTCTTCGAAGGTGACGACCCCGATGTCCGGGATCTCGAGCTCCCGCGGATCGACGACCCGCACCGCGACCACCTCGTGCCGCTCGGCCACCGCCCGCATCTCGCGCCGCCAGCCGGCGGCGTCGAGCAGGAAGTCGGAGATCACGATCAGCAATGAGGGGCGGCGAACCAGGCGGCGGGCAGTCCGCAGCGCGAGCTCGAGGTCGGTGCCGCCGGCGCCGGGATCGGAGACGGCGGCCCGAAGCGTCGCCACCACCGAATGGCGCCCGTGCCGTCCCGGAGTCGGGGACACGATGCGCCGCACGGTCGAGTCGAAGACGATCGCACCCACCCGGTTGCCGTAGCGGGTGAGCAGCAGCGCCGCCGCGTCGGCGAACTCGACCGCGAGGTCCTTCTTGAGGCAGTTGGCGGTGCCCCAATCGAGCGAGGGGCTGACGTCGACCAGCAGCCAGACGTCGATGCCGCGGTCGGGGTGCGAGAGGCGGACGAAGGCGCTGTCGGAGCGCGCGGTCAGGTTCCAGTCGATCAGCCGCGAGTCCTCTCCGAACTGATACTCGCGGGCGTCCGCGTACTCGACGCCCGGGCCCAGCACGCCCGAGCGCTCGTCACCCCAGGGATGCACGCCCAGGCGCCCGGGGACCGGCCAGCGCAGCCGGCGCAGGACGTCGAGGCTGTGCTGCTGCCGGCGGAGATCAGCCAAGCCGGTCTCCGAGGTCGATCCGGGGCGCCGGGTACTGCTGGAGCAGCCGCTCGATGATGGCCTCGGTCGAGACGTCGGCGGCGATGCCGTCGTAGCTCAGCACCAGCCGGTGGCGGAGGACTTCGGGCGCCACGTCGAAGACGTCGTGACCCAGGACATAGCCGCGGCCGCGGATGAAAGCGAGCGCGCGGGCGGCGGCCACCAGGTGGATCGAGGCGCGCGGGCTGGCGCCGTAGGCGACCGCGCCGGCGAACTCGGGCAGGCCCATGCCCGCCGGGCTGCGCGTGGCGGCGACCAGCGTGGTGGCATAGGAGATCACGGCCGGGTCGACGTAGCCCTGTGCCACCAGCTTCTGCATCTGGGTCAGCTGCTCCAGGCTGACCACCTGCTTCAGCTCGATGGGGGCGCCGATGATCCGCTCCACGATCACGGCTTCCTCGGCGTGGCTCGGGTAGCCGACCAGGACCTTGAGCATGAAGCGGTCGACCTGGGCCTCCGGCAGCGGGTAGGTGCCATCGGCCTCGATCGGGTTCTGGGTGGCCAGCACCAGGAAGGGGTCGCTGACCGGGAAGGTCTCCTTGCCGATCGTGACCTGGTGCTCCTGCATGATCTCCAGCAGCGCCGACTGGACCTTGGCGGGGGCGCGGTTGACCTCGTCGGCGAGCAGAAGGTTGCAGAAGACCGGCCCGAGCTCGGTCGTGAAGCTGCCGCTGCTGGGGTTGAATACGCGGCTGCCGATCAGGTCGGCGGGGACCAGGTCGGGGGTGAACTGGATGCGGCCGAACTTGCCGCCCACGACCTGGGCCAGCGCCCGCACGGCGGCGGTCTTGGCCAGGCCGGGCACGCCCTCGACCAGCACGTGCCCGCCCGCCAGCAGGGCCACCAGCAGGCGCTCGAGGAAGCGGTCCTGGCCGACGATCAGCTTCCGCACCTCGAACAGGAGCTGCTCGACCTGGGCCGGGACCTTGGCAGCGTACTGCTGAGTCGAGGGAATCGCCGGCGCCGGCCGGTAGGGAACTTCCGGCGCCAGCGGGTGGCGGCGGGCTTTGGGCTCCTGCATGTCGTCTCCTTGGTTGGGCCGAGTTAGGGGTGGGTTCCGAGCGTGATGCGGAAGGTGCGGCTGCCGCCGGTGGGCAGATCGACCGTCAGCGCGATGGTCTGGCCGGGACGGAATCCGCTCAGGATCTGGCTCACCGTCGAGGGGCTGGTGACCGCCCGGCCGCCCAGGGTCAGGATGGTGGCGCCGGCGGGGACGCCGGCGTTGTCGGCCGGGCCGCCCGGCGCCACCGAGGAGATCACGACCCCGCCGGCGGAATCCGAGGTGACCACGATGCCGAGATAGGCGGCGCCGTTCGAGGGCGTCGGGCTGGGCGTGGATTTGGGGGCTCCGGAGGCCGGCTGCTTGACCACGCTCAGCGCCTGGTTGCTCGAGATCGCGAAGCCGATGCCGGTCACCGCGCCGCCGCGGCCGCCGGTGGCGCCCAGGGTCGGGATGCCGATGACGTGGCCGCTGATGTCGACCAGCGCGCCTCCCGAGTTGCCGGGGTTGATGGCGGCGGTGGTCTGGATGAGGTCGGTCAGGGTCACGCCGTTGCCCTCGTCCTGGCTCCGGCCGACCCCGCTCACAATGCCCTCGGTGACGCTGTCCAGCAGCCCCAGCGGGCTTCCCACCGCGAGCGCGATGTCGCCAACATGGACCTGGCTGGAATCGCCGAAGGTGGCCGGCTTGAGACCGCTGACCCCATCTCCGCTGCCCGAGCTGACCTTGATCACGGCCAGGTCGTTGCTCGGGTAGGTCCCGACCACAGTGGCGCTGTAGGTCTGGCCGCTCGAAGACTTGACGGTGATGGTGCGCGCGCCCTCGACGACGTGCGCGTTGGTCACGATGTCGCCGCTGGAGTCGAGGACAACGCCCGAACCGAGGTCGTTGCCGACGTCGATCTCGACCACCGAGGGGAGGACCGCGTCCACCACGGCGCGATAGGCGGCCTGGAGCTGGCCCAGCGAGCCCGACGAATTCGGGCTGGCGCTTGGGCCGCCGCCCGGCGACGCGCCTGGCGAGGGCGTCGCGACGGCGCTCCCGTTTATCGGCTGGCTTGCGGCCGGGGCCGGCGAGCCGCCGATCTCGCTGCTGGTCGCCAGCCGGACGGGAGAGCTGCACGCGGCCAGCAAGAAGCCGGCCAAGGTGAAGGGGGCCAGGATCAGGAAGAGCCGGGCGTCCAGGCGGGGGCGCCTCATCGCATGCCAGTCTCGGCCGTATACCTGGGGGATTCCTGAGCGAGCTGTCTCGGATCTGTAAACGTTTTTGTCGAAGCCGGGGCCCGCCATCAAGCGAGCACCACCGCCATCTGCCCGAAGTTGGCGTAGGCCGGCTCAAACGTGGACTTGGGCAGCCACTCGGGCTGCATCCCGGGCTCGGGGTTGAAGACATAGACGGCGTCGGCGCGGACCCCCGCCAGCGCGACCGCGTGCTCGAAGCCCTGCCCGAAAGGGACGTCCCGGCCGTCGAAAGCCTTGTAGCGCTGGAGCGGCTGCGGCGCGTACTGGGTGGCGGGGCTAAAGCTCACCCAGACCACCGCCGCCTTGCCCCCGGCAAGAGCCGCGTAGAGCTGGTCAGGGGTCACCGCTTCGCCCGCCTCCGCGATCCGGCCACCCGCGGCGCGGGCCGCGGCCGCCACCGGCGGGTAGTAGACGCCATAGCCCGTGAGGTCGGACTCGCTGCCGTCGGGGTCGCCGACGAATGCCGCATAAGGATCGCCCCACGCGCTGACGCTGCCATCCGGGTTGATCTCCGGCGGACGGGGGTCGCGACCGAACGCCTGGAGCAGCGCGTCCTGGCTCCGGTGGATGCCGCGTCCGGCCAGCACCATCTGGAGCGCGGCCGCCTCGCAGTCGAGCCGGTGGACCTGCGCCTGATAGCTCTCAGTGGGTGCCGCCGGCCCCGCCGGTGCCGTCCCTCCGCAGGCCAGCGCGAGGGTCGCGATCATCGCCGCCGCGACCCCGCGACCCATCTCATCTCTATCGTCTACGCGTGAGCGCCGCACTCGGCAACCTGGTCGCGAGCTACGGGCTGCTCGCGATTCTGGTCTTGATGGCTGGCGAAAGCTGCGGGCTGCCGATCCCCAGCGAGATCGTGGTGCCGGTCGGCGGGGTGCTGGCCGCAACCGGCCAGCTCAACCTGGGGGCGGTGATCCTGGTGGCGACGCTCGCCAACCTGATCGGCGGCGGCATCGCATACGTGGTCACCGCCCGCTGGGGGACCGAGGTGCTGCTCGGGCCCGGCCGCTATGTCGGCATCCGCCGGCACCACGTCGAGATCGCGGATGCCTGGTTCCAGCGCCATGGGACGCTCGCGGTTCTGATCGGACGGATGCTGCCGGTGGTTCGGACCTACATCTCGTTTCCGGCCGGCCTGGCGAGAGTCCCGATCGGCCGCTTCGTGGTCTTCTCGGTGATCGGCTCGATCCCCTGGAACACGATGCTGGCCCTGATCGGGTACACGCTGGGCCACAACTACGACCGGATCGCGGTCTTCATCCAGCGCGGCGGTTACCTGGTGGCCGTGCTGGTGCTGGTGGTGCTCGTCCTGTGGTGGGTCCGCGGCCGCCGGGCGGAGGCTGAGGGCTAGCTAGGCGCTTCCGGCCGGGGTGACCGCGAACACGCAGGCGTCGCTGCCGTCGACGCAGCCGCATTCGATCTCTTCGATGTTCCAGTGGTTGGCGAGCCCGGTCCAGCGGAGCAGGGTCTCCAGCTGCCCGACCAGCGCGTGGCAGGAGGGCTGTGGCTTGCGCTTGCCGAAGACATAGGCGTTGTCCTGGACGGCGACCCAGAACTCCCCGCCCTGCATCTCGTGCCAGCTGTGCAGCGACTCGCCGCGCACGTTGTCCATGCGTTCGCACCAGGCCGTGAGCAGGTCGCGGATGCGGCGCTTGTGGCCGGCCGGCATCAGCCGGATGCGCCGCTGCAGCTTCTTGAACGCCGCCGTGCGCTCGATCTCCAGCTGCATGGTCAGAGCGCCCCAACGCCGCTGCTGGCTGACGGCGTGGGACCCGAAGGTGAGTTCCATGCCCTCGTTGAGCCAGGCCAGCTCGTGGACCGGCGTCTTGCGGGTGTCGTCGTCGGCGGGGTCGGTGAGCAGGTACTGGAGCCCGGAGGTGGTGACCAGGTCGATCCAGCGCTCGCCGGCCAGGTGGGTGGCGGCGTGGAAGGCGTGCGCGAAGTGCGCGTTGAGGACCACGCGGGTCTGGGGCTCGGCCTTGACCAGGCCAGACTCGAAGAGCTGGGCCAGCGGCCGCCGGCGGGAGGGTGCATTCCCGGCCAGCGCGACCTCGCCTTCGGGAGTCGGCGGGGGCGGGGTCGGGGTGACGGGGGGCCAGACCGTGGTGGCGGCGGTCAGGTTCGAGGGCGTGGCGGGGACCGAAGCCGTCGACGGCTCGGCTGCCTCCCGCAACTGCGCCGCGCTGGGAGCGGGCAGGACCGGCCCCAGCGCGCGGGTCAGTTCGGCCAGGAACTCTTTGACGGTGGCCGGGCGCTCGGCGGGATTCCGCGCCATCCCGTGGGCGATCACCGCGTCGACCGCGGCGGGGATGACGGGGTTGCGGACGTTCACCGAGGGGACCTCGGACTGCATCGTGCTGGTCAGCACCTCGCGGGTGTTGCCGGCGTACGGCCGCGTGCCCGCCAGCAGCTCGAAGGTGATCACCGCGAAGGCGTAGATGTCGGTGCGGGCGTCGACCTCGGCGCCGATCGCCTGTTCGGGGGCCATGTAGCCGGGGGTGCCGAGAGCGGTGCCGTGGAGCGTCAGCGACGACCCGGTGTCACTGCCTCGCGCCAGCCCGAAGTCGCCCAGGATGGCACGCCCGTCGGGGTGGAGGAGGATGTTGCTGGGCTTGAGGTCGCGGTGGGTGACGCCGGCGGTGTGCGCGTGGTGGAGAGCGTCGCCGATCTGAGCCAGGATCTGGACCGCTCGGACCGGGTCCACCGGGCCGTCGCGGAGCAGATCGGCGAGGGTGCCGCCGAGGACCATCGGGCAGGCGATGTAGGTGAGGTCGCCAAAGCTGCCGAAGTCGTAGACCGGCAGCACGTTGGGGTGGTCGAGCTTAGCCAGCGTGCGCGCTTCGTTGGCGAAGCGCTGGATGAAACCAGGTTCAGCGGCGAGGGTCGGGCTGAGGATTTTGAGGGCCACCTCGCGGCCGAGCACGGGCTGGTGGGCGCGGTAGACGGTGGCCATCCCACCCTCGGCCAGCTTCTCGATGACCTCGTACTGACCGATCGTCTCGCCGGCGACGTTTCGCGTGCGCACCATCCCCTATCCCTATCCGCCGAGCACAACGCCGGGAAGGCCGCTTTCATGCGCGGAAAGCGATAATTCCGCCGCCTTGACCATTTTGGTGGCGCCCACTGTAGCCGTCCTCGGCCTGATCGCCACTTTTCTCGTGATTCGAGCCCGCTACAAGGAGAAGCAGAGCCTCTACGAGACCCTGCGCACCGAGCGCCGAGCCCAGATCGAGCGGGCGCGCGAGCGGGCGGGCGCGACACCGACGCCGACCGCCGAGGTGGTGGTCAAAAAGCCCCGCCGTCAGCTGAGCTCGGCGGTGGCCGGTGTGGCGGCGCTGGTGCTCTCGCTGATGCTGGTACTGCTCGGGGTCGCGCTCGCGGTGGCGGCCCGCTCGGGCTCGCTCTAGAGCGTCCGCTCTAAGGTTTCGCCGCCAGACTGGATATCCATGTGGACGCGCCTCGGCGCGGTGGTGCTGCTAGCGACCGTCGCCGGCTGCAGCAGCGGGTCCGTCCCGCCCAAGGCGTCGGCGGCGAGGACCGCGGCACCGGCCGCGTCCGCTTCGCCGACCAGCCAGGCGCTCAAAGCGCCCGGCCCCTTCCACTACACGCAGTCGACCGTCGCCGGCGGGCTTACCGCGCCCTGGGCGCTCGACTTCGCTAAGGACGGCTCGATCTGGCTCACCGAGCGGCCGGGGCGGGTTCGGGTGATCCGCAACGGTCAGCTGCTGCCCGATCCCGCGCTCAGCCTCAACGTCTACCAATCCTCCGGCTGCGAGGGCGGCCTCCTCGGGCTCGTCCTCAAGGAGCCGTACGCCTACCTCGACTACACCTACTCCGGCTCGGCGGGGCCGACCGACAAGGTCGTGCGCTACACGATCCAGGGCGACCAGCTGGTCAACGAGCAGGTACTCCTGGACGGCATCCCCGGCGGCTCCTGCTATCACGACGGTGGCCGGATCAAGTTCGGACCCGACGGCTGGCTCTACATCACCACCGGCGAAGGCTTCGTCGCCTCGCGCGCGGCGGACGCCAACAACCTGGCCGGCAAGATTCTCCGGATCCATGAGGACGGCAGCGGACGCGAGATCTACGCCTGGGGCTTCCGCAACCCGCAGGGGCTGGCCTGGGATGCCGCCGGCCACCTCTACGTCAGCGGCAACGGGCCGACCGGCGACCTCGGCCTCTGCTGCCACGACGAGCTCGACCAGGTCCAGCAGGGCGCGTTCTACGGCTGGCCGGCGTGGGCGGGCAACGTCCGCACCAGCTACCCGCAGGGCAGCCTGCCCCAGCGGCTGCCCACGGTGGCCGAGAGCGGGAACGACACCTGGGCGCCAAGCGGCATGACCTTCTACGCCGCGGCCAAAGATGAGCGCCCGACGCTGTTCCTGGCCGAGCTCAAGGGCCAGGCGCTGCGGCGCTTCGTCATCGATCCGGCCGATCCCGGGAAGGTGACGGCGCAGGAGGTCGTGCTGGGCGGCGTGGGACGGCTGCGGGATGCCGAAGCCGGCCCGGATGGCTGCCTCTACGTGGTAACCAGCAACCGGGACGGGCGTGGATCGCCCCAGGCCGGGGACGACCATGTCTTCAAGCTCTGTCCGTCCTAGGCCCCTTCTAGACTTCCAGGCATGAACCACGCGATCTCCGGCGTCCTCGCCGCCAGCGTCACCCCCCTCACGCTCAACGGCGACGAGATCGACGAGGACGCGGTCGACGGCCTGGTCGAGTTCCTCGCTGGGAGCGGGCTGGACGGCGTGCTGGCGATGGGGACGACTGGCGAGGGCATCCTCCTCGAGGTCGCCGAACGCAAGCGAGTCACCGATCTGTTCGTCGCCGCCGCCGGCGGCAAGCTCAAGGTGGTCGCGCACTGCGGCGCCCAGACCACGCGCGACACGGCAGTTCTGGCCGAGCACGCGGCCGGCGCCGGTGCCGACGGCGTCGCCGTCATCGGCCCGCCCTACTTCGCCCTCGACGCGCGCGCGATCCTGGAGCACTTCACCACCGCCGCTCGCGCCTGCGCGCCGCTTCCCTTCTTCATTTATGAGTTCGCCGCCCGCAGCGGCTATCCCGTGCCGCTGGCGGTCATCGAGGAGCTCCGCGGCCGCGTCGACAACCTGGCGGGCCTGAAGGTGTCCGACGCGCCGTGGGAGAAGTTCGAGCCCTATCTGCTGGAG
>DASUWN010000125.1:0-8361 GCA_036378395.1 Candidatus Dormiibacterota bacterium | reverse complement strand
CGCGCCGCTCAAGGTCGCGGCGGCGCCAGCCTCCAATGCGCGGGTGGTCGGCGTTCCCAATCCAAAGGGGGCCTGGCAACCGGCCAGCAGGAGCACCGCAAGGACCGCGAGCCCACCTCGAATGGCCATCTGACGCTGCTCAGATAACACCGGCGGTGGCATTCTCGTTATTTCAGGCGTGGCGACGAGGGCGGCGGCTCAACCGGCCGGGATCCAGATCGCGGGGCGGCCTTACCGGGTCATCCTGCCCAGCCTGCGTGACCCCCGTCTGCACGTGGCGGCGGTCATCATCGCGCTCCAGGTCCTCGGCCAGACGGTGCTCGACTTCCGGCTCTCGATCGCGCAGATCCTGATCTGCATCGCCGCGGGCGGGCTGATCGAGTTCGCCGTCGCCCTCTTCAAAGACCGAACCATCATGTGGCCGGCGAGCGGCTTCCTCACCGGCAACAGCACCGCCTTCATTCTGCGTACGCCGGGAACGCTGCACGGCCAGTGGTGGAGCTTGAACGGGCTCTGGATCTTCGTCGGCGTGGTCGCCGTGTCGATGGCGTCGAAGTACCTGATTCGGTGGCGTGGCCAGCACATCTTCAACCCCTCCAACCTGGGCCTGGTGCTCGCTTTCGTGGCGCTCGGTCCCCAGTACACGGAGCCGCAGGACCTCTGGTGGATACCGCTCGGCCCCTGGATGTTCCTGACCTACGCGATCCTCCTCGTGGGGGGATTGCTGATCGCGCTCGAGCTGCGGTTGCTCGGCCTCGAGATCGGCTTCCTGGCCGGGTTCGCGGCCTTCACCGGCCTCGCGCTCGGGCTCGTGCCCGACCACTGCATGGTCGCCAGCTGGCACGTGACCCCGATGTGCGGCTGGACGCTCTGGCAGCTCCTCGTCACCTCGCCCGAGCTGCTGGTCTTCGCCCTCTTCATGCTGCCCGATCCACGGACGGTCCCCGAGGGACCGGTCGCCCGCGCCGTCTTCGGTCTGTTGGTGGCGCTGATGGCCGCGCTGCTGATCGGACCCACCGCGCTCGAGTTCTGGACCAAGACCGCGATCCTGGGCAGCCTCGTCATCGGCTGCGCTCTCCGCTTCGGGATCGGCGCCCTGGTGGCCCCGCTGGACCGTGAGGCGGACCGCGGCCGTGGATTCCAGCCGATTGGAGTCCGCGCCGCCACCATCCTGCCGGTGGTCTTGCTTCTGGTTTGGATGCTGCCGCCGGCCGCCGACCTTCCCACCCACGGCCCCCAGCCGGCGGCCGGGCTTCCGGACCGCGCTCAGGCCAGCTTTGGCCTCGTCGTGGGCACCGGGCCGGCGCTCGGCGCGTGGGCCGCGCGGCAGGGCGCCGCCGCTCTGCCGCCGGCACCCAACGTCGGACCCCAGCCGGCCTCAGCTCCGGCCTGGATCCTGCCTCCGGTGCCCAAGGTCACGATCGCTTCCAACGTCGTCGACTTCAATCCCAAGATCACGCCGGGGCTGGCCGCCACCATGGCTCACGACGCCGTCCTCGACCTCGTGATCGAGTCCGAGGCCCGGCGCGCGCACGATCTGCCGCTGGCGCAGCAGGGTGCCGCAGGCGACGGCCTGCAGGAGTTCACCGACGTGATCAAACAGGACGGCGCCGCGGGCCAGATCGTCCTGAAGACCTACTCCTTCGACGAGGTCGGCCTCTCCCTCTACCTGCCCAAGTTCTCGAGCCAGGCGCCGAGGCTGGTGGGGGTGAGCCTGCACGGTACGACCACCCTGACCACCCTGGACAGCGCCGGCCACCAGCTGTCGCAGTCGACGCTGCCCTACCAGAAGAGCTGGGGGATGGGACCTGGCAACGGGCCCAACGACCACATGCTCATCATCCAGGACTACAGCGACCTGGCCCTGGCCTAGGGAGTCAGGCTTCGCTCTCGCCCCGAATCATCAGCCACGCCACCGCCAGCACCACCATCAGAACGCCCGCCGCCCAGGCGTGGCCGACGCCGGTCAGGATCAGCATCGCGGCGAGGAGGCCGAGCACGACCAGCGTGATCAGCAGATTGCGGACGCTGCCATGGCGGAGGATCAGCATCCGCAGTCCGAGCAAACGCGTTCGGCGATGGTGGCGGGCGGCCGGTTCGGCCGCGGGGTGCAGGATGACGTCTGGCTCCCGCCGGCCCAGCCGCACGCGAGTCTCGTAGGGAACGCGGTAGCGCTCATAGATCGGCGCGCGCGTCTCGAGCGCCGGCGGGACCTCCAGCGGCTCCCAAAGTGGGCCCTTGTGGTAGAGCCGGTAGGCGATGAAGGTCGCCGGGGCGGCGACCAGCCAGGCCAGGAAGACCCAGGTCGAGTTGAGGACGTTCTGGAAGAGCAGTTGGGCGAATACGGCGCCGATCCCGAGCGCCCCGATCACCGAGAGCATAGGGATGCTGGAGCGGCCGAACTTGATGTTGAACGGCATACGGTAGGGCCGATAGAGCTCGGGCTCGACGTAGCGCAGCCGCATCACCGAGAGGTGGGCGCTGCAAAAGGCGAAGGTCGCGGCCAGCGAATAGACCGCTCCCATCAGCGCGATCTGCCCGGGCAGCACCAGGATGGCGGCTGCGATGCCGAACACGATGATCGAGACGAACGGCGTCTTGAACTTCGGATGGAGCCGGCTGAAAGCCGCTGGGAAGAGGTCGTTGGTGGCCAGTGAGTAGCTCAGCCGCGAGATCCCGATCAGTCCGGCGTTGGTGGCGATGACCAGGATCGTGAAGGCGAGGATCGCCACCCAGACCCCGGAGAGCTCCGCCAGCCAGTGGGGCTGGAAATGGCTGACGATGCCGGCCACCGGGTCGTTGACCCAGCGGGTGGCGAGGTCGGTCGTGAACTGGCCATGGGCGTCGAGGTGGACCGGGAAGACGCTCATGCCGATCGTGGGCAGGAAGGCGGATACGAAGAGAACGGCCACGATCACGCCGTAGGTGGCCCGAGGCACGGTACGGGCGGGGTTGCGAGCCTCCTCCGACATGTTCGAGATGGTCTCGATGCCGGTGTAGGTGACCATCGCGATCGAGATCGAGGCCAGGAAGTTGGGCCAGGTCGGCGCCACGCCCCAGTGAATGTTGCCGATCACGACCTGGATGTTGAGGAGCAGGATCACGCCCATCGCGACCAGCACCAGCTGGGTGCCGAGTTCGAGCAGCGCCAGCAGCAGGTTCATGGCGCTAGACTCCTGGATCCCGATCACGTTGACCGCCATCAGCAGCCCGATCAGGACCACGGCGGCGCCCACCGTGTAAGGGCCGTGGGTCAGCACCTTAAGCGGCGCCAGATATTCGCCGAGCACCGCCAGGTAGGCGATCGCCGTGTAGGCGGAGATGGAGACGGTCGCGGTGTAGTTGAGGAGCTGGATCCAGCCCACGAGGTAGCCGAGCGGGGCGTTGAACGCCCGGCGGGCGAAGCTCGAGCTGCCGCCGGCGTGGGGCATCGCGGCGGTGCCCTCGGCGTAGTTGAGAGCGGTGGTGACGAAGATGCCGCCGGCGAGGATGAGGGCCAGCGGCGTCAGCCCGAGAGCGAAGGCGGCGGTGACGCCGAGGCCGTAGTAGATCGACGAGCCGACGTTGCCGTAGCAGGCGCTGAAGAGGGCGCCCGCGCCGAGGGTTCGCGGCAGCTTGGGCCGGCGCGCGACCCGGTAGCGGACGTCTCCGGGACGCCGGCCGCGCTCCGGGACCAGGGGACTAGTCAATTCTCGGAATCTTGCCTGAGCGCTCCCTCGTGGGTCCAGGGTTTATAAAGCGAAGTCCGCGATGTTTGGCGACCTCATCAAGTTCGGCACTGCACCGGCCGAGCTGGTCCTCCGCTCGGTGGTCATCTACCTCGCGCTGCTGATCGGCCTCCGGCTGTTCGGCAAGCGCGAGATCGGACAGTTCACGATCTACGACCTGGTCCTGGTCCTGCTGGTCGCGAACGCCGTCCAGCCGGCGGTCACGGGACCCGACTCGTCGCTTACGGGCGGCCTGCTGATCGTGGCCACGCTGGTGCTGTTGAACTTCCTGGTGTCACGGCTTGACCGGATCGCCTTCGTGCACCGGCTTCTTGAACCCGAGCCGACGATCATCATCCACGATGGCCGCTACCTTCAGGCGCGGATGGCGCGGGAGGGTGTGGACAGGGACGAGTGCGAAGCAGCGATCCGCGAGCACGGCATGGCGGACGTGAGCGAGGTCCGGCTGGGAGTGCTGGAACCGGACGGGACGATCAGCATCGTGCCCTCGGAGTCCAAGACGCTGAGAACCAGACGACGCGTACGGTTCATGAAGCGCTGAGCCGCCTGTCCGCCGGGCTGGCGCAGTCGGTGGCCGCCGCCATCCTGGCCGCCTACCAGGAGTACGTCGACGCCTTCGCCGAGATCACGGCGGGAGCCAAGGCTCGGTTCGAGCGTCGCGACTGGATGGGGCAGGTCCGCGCCGGCTCCCTGCGCCTCGACCTCTACACGCGCCAGATCGACGCCCTCGAGCGCGACGTGCGGCGCACACTTGCGGCCGCCGAGCGCGATGCCGCCCTGTGGGCGGCCATGAAGGCGAGCTATTCGGGCCTGATCGCCGCCCGCAGTGACCGCGAGCTGGCGGAGACCTTCTTCAACTCGCTGACCCGGCGCATCTTCACCACTGTCGGCGTGGACCAGGGCATCGAGTTCGTCGACACCGACTTTGCCGCCCCGCCCCCTCAGGGCGGCGGGGCCAACCTGGTCCGCGAATACCCCGGTCCCCGGCCGGCGGCGCAGCTGATCGCGCAGATCCTCCACGACCTCGCGTTCGACGCGCCCTTCCGCGATCTCGAGGGCGAGGCCGAGCTGGCGGCCGCCAAGCTCGGCCAGCAGCTGGTGGCGGCAGGGCACGCGCCCGCGATCCGGGGCGCGGAGGTGGTCCGGGTGCCCTTCCTGCGCCGCAAGGGCGCTTACATCTTTGGCCGGCTCTTCCTCGCCGAGGGCTCGGTACCCCTGGCGCTGGCGCTGCTGAACGGACCCGAGGGGATCAGCATCGACGCCGTGCTGACCGACGAGGACGACGTCAGCATCGTGTTCAGCTTCACCCGCTCGCACTTCCTGGCCGACATCGGCCCCGCCTACCACGTGATCCGCTACCTCAAGCAGCTGCTGCCGATGAAGCCGGTGGCCGAGCTCTACATCGCGCTCGGCCACCACAAGCACGGCAAGACCGAGCTCTACCGCGCCATCCTCCGCTACCTGCGCGAGACGAGCGAACAGTTCGACCTGGTGCCCGGGACCCCGGGCATGGTGATGGTCGTTTTCGGGATGCCGGGCCATGACGTGGTCTTCAAGGTCATCCGCGACCGCTTCCCTGCCATCAAGCCCGTCAACGCGACCTCGGTCCGCCAGAACTACCGCCTCGTCTTCCACCACGACCGGGCCGGCCGGCTGGTCGAAGCCCAGGAGTTCGAGCACCTCGAGTTCGAGCGCGGCCGGTTCACCGAGCGCCTGCTCGACGAGTTCGAGCGCGACGCGGAGCACGCGGTTGCGGTCCGGGAGGACAGCGTCGTTCTGCACCACGTCTACATCGAGCGACGCGTGCTGCCGCTCGACGTCTACCTGGCCCAGGCCCCGGAGACGGAGGCGATGGCGGCTGTGGACGATTTCGGGCAGGCGGTCAAGGACCTGGCCGCCAACAACATCTTTCCGGGCGAGCTGCTGCCCAAGAACTTCGGCCTGACCCGGCATCTCAGGGTCGTCTGCTACGACTACGACGAGCTCGGGCTGCTGACCGACTTCAGCTTCCGCGAGCTCCCGGAGGCGAGCTCGGAAGAGGACGCTTTTGGCGAGGAGGCGTGGTTCGGAGTTGGGCCTCGGGACGTCTTCCCCGCCGAGCTGGCGCGCTTCCTGACCCTGCCGCCGGGTCTGCGCGCGGTGCTCGACCAGCGCCATCCGGATCTCTACGAGGTGGAGTTCTGGCGCGACCTGCAGGACCGCGTCCGCACCGGAGAGATCATCGACATCTACCCCTACTCGGCCGCTCGGCGGCTGCAGGTAGGCTAGAGGGCATCGACTGGATCGACGAGGCCTCGCGAGAGTCCTTTCCCGCCAGCGACCCTCCCGCCCTCCCCGACGCGGTGCGCTCCGTCTCGCCGCCGCCGGTCGAGCAGGGGCGGCTGGAGCAGATCGCCCGCCACGAGGCCGGCCACGTGGTGGTCGGCGAGGCGATGGGCCTGCAGCTCCAGGACGTCGATGTGCTCCCCGACCCGGACGGGGGGCGCGGCCACACACACTTCCGCGCGCCGGACGGCTGGCCGCCGAACAACGGCCTGAGTCCCGCCCAGCGCGACTTCGTGGAGCGGGTTCTGACCGCGTTCATGGCCGGCCACGTCGCCGAGTCGGCGACCGGCATAGCCGACCCCGACGGCAGCGCCTACGACTTCGACACCGCCTTTCGCGAATGGCTCAGCTACCTCACAAAAGATCCTGAGGAGCAGCGCCAGATCCTCGGGCGCTGCACCCAGCGCGCCAACTCCATCCTTGGCCGGCGCGAGGCCCGGGCAGCGCTCCGGGCGGTCGCGGATGCGCTGCTCGAGAAGAGCCGGCTGAGCGCGGCCGAGGCGACGGCGATCGTCCAGGCCATCTAGCCGGGCTCTAGGCCTCCCGGGCCTTCTCCTCCAGGTAGCGCTGGTAGGCCTTGTAGGCGTCCTGCTTGCGGGTGTCGACGATCTTCGTGTAGGCCTGCAGCGTGCTCAGGTTGGCGTGGCCGAGCACCTCCTGCACCAGCCGGACGTCGCCGCCGGTCACCTCGAGCAGGGTGGTGGCGGCGGTGTGGCGGGCGACGTGCGGTGAGCGGAAGGACCAGGCGCCAAACTGCTTGCGCACGCGGTTGACGATGTGGCGCGCCCCCGCGGTGGTCAGCCGGCGGTCGGCCAGGCCGCGCCGGTCGTAGTTGAGGAACAGCGCCAGCGAAGTATCCTCCCGCGCCTCCAGGTATTCGTCGAGCGCCCGTTTGGCGTCCTCGGTGAGGAATACCGCCCGCTGCTTGTTCCCCTTGCCGGTCACGATCAGGCGGTTGCCCTGCCGGGGCACGTCGGCGCGGTCGAGGTTGAGCGCCTCGCTGATCCGGCAGCCGGTGCTGATCAGGAAGTAGACGAGCGCGCGATCGCGCCTCTCGATCGCCGTCGAGCGCGGTAAGGCGCTCAGCAGCCGCGCCAGCTCTTCGGGCGGCATCGGCTTGGGCAGGCGCTCTTCGAGCTTGGGGAGCGTGATCCGGTTGGAATCGTCACGCGCGATCAGTCCCTCTCGGGCCAGCCAGCGGAGCCAGGACCGCAGCGCCACCAGCGCTCGCGCGCGGGAGGCCGCTTTGCGCCCGGAGGCGAGGTGGCGCTGATAGGCGCGGAGGTCGTCGATGCCGATGTCGTCCATCTGCAGCGAGTGTCCGCGGGCGGCCAGGAAGCCCCCGAAGCGGCGGATCTCGCCCGCGTAGGCGCGGACGGTGTTGGGCGACTTGTTGGCTTCGACCGCGAGCCAGCCCAGATATTCGTCGGAAGCGGCCTGGAAATCGAGAGGCATGACGAGGCCGATGGCGATCCTACCGCCCGGCGGCCATAATCGGACGGGTGGCGAGAGCGCTGACCGTGCTCGACGCCGAACCCGCGAGCGCGCCGGCACCGGGCCTGGCCGTCGACGACTTCGGGTTCGACCCCGCTTTCACGGAGAGCACGCTCCCGTTCTTCGAGTGGCTCTACCGTCGCTACTGGCGCGTCGAGGTCGAGGGCGTCGAGAACGTTCCCGCCGCCGGTCGGGCGCTGCTGGTCGCCAACCACGCCGGCGTGGTGCCCTGGGACGGCGCCATGATCCGGACCGGGATCTGGCTGGAGCACGAACGGCCGCGCCACGCCCGGATGCAGGTCGCCAACTGGGCTTTCGCGGTGCCCGCTCTTTCGCAGTTCCTGCTCAAGACCGGCAACGTGCTCGGCCACCCCGACAATGCGGAGACGCTGCTCAATCGCGACCAGCTGGTCGGCGTCTTCCCAGAGGGCATCAAGGGCGCGGCCAAGGAGTACGCGCAGCGGTACCGGATACGCCGGTTCGGCCGCGGCGGCTTTGTCCAGGTCGCGATCCGGACCCAGGCACCGATCATTCCGATCGCGGTGGTCGGTGGCGAGGAGGTGCACCCGGTCCTCCACGACTTCGCGGGGTTGGGTCGCGCGCTCGGCACCGGGGCACTGCCGGTCACGCTGACCTTTCCCTGGCTGGGACCCCTCGGGCTGGTGCCGCTGCCGTCGAAGTGGTTCATGGCCTTCGGCGAGCCGATCCCCACTCGCGGACTGGCGCCGGAAGCGGTGGAGGACCAGGCGCTGGTGCTCGAGCTCGCCGAGGAGGTGCGGAGCTGGATCCAGGGCCGCGTCGACGAGCTGCGCTC
>DASUWN010000124.1:0-4876 GCA_036378395.1 Candidatus Dormiibacterota bacterium | reverse complement strand
CAGCGCTCCTCTGGCTTTCGGTGGTTCTTCTCCTTCTTGGTCGCTTTTTCGGCCTACGAACGCCGCCAGGACCCTGTGGTCATCCTGCTCGACGAGCCCGCGCTCTCCCTCCATGCGCGAGCCCAGCACGATTTCTTGACCTTCATCAACGACCGGCTCGCGTCTCGACACCAGGTCATCTACACGACGCATTCGCCGTTCATGGTCGAACCCGGCCGGCTCGAACGGGCGCGCCTGGTCGAGGACCAAGGAGCAGAGGCGGGATCCGTGGTGTCGTCGGAAGTCTCGGCGGCCGACCCCGACACCCTGTTTCCGCTCCAAGCCGCACTCGGTTACGACATCGCACGCTCTCTGTTCGGGGGCCCCGACCACCTCCTGACCGAAGGGACGAGCGACTACACCTACCTGACGGTTCTCAGCGACTACCTGAAGGAGCTCCGGCGAGGCTACCTGGATGAGCGATGGCGGATCCTGCCGGCGGGCAATGCCTCCCACATCCCCGCCTTCGTGTCGCTGGTGGGCCAGGACATGGACGTAACCGTCGTCCTCGACGGAGGTGGGCCGAATCAGAAGGTGAAGGACCTTGTCGAGCGGGGCTACTTGAGGAACAGCCGGCTGATCACGGTGGCGGAGGTGACCGGCGCTGCAGGCTCGGATGTCGAGGACATCTTTGAGCCGGATGACTATTTGAAGCTCTACAACCTTGCCTTCCAGCAAGGGCTGAGGGCCGGCGACCTGGCCGGGACCGATGGCATCGTCAAGCGCATCGCGAGGACGAACGGAGGCAGCTTCGACCGCGGCCGGCCGGCGGAAGTGCTGTTGCGGCGGCGGGGCGAGCTGCTCTCGAAGCTGCACCCGCGGACGCTGGAGCGCTTCGAGAAGCTCTTCGAGCTCGTCAACCAGACACTAGGCTCGAGCCCCAGCGTCGTCTAGAATCCCCCGTCAATCGCAATCCTGGACGTCTCAGCCAACATCCCGGATCCAGGGCTGAAGCGCGAGCGACCGCGGCGGCGCCACCACCACGAGCTGGCGCTGGCTGCGCTTTCCCTCGCTTTCCTAGCCAGCCTCGGAACGGCGGCCTACGCCGTCCGGTCGCACACCGCGACACCCGCCCGGGCCGCCAGCGCAACGACTCCCACGCCGGCGCCGCCGGCGGCGGTGGCGACGCCCCTCCCCAAGCCGTTCTATTCCACGACCTGGCTGAGCACGCATCCCGCACCCGATCTCGGCCTCCACGCCCAGGCCGGTGTGCTGGTCGACCTCGACCGCAAGCAGGTGCTGTGGGCCAAGGATTCGACTGCGCAGCGAGCGCCGGCCAGCCTGACCAAGATGATGACCGCGATGGTCGCGGTCGAGCACGCCAGCCTCGAGCAGGCGGTGGTGGTCCCGGACGCGGCGGCTGCCATGGAGCCGGACGTGATGGGACTCAGCGCAGGCGAGGTGCTCACCGTTCGCGAACTGCTGTACGGGCTCTTTCTCGATTCCGGCAATGACGCGGCCGAGACGCTGGCCCAGGCGCTGATGCCGCGGCAGCAGTTTCTTGACCTGATGAATTCCAAGGCGGCGGCTTGGGGCCTGAGCGGCACCCACTTCGGCAATCCAAGCGGCCTCGACGATCCCGACCTCCGGTCGACCCCGTACGACCTGGGGGTGATCGCCGGTCACCTCGAGCTGGACCATCCCGAGCTGTTGGAGATCGCCGGCACCAAGGAGCGCCCGATCCCTGGCACCAGCCAGCACAAAGCCTTCGACCCCTACAACTTCAACAAGCTGCTATGGCAGTACCCCGGCGCCACCGGGCTCAAGACGGGCTACACGGATGACGCGGGGGGCTGCGTGACCGCCACCGCCACCCGCAACGGCCGCCGCCTGGTAGCCGTCGTGATGGGCAGCGACGTGTTCTTCACCGACGCCGGCCGGCTACTCGACTACGGGTTCGGCACGGCGAACTCCTAGGAACCGCCAGCCCTAAGATTCGGCTTCGTGGTTCCCATCGAAGCCATCACCGCACTCGAGGTCCTCGACTCCCGCGGCAACCCGACCGTTTCCGTCACCGTGGACACCGCGCACGCCGCGGGCACCGCGATCGTCCCCTCCGGCGCCTCGACCGGCGTCCATGAGGCCGTCGAACTCCGCGACGGCGACCCCGAACGCTTCGGCGGCAAGGGCGTCCTCAACGCGATCGCCAACGTCGAGGGTGAGATCGCGGCCGCGGTCGAGGGTCGAGACGTCTTCGACCAGGGCGGCCTCGACCGCGCGCTGATCGAGCTCGACGGCACGCCCAACAAGGCGCGGCTGGGCGCCAACGCAATCCTCGGCGTCTCGCTGGCCACCGCCCGCGCCGCCGCCGCGACGCTCGAGATGCCGCTCTACCGCTACCTGGGCGGCGCCCAGGCCAGGCTGCTGCCGCTGCCGATGGCGAACATCCTCAACGGCGGCGCCCACGCCGACAACAACGTCGACCTCCAGGAGTTCATGGTCTGTCCGGTCGGCGTCAGCACCTTCCACGAGGCGATGCGAGCCGTCGCCGAGGTCTACCACGCGCTGAAGAAGGTCCTTCACGCCGAGAAGCTGACGACCGCGGTCGGGGACGAGGGCGGTTTCGCCCCCGAGCTGAAGTCCAACGAAGAGGCGCTGCAGGTCATCGTGCGGGCGATCGAGCAGGCCGGCTACGCGCCCGGCCGCGAAGTCGCGATTGCGCTCGATCCGGCGGCGAGCGAGTTCTATAAGGACGGCCGCTACGTCCTCGCCGGCGAGGGCCGGACGCTGGACGCGGCGGGGCTGGTCGAGCTCTACGCCGGTTGGATCGACCGCTACCCGATCGTCTCGATCGAGGACGGGATGGCCGAGGACGACTGGGAAGGCTGGAAGGCGCTCACCGACCGGCTTGGCTCACGGGTGCAGCTGGTCGGCGACGACCTCTTCGTCACCAATGTGCGCCGGCTGCAGGAGGGGATCGAGCGGGGCGTGGCCAACTCGATCCTGATCAAGGTCAACCAGATCGGCAGCCTCTCCGAGACGCTGGAGGCGATCGACCTCGCCCGCAGCGCGGGCTACAGCGCCGTCATCTCCCACCGCTCGGGCGAGACCGAGGACACCACCATCGCCGACCTGGCGGTGGCCACCAGCGCGGGCATGATCAAGACCGGCGCCCCCGCCCGGTCGGAGCGGGTGGCCAAGTACAACCGCCTGCTCGCGATCGAGGCCGAGCTGGGCGGCTCGGGACGCTATGCTGGCGCCACGCGGATAGCCCGGCGCTCGTCGGGATGAAGCCCGGCTCGCGGGCGGTCCACGCCGGGCGCCACCCGGGCCGCCGCGAGTCGCTGGCCCCGCCCATCGTCCAGGCCTCGGTCCACGTCTTCGACGACCTCGACGACTACGACGAGGTCGCCGCGGGCCGCAGTCCCGGCCATGTGTACGGCCGCAACTCGAACGAGAACACGGGCTGGCTGGAGGCCGCGGTCGCCGAGCTCGAAGGCGGCGAAGCCGGGGTGGCCACCGCCTCCGGGATGGCCGCCATCTACGTCGCCATCCTCGCCCTGGCGCCCAGGCCGGTCCCGATCCTCTTCCAGCGCGAGCTCTACGGCACGACGATCGCACTGCTGCGCGAGGACTTCGCTCCGCTCGGGTACGAGCTGAGGCCGGCCGACTTCACCGACCTGGGCGCGGTCGAGCGCGGACTGCCCGGGGCCGGGCTCGTCATCTCCGAGACGATCACCAACCCGCTCTGCGCCGTCGCCGACCTCGACCGGATCTGCGCCCTGGCCCGCGACGCCCGAGTGCCGGTCCTGGTCGACAACACGTTCGCTTCGCCCACGCTGTTCAGACCTCTCGAGCACGGCGCCACGGCCGCCGTACACAGTGCGACCAAGTACTTAGGCGGCCACTCCGACCTCGTCGCCGGGGTGGCGGTGGGCAGCGGCGAATTCGTCCGCCAGTCCCGCGCGCGCAGCATCCGCCTTGGAACCACGCTGGGCCCCTTCGAGGCCTGGCTCGCGCTGCGCGGACTGAGGACGCTGGCGCTGCGGATGACTCGGCACAGCGCCAACTCGCTCCGCCTGGCCGAGGCGCTGGCGGGCCTGGAAGCGGTCGACCGCGTTCACCATCCGCTCCTCGAGGGCTCGCCGTGGCAGCCGGTCGCGGCCCGCCTGCTGCCCGAGGGGTCGGGTGGAATGCTGGCGTTCGACCTCGCCGGTGCGCGACCGGCGGTGCAGCTGATGCTCGGGCGTATGCGCCTGGCCGCATTTGCGGCCAGCCTGGGCGGTGTCGAGACGACCATCTCCTACCCCGAGATCACCTCGCACCGGGGACTGACACCCGAAGAGCGGCTCGAGCTTGGAATCCTGCCCGGAACGGTCCGGGTGTCGACTGGGATCGAAGACCCAGAGGACATCGTGGAGGACTTCGTCCAGGCGATCACCGCAGGGTGAGGCTGTATACAGCGGTCCAGCTCTTTGAGGTCGCGGTCTTTGGGGCGGTGCTCGGCTACGGCGTGCTCGCCCACCGGCCATCGATCGCGATCCTGGGCGGCGGGCTGCTGGCCGGGAAGGCGATTCTCAACATCCTCGCGCCCGAGGGCGGCTCGGTGCTCCGGCGCTCGATCATCGGTTACGCCATCGGCGCCATCTACGTGGTGGTCGGCGTCGTACTCGTCCACCTGCGCTAAAGACGCTCGCATAACAGGGTGACATTTTCGACTGATCATGGGATCATCTGGAAATGCATCCCAGCCCACGTCCCAGCAACGGATCCCATGGTCGCGCCCCCACTCGTCCGAGGCGAGACCGAACCGCACTCGAGTCCCGTCGTCGGCGCACCGCGGCGCTCTTCCGGGAAGGCCTTACCCAGGCTGACGTAGCGCGTGCTCTGGAGGTCT
>DASUWN010000123.1:0-8768 GCA_036378395.1 Candidatus Dormiibacterota bacterium | reverse complement strand
CGGCGCCGGCCGCTGGCTGGACGCGCGCGCCGACTTCCAGCAGGCGCTGCAGCTCGCCGAAACCGATGCGCTCAAGGCGCTGAATCAGAACAACGTGGCTTGGGCCAGCCTGATGGCCAACGACCCGGCGCTCAATACTGAAGCGCTCGAGCTCGCCAGCTCCGCCTACCGCTTCAGCCCGAACCAGCCCGCATTTGCCGGAACCTATGCCCACGCTTTGCTGGTCAGCGGCGACCCGGCCGGCGCCAAGGTGCTCCTGGAGCAGACGATCCCCAGGCACCACCGTCCCCGGGACCGCGCCCTCAACCTCTGCCTGCTGGCCATGTGCCAGGCCCGGCTCGGCGAGCCGGAGGCTGCGCAGGCGAGCATCGAGAAGGCGGCCGAGCTGAGCCCGGAGTGCCAGCTGCTGGAGCGGGCGAGGGATGCCCTGAGCGCCGCCGCGCTGCCAGCGAGCGCGGGATCCTAGACTGCTCGGCGGTGAGCGCCGACCCCGAGGTGCGCGTGCAGGAGGAGGCGGAGGAGGAGTATCTCCGGCTCCATCGCTGGATGTGCACGGCCAAGGCGCTCGACGACCGGATGCACATGCTGGTGCGTCAGGGCCGCGCTCCCTTCGTCGGTTCCGCGCGCGGGCACGAGGGGATCCAGGTGTCAGCCGCGGCTGCCATCGATGGTCCGGCCGACTGGCTGGTGCCGCACTACCGTGGCCTGGGCAGCGCCGTCGCCCGAGGACTGACGCCGCGCGAATGGATGCTGGCCGTTTTCGCCAAGGCGGGCGATCCTTTGACCGCCGGCCGCAACATCCCTGGCGGCTGCTTCGGCTCGGCGCGGCTGCGGATCGCGACGGTCTCACAGGTCGTGGCCTCCTGGCTGCCCAAGGCGGCGGGGATCGCGTACGCGTCGAAGGTGACCGGCGACGGGGGGGTCGCGATGTGCACGTTCGGCGACGGCGCGACCTCCAAGGGCGACTTCCACGAGGCGATGAACTTCGCCGGCGTCCACCGGCTGCCGGTCGTTTTCGTGTGCGAGAACAACGGCTGGGCGATCTCGGTGCCGCTCCGGCTGCAGGCCGGCAACCCTGATCTCGCCGTCCGTGCCGCGGGCTATGGGATGCCAGGCGTGGTGGTCGACGGGACCGACGTCGCCGCCTGCTGGACCGCCTGCCAGGAGGCAGTGGCGCGGGCCCGCGCCGGCGAGGGGCCGACCTTCGTCGAAGCGAGGATCTGGCGCATCAACGCGCACACGTCCGAGGACAACCAGGCCCGGTACCGGACCCCCGAAGAGATCGAGGAGGCGGCCGGCCACGATCCGCTCGTGCGCTTCGAGGCGTGGCTGGCGGCGCGCGGCTGGCTGACGCACCGCGACGCCAAGGCGGTCCAGGAGGAGTGCGAACGGGAGGCGGCGGAGGCAGCGGACTGGGCCGAGGCGCAGCCCGATCCGCGCCCGGAGGACCTGGCGACCAACGTCTGGGCAGTCGAGGGTTAGCGCCGGCCGACCTCGGAGCGCGCCTGCCATCGCTCCTGGTCTACGCGCTGAGCTTCGCCTTCATCGGCATCTACTGGAACAACCACCACCACCTGCTGCGCAGCGCCGACCAACTCAGCGGAGCCGTGATGTGGGACCAACCTGGTTCTGCTCTTCTGGCTGTCGCTGATCCCGGTCCTGACCAGCTGGCTGGCCGGGAATCTCACCGCCTCGCTCCCGGCGGCCGTTTACGGCGTCGACGCCACCCTGGCCGGCATCACCTACTACATCCTGGTCCGGACCCTGATCGAAGCCAATGGCCGCGACTCGCCGCTCGCCCGCGCCGTCGCTCGCGACGCCAAAGGTGCGGCGTCGGTCGTGATGTACGCGGCGGGCGTCGCGGGAGCATTTCTATCCCCCTGGATCGCTTATGCCGCGTACGTTGCGGTGGCGGTGATGTGGGTGGTGCCGGATCCGCGGCTCCGGCGGCGCCGTTAGGCGATTTTGCGGCGGTAAATGAACATGGAGAACGTGTACGCGACGATGAGGATGCCGACACACCAGGCGAGCGCGATCCAGAGGTCGGTGTGTACCGGCTGGCCTGTGAACAGGTCGCGGATGGCATTGACGATCGACGTCACCGGCTGGTGCTCGGCGAACGCCCGCACCGGGCCGGGCATCGTGTTGGTGGGCACGAAGGCCGAGCTGATGAACGGCAGGAAGAGCAGCGGGTAGGAGAACGCGCTGGCGCCGTCGACCGAGCTGGCAGTAAGACCGGGAATCACGGCGATCCAGGTCAGCGCCAGGGTGAACAGGACCAGGATGCCGGCGACGGCGAGCCAGGCCGTCACTCCCGCGCTCGAACGGAAGCCCATGACGAGCGCGACCAGCACGACGACCACGATTGAGATCATGTTGGCGACGATCGATGTCAGCACGTGCGCCCAGAGCACGGAGGAGCGTGCGATCGGCATCGACTGGAAGCGCTCGAAGATGCCGTTCTTCATGTCCAGGAAGAGGCGGTAGGCGGTATAGGAGATGCCCGAAGCGATCGTGATCAGCAGAATGCCGGGCAGCAGGTAGCTGACGTACGAATTCGATCCGGACTTGATGGCGCCACCAAAGACATAGACGAAAAGCAGCATGAAGCCGATCGGCATGATCGTGGTCGTGATGATGGTGTCCAGGCTGCGCGTGATGTGGCGCAGGGACCGTCCCAGCAGGACGGTGGTGTCGGCGAAGAAGTAGCTGGTCATCTCGGCTCCTTTAGTTGCCGACGACTGCGAGGAAGACGTCTTCAAGCGTCGGCTGCTTCTCGACGTACTCGACCTTGGCCGGCGGGAGCAGATGCTTGAGCTCGGCGAGCGTGCCGTTCACGATGATCCGCCCTTCGTGGAGGATCGCGATGCGGTCGGCGAGCTGTTCGGCCTCGTCCAGGTGCTGCGTCGTCAGCAGCACCGTGGTGCCCTGCTCGGCCAGCGCCTTGACGGCCCGCCACACCTCGATGCGTGCCTGGGGGTCGAGCCCGGTCGTGGGCTCGTCGAGGAAGATGACCGGCGGACTCCCGATCAGGCTCATCGCGATGTCGAGGCGGCGGCGCATGCCGCCCGAATAGGTCGCCACCTTCCGGTCGGCCGCATCTGCCAGCCCGAACCGCTCGAGTAGGTCAGCGGCGATCCAGCCGGCGCCGTTGAGGTGTCGCAAGCGGGCGACCAGTACCAGGTTCTCCCGCCCGCTGAGGACCTCGTCGACAGCCGCGAACTGTCCGGTCAGGCTGATCGACTGGCGCACTTCGGCAGCCTGCGTGGCAACGTCGAAGCCGTTGACGCTGGCGGTGCCGGCGTCGCCCTTGAGCAGGGTCGACAGGATCTTCACGACCGTGGTCTTGCCCGCTCCGTTCGAGCCGAGCAGCGCAAAGATCGTCCCCGGCGCCACGTCGAAGTCGATGCCGCGCAGCACCTTCAGCTCTTTGTAGGCCTTCTCCAGACCCTGCACGTGGATCGCCGGCGTTGTCATGAAAGCCTCCTCATCGCTTCTTCGATGTCGATCTCGCCCCGAGCCACCTTCTCCATGAGCTCCACCTTTGAGGAGGGAGCGGGGCGCGGCGGCTCCAGGCCGAGCCTGGTCAGCAGCGCGTCAAAGCGGGCGCGCGCGGTCGGGTAGCTGACGCCCAGGTGCCGCTCGAGGTCCTTCATGTTTCCGCGCGAGGCGAGGAAGACCCGGAGGACGTCGCGGTCGTCGGACGACAGGGAGCAGAACTCGCAGGACTGGAACTGGCCTGAGAGCTCGGTTTCGCACGAGCCGCAGGTGAGCCGGGTCAGCGCCAGCACGTCGCCGCAGACCGGGCACGAGCGAGGCGCCTGCCGGAGTGTGGTCATCGGTCGGTCCGGACCCGGACGTCGCCCATGGTGGCGTCGATCTCGAGCGTGGCGGCGCCGGCGCCGATCACGCGCTCCACCGGGCCGCCGCCGATCATCGCGGTGGGCTGGTCGTCGTCGAGGTCGACGTTGCCCATCGTGGTCCGGGCCTGGACCCGGACGCTGGAACCCTTTTCCAGCTCGAGGCGGACGCTGCCGGCGCTGCAGCGGATGTGCGAGGCGCCGTGGTCGAGCCGGCCGCTGGCGCGGACCTCGCCGGCCTTGAGGTTGATATCGATCGGGGCGCGAAAACGGTCGATCCGCAGCTCGCCGGCCAGCACGTCGGCCTCGATCGGACCCTCGATGCCGTCCACCCGGACGTCGCCCGCCTTGACGTCGAGGATCAGCCGGAGGCGCGGATTCATCCGCACGTCGATGCGGTCCTCGCCGTGGTCGCCCCCGATCCGGACGCGACGGCGGCCCCGGCGGCCGAACACGAAGCCGCCCAGGCCCCCCAGCCAGCCGTTGATGACCAGCGTCGAGCCGTCCTGCTCCGCGGCGTGCGGGCCCTCGGCGATCGCACCCGCGACGCTGGCGTCGCCGTAGATCCGGACGCTGCCGAAGTCGGCGACGACGCGGACGGCTTCGATGCCGGCGGGTGCGGCGAGGGACGGGGTGGCTTCGGCGCTGGGAGCGGCCTCGACCTCGGTCTCCTCGAGGCGGGAGGCCGCTTCTTCGGGGCTGAGCTCGCCACTGGCGACCTTGGCAATGATTTCTCGTCTGCGGTCTAGCATGGTGAAAATTAGAAACTACACTTTGCCAATTTGTCAAGACTTCTAGTAAATTTGTCTGGCCGCTAGAGTGACTGCATGGCCCGGATCGGCGTTGTCGCCGATACCCACAGCCCCGAGTTCCTGGACGAGCTGCCGCCGCGGCTGTTCGAGCGGCTGCGCGGCTGCGACCTGATCCTTCACGCGGGCGACGTGGGCGGGACCGAGACGCTCGAGCGCCTGGCCGAGCTGGCGCCGGTGGAGGCTGTTCGTGGCGACCACGATCCCGGCCTCGACCACCTGCCGCTGGAAAAGGTGATCGAGGTGGAGGGGCGGCGCATCGCGCTCATCCACGGCAACCGGACCCGCCTGATCGAGGAGCCGGTGACCTTCGTGGGCACGGTGAGCCTCGGCCTGTACTGGCCCAATCCCGGCCTCCACCCCTGGCTGCGGCGGCGCTTTCCGAACGCCGACGTGATCGTCTACGGGCACACCCACCAGCCGGTTGTCGAGCCCGCGAGCGGCCAGCTCTGCTTCAACCCGGGCGCCGTGTACCAGGTTGACGGCGCCGCCGTTCGTCGCCGCCTGGAGCGGGACCCGACCTGGTTCGAGTGGAGCTGGCTGCAGGTGATCCGGCACCGGCGCCGCCTGCCCGACCCCAGCGTTGGAATCCTGGAGGTGGGTCCGGACGGAATCGCGGCGACGATCTGTCCGCTTGGTTAAAACGGACCCGGCGGCGGTAAGAATTCACCGTGCCCCAGACCAAGAACCGCAGCTACTACGACGTCCTCGGCGTGGACCGCAAGGCCTCGCAGAAGGAGGTTTCGGCTGCGTTTCGGAAGCTGGCGCGCAAGCACCACCCCGACGCCAATGCCGGGGACAAGGCCGCCGAGGAGCGCTTCAAGGAGATCTCGGAGGCGCACGAGGTCCTCTCCGACCCCGAAAAGCGGAAGTTCTACGACGCCTTCGGCAAGGACTGGCAGTCGGCGCGGGCGGCCGGCATCGATCCCAGCCAGGCGGGTCGCGCCGGACCGGCTGGGTTCGGTGGATTTGGCGGCGACGGCCAGCGCGTCGAATATCGAGACATCTCGCCCGAGGACTTTGCCGAGCTGTTTGGCGGGGCCGGCGGCGGGCAGCCGTTCGGTGACATCTTCGGCTCCATCTTCAGTGGTGGCCGCGGGCGGGCGCCGCGGACGGCGCCGGTCGAGGCCGAGGGCACGGTCCGGGTCACGCTGCAGGAGGCTTACCGCGGGACCCAGCGCACCGTCCAGATGCCCGACGGACGGCGGCTTGAGGTCAGCGTCCCGGCCGGTGTTGGCGAGGGCACGGTGCTGCGCGTGCCGGGGCTGCGGGCACGGGTCGAGATCGAGCCCGACCCGGTCTTCAAGCGCGAGGGCCGCGACGTGCGGGTCGAGGTCTCGGTGCCGCTCCGGACGGCGCTCCTGGGCGGCGAGGTCGAGGTGCCGACGCTCAAGGGGACGCGCGTCAAGCTGACGGTCAAGCCCGAAACCCAGAACGGAACGCGGCTCCGGCTGCGCGGGCTCGGCATGCCCGGCGCCAAGGGCGGCGCCGCGGGCGACCTCTACGCGGAGGTCAAGGTGCGGCTGCCGGTGCCGATGGACGCCGCGACGCGGGCCTGGGCCGAGCAGATGCCGCCGGGCGGGTAATCTTCGCGCCTCGATGAGGCGAGTGCGGCTGCTGTTGGTCTGCTGGCTTGTTGTGGCCTGCGGGAATCCGGCCCCCGCGCCGACGTCAGTGCCGACTACTCCGCCGCCCGACCTCGTGTTCGTGCCCACGGGCTCGGGCATCCAGGTCAACGAGGTCCGCGAGGGCACGCCGCTGGCGGGCTTCCTGGGCAGCTTTGACGCCAGCCTCAACGCTGGCGGCGATCTCAGCGAGGCGTACTCGGTGACGAACGTCAACGTCTACCGCATCCGCGTGGGCCGACCTTTCCAGGTCGAGCCGACCGACCGCCCGAGCGGGGCTCAGCCCTACCAGGTGGCGCTGGTGCCCGCGCCCGGACTGCGCACCTTCGTGGGTGCGCGCACCGTGCTGGTGACTCTCTCGGCTGACGGCCGCCTGGCCGGCTACCAGAACGGATCCAAGATCTGGGAGCGGGCGACCTCGCTGCGCGTGCTGCGGCGGGTGGACGACCTCGCGGTGCTGGGCGGCGGCGATGCCTGGTCGGAGCTGGTTCCCGAGAGCGGCGAGCTGACCGCATTGGCCGGCGGATGCGCCGCGGGGCCGGTGGCGCACTTCGGCGGCGCCCTGGTCTGGGGCTGTGGGCTGCCTTCGGGCACGCCGTTTTCGCCGCATCCGGGCGTGCTTACGTGGGCGGATGGCTCGGTGTACCGGTTGGACGCGTCGGGCAAGCCGGCGGCGGCGCCGCGCGGTGCGGGTGGCGGCCGGCCGGCGGCGTCGCCGGATGGCCAGCGGCTGTACTGGCCGGCGGACTTCCCTCCGGCGAGCGGCATGGCGAGCAGCCGCGATGGGAACTTCCTCTACGCGATCGGCGGTGGGCGGCTGAGGGTACTGGTCACCTCGACTCGGAAGGTGGTGCGGGACTTCATGGTCGAGGGGTCGGACATCGTGCTCGTAGCCGGCGGCTAAGCTCGCTCGGTGGCCCGCCGCCTGCTGCTTCCGCTGGTCTTCGTGTCGGGGATGGCCTCTCTCGGCGTCGAGTTCGGCGCGTCCCGACTGCTGGCGCCCTATTTCGGGACCAGCCTCTACGTCTGGGGGGTGCTGATCGGGCTGATCCTGATCTACCTGTCGGCCGGCTACGTCCTCGGGGGGCGGCTGGCGGACCGCTACCCGCGGCCCGAGCTGCTCTTCCAGCTGACTGCCTGGGCGGGCCTCTGGGTCGGCGTGATCCCGCTTGTCGCCTACCCGATCCTGCTCGCCTCTCAGCAGGGCTTCGCCACCATCAACGCGGGCCTGGTGATCGGGACGCTGGCGGCGGTGGTGCTGCTCTTCGCGGTCCCGGTGGTGCTGCTCGGGTGCGTGTCGCCGTTCGCGATCCGGCTCCTGCTGACGGACGTCGAGAGTGGCGGCAACACGGCCGGCGCGGTCTATGCGCTGAGCACGGCGGGCAGCATCCTGGGCACCTTCCTGCCCGTCTTCTGGTTCATCCCGACCTATGGGACGCGCCCGACGCTGATCGGGTTCAGCATCGCCCTGCTGATTCCGTCGGTCCTCGGGCTGTGGCCGGTGCGGCGGCTGCGCTGGTACGTGGCCTTCGCCGCGATCGTGCTGGTGGCGGCGGCTCTGCTGCCGCCCCAGGTCAAGCCGCCCGAGCAGGGCCGCCTGGTCTACGAGAAGGACTCGCCCTACCAGTACATCCAGGTCGTCCAGGTGGGAAGCAAGACCGAGCTGGTGCTCAACGAGGGACAGGCGATCCACTCGATCTATGACCCGACCTCGCTGGTGACGGGCGGGCCCTGGGACTACATGCTGATTGGGAACGCCTTCCGGTCGGCGGGGGCTTCGGTTGCGCCCCGGCGGGTATTGATTCTGGGGCTGGCCGGCGGGACCGCGGCGGCGCAGCTGCGGAACGCGTTTCCGACGGTCGACATCACCGGTGTCGAGATCGACCCCGACGTGGTCGACGTGGCTGGGCGCTATTTCCACCTGGGGGAGACGGGCACCCACGTCGAGGTCCAGGACGCGCGCTACTGGCTGGCCACCCGGCCCGCCTCGGATCGCTACGACCTGGTGATCATGGACGCCTACCGGCAGCCCTACATTCCCTTCCACCTCACGACCAAGGAGTTCTTCGACCTGGTGCGGGCGCACCTCACGCCCGGTGGGGTGGCGGTGGTCAATGCGGGGCGGACGGCGCACGACTTCCGCCTGGTGGACGCGCTGGCGAGCACGATGCGGGCGAGCTACGACGGGGTGTTTCTGGTCGACGTGCCGGACTTCAGCAACACGCTGATCTACGGGACCACGGAGGGCGCGGCGGTGGCGGACGTGACGGCGAACCTGCGAGCGGAGGAGGCGAGCGGACCTTTGTACCGGGAGGTCGCGGAGAGCGCCTTGTTCGAAGGCAACCTGCGGGCGTCGCCGTACCACGGGCAGGTGTTCACCGACGACCTGGCGCCGGTGGAGCGGATCATCGACGAGATCATCCTGGGGTACATCGCGGGGGAGCGCTAGGCGCTGGTTTTGGCGTGGCTCCGCG
>DASUWN010000122.1:0-5655 GCA_036378395.1 Candidatus Dormiibacterota bacterium | reverse complement strand
CGATCAACGAGTCGATCGAGCTGGCCAAGACCTTTTCCGGCGAGGAGTCGGGACGCTTCGTGAACGGTGTGCTGGGAAGGGTGGCGGCCGGTGCCGGACGCTGAGCCCGGGTTCGACGAGGTGCTCGAGCGCCTGGAGCAGGTGATCGGCCGCCTGGCCGACGGCAGCGCGCCGCTCGATGAGCTGGTGAGCGCCCACGAGGAGGCGCAACGCCTGATCGACGTCGCCCAGGGCCAGCTGCGGGAGCTGATGGCCCGCCTGGAACAGGAAGCGTGAAATACCTGTTGCCGCCGCTGATGGCCTGGAGCATCGCCCAGGTCGCCAAGGTCCTCCTGGTCTCGGTCCGCCAGCGCCGCCTCAACCTCCGCGTGCTGGCCGAGACCGGCGGCATGCCCAGCTCGCACAGCGCCATCGTCTGTGGGCTGACGACGGCGGTCGGCCGGATTAACGGCATCACTTCCGCCGCCTTCGCGGTCGCCCTTATCTTGTCGCTGGTGGTCATGTACGACGCCGCCGGGGTCCGGCGCGCGGCCGGTCGGCAGGCGGCGGTCCTGAACCGGGTGGTGGAGGACCTGGTCGCGATGCGGGGAGTCCAGGAGGATCGGCTGCGCGAGCTGCTCGGGCACACGCCTCTCGAGGTGCTCGTGGGAGCCGCGCTGGGGATCCTGGTCGGCCTGGTCCCGTTCCCCTGACGGCACGCAAGCGCTTGGACGTCGCACTGGTTGAGGCGGGGCTCGTCGAGTCCCGGGCCATCGCGCAGGCGCTGATCCTGGCGGGCAAGGTGCGCGTCGGGGGCGAGACCGTCCGCGAAGCATCGCGTTCGGTCGAATCGGGGGCCCTCGAGGTCGTGGAACCGCCGCGCTACGTCAGCCGCGGCGGCGAGAAGCTGGCCCCTGCACTGGAGGCCTTCGGCATCGACCCCGCGGGCCTGGTGGCGGCCGACATCGGGGCCTCGACCGGCGGCTTCACCGACGTGCTCCTGCAGCGGGGCGCCCGCCGCGTCTACGCGGTCGACGTCGGCCGCGGCCTGATCCACGAGCGGCTCCGCCGCGACCAGCGCGTCGTCCTCATGGAGCGCGTCAACGCGCGTGACCTCGACGCTGAAAGCTTCCCCGAGCCGGTAGCGCTGGCGACCGTCGACGTCTCCTTCATCGGCCTGGAGAAGGTGCTGCCGGCGCTGCGCCTGGCCGCCCCGCGCGCCGACGTGGTGGCCCTCTTCAAGCCGCAGTTCCAGGTCGGCCGCGCCGAGGTGGGGAAGGGAGGGGTGGTCCGCGATCCCGAAGCCGTCCGGCGCTCCCTGGCCGGCTTTCGCGCCTGGGCCGCGACGGCCGGCTACCAGGTGGTGGGCGAGGTCCCGTCCGCGATCCGCGGCGCCCAAGGCAACCAGGAGCTCCTGCTCCACCTCCGGCCCGATCCCGCCCCATGAGCGAGGGCGGCTCGGTCGGCATCCTCTACCACCCTCAGGTCGATCGGGAGCAGCCGGCGCTGGCGGCCGCCCGCGAGGTCCTCCACGAGGCCGGCCTCGGCGTCTGGGAGGTCGCGCGCGACACGCTGGCCGCCGAGCTCCGCAAGCACATCGGCGGCTGCCGGCTCCTGGTCACGCTCGGTGGCGACGGGACGCTGCTCAGCGGCGGCCGGCTCGCGGCAGAGCAGGACGTGCCCCTGCTCGGCGTCAACCTCGGCCGCCTCGGCTTTCTGACCGAGCTGGAGGCGAAGGACCTGGCCACCGGTCTCCGCCGCTTCCTGGCCGGCGACTACCGCGTCGACGCGCGCACCCTCCTGCGCTGCGAGGTGCGCCGGAACGGACGCCGTGCCTTCCAGTCGCTGGCGCTCAACGAGGTGGTCGTGCACCGAGGCGCCGACGCCGGTCTCCTCCGCATCGCGCTCGGCATCGACGGCGAGGAGCTGGGAGTGATCGACGCCGATGGCGTTCTCGTCTCCACCGCGACCGGCTCGACCGCTTATGCGCTGGCGCTGGGCGGCCCGATCCTGGAGCCGGACCTCGACGACCTGGTCCTGGTGCCCATGAATCCGTTCGCGCTGACGGTGCGGCCGATCGTGTTCACGCCCAACCGGGCGGTCACCGTCGACCTGCCCCGAAGCGACGCCCTGCTGGTCATCGACGGCAACAACGCGGCCCGCATCCGCCCGGGCGACAAGGTCTCGCTGGCCGCGTACGGCAACCGGCTCAAGCTGGTCCGCTTCAGCCCGCCCGAGCGCTTCTACCACGTGCTCCGGCAGAAGCTGGGCTGGGGCCTGCCGCTCGTCCCCTATCCAGAAGAGAAGCCAGATCTGGACTGATGCTGAAGTCTCTCCACGTCCGCGACCTCGCCCTGGTCGAGAGGGCGGAGGTCGGCTTCCAACGCGGCCTGAATCTCCTCACCGGCGAAACCGGCAGCGGCAAGTCGCTGGTCGTGGACGCGCTCGGGCTGGCCCTGGGAGGAAGGGCGAGCACCGACCAGGTCCGCCACGGCGCCGATCGGGCGCTGGTCGAGGCCAGCTTCGAGACCGACGGCGGGGAGCTGGCGCTGGGTCGCGAGGTCGGCCGCCGCGGCCAGGCCCGCATCGACGGACGCCCGACCACGCCCGCCCAGCTGCGCGAGCTGGGTCGCCGGCTGGTCGGCGTGCACGGCCAGCACGAGCATCACTCACTGCTCGATACCGAAGCCCAGACCGACCTGCTCGACGCCTTCGCCGGCGTCCAGGGCCTGCGGGAGGCGGTGGCCTCGGCCCACGAGGCCTGGACCTCCGCCGCCCAGCACCTGGCCGGCCTGGAGCGGATGCGCGACCGTGGCGAGCGCGAGCGCGAGTACCTCCTCTGGCAGCTTGACGAGCTGCGCGGGGCGGACCTGCGTCCGGGCGAGGACGACGAGCTCGCCAACGAGCGCTCGGTCGCACGGCACGCGGCCCGCCTTCAGGAGCTGGCCGGGACGGCGCTGGAGGCGCTGCGCGGCGACGAGGGGTTGGGAGCCGCCAGTGCTGATATTCGCGCCGCGGCCGAGCTCGACTCGCGCCTGCAGCCGCTGGCGGAGCGGGTGGCGGCGCTGGAGGAGGAGGCGGCCGACCTGGCCGCCGAGCTGCGCCGCTACGCCGAAGTCCTCGACGCCGATCCGCGGCGCCTCGAACAGATCGAGGAGCGGCTGGCGCTCCTGGAGTCGTTGAAGCGCAAGCATGGCGGCTCGCTGGAGAGCGCGATCGCGGAGCGCGACCGGCTCGCCGAGCAACTGGGCGAGGCGGAGGACCTCGGCTCGGCGATCGAGGCGGCGCGCGGCCGCGCCGACCGCCTCCGCGCCGACCTGGTCGAGGCGGCGGGCCGGTTGACGCTGGAGCGCGAGCGGGCCGCCCAGCTGCTGGGGGCCGCGGTGGCGTCGGAGCTCCAGGGCTTGCGGCTGGAGGGCGCGCGCTTTGAGGTGCGGCTGGTCTCGCGCCCGGAGATCACGCCTGCCGGCGCCGAGCTGGCGGAGATGGTCTTCTCGGCCAATCCCGGCGAACCGCTGGCTTCGCTGGCCCGTGTCGCCTCGGGCGGCGAGCTGGCGCGGGTGATGCTGGCGATCAAGAGCGCCACCGCCGAAGCCGACCGCCTGCCGACATTGGTCTTCGACGAGGTCGACGCCGGTATCGGCGGCGAGGCCGCGCTCCAAGTCGGTTTGCGGCTGAAGGCGCTCGGCGCCCACCACCAGGTGCTGGTGGTCACCCACCTGCCCCAGATCGCCTGCTTCGCCGATCATCACCTGGTGGTGGAGAAGGCGCCCGGGCGGGATGGGCGAAATGTCGTGCGCGTACGTGAGCTGAACGGCGACGACGAGCGCGCGGCCGAGCTGGCTCGCATGATGAGCGGCCGCGTCACCGACAAGGCGCTGGCCCGCGCCCATGAGCTCCTCGAGGAGGCCCGCCAGTGAGCCAGGGCAGCTACGCCGTGCTCGGCGCGGGCGGGATCGGCGGCCTGATCGCGGGCGCCCTGGCCCACGGTGGGCACTCCATGACTCTGATCGTGCGGCCCGGCGCTGAGCAGCCGGCGCGGCTCCAGGTGGACAGCGACGTCCTCGGCTCCTTTGAGGAAGAGGTCGCGGTTGTTACCGAGCTGTCGCAGCCGGTCGACATTCTCTGGGTGACGGTCAAGGCCGGCCAGTTGGAGGCGGCGCTGCGCCAGGTTGCTCGGGATCGAGTGCGCGAGGCCGTGATCCCCCTCCTCAACGGCCTCGACCACATGGAGGTGCTGCGGCGCCACTTCGGGGACGAGCTGGTCGCCACCGGCACCATCGCGGTCGAGTCGGAGCGCGTCGCGCCGGGGCGGATCCGGCAGCTCGGGGGATTCATCAACGTGGTCCTGGCCGGACCCCGGCAGGAGGTCGTGGAAGGCGTTGCGCTCGACCTCAAGTCCGCCGGCATTTCCGCCCGGGCGACGGAGGACGGGCGCAAGGCGCTGTGGGCAAAGCTGATCATCCTGGCCGCGATCTCGTTGAGCACGACCGCCGCCCAGGCTCCGCTCGGCCGTCTTCGCGGCGACCCCGAATGGCGCCCACTGATCCTGGGCACGATGAGCGAGATCCGGCGGGTGGCCGCGGCCGAAGGCGTCGAGCTCGAGGAGCCGGTCGCCGCGCTGGACGCCCTGCCCGACCCGATGCGGAGCTCGATGCAGAAGGACGCCGCCGCCGGCCGCCCCCTCGAGCTCGACCACATCGCCGGCCCCGTACTGCGCCGGGGACGCGAGCACGGGGTCGCCACGCCGGCCACCGAGGAACTCGCGCGCCGGATCCGCGAACGGTATCCCGACCTGACGTAGGTGCCCCACAAGCTTTTCAGCGGCCCCGGCGACCGCCGGATCCGCCGTGCGCTGTGCATCGCCGCCCACCCCGACGACATCGAGTTCTACTGCGCGGGCACCGTGCTGCAGATGACCCGCCGTGGAGTTGAAGTCGAGTTCGTGCTCGCGACCTCGGGCGACAAGGGCACTGAGGATCCGGCGCTGACGGGGCCCGAGCTGGCGGCGCGCCGCGAGCGCGAGCAGCTGGCGGCGGCCAAACGGCTGGGCGCAGCGCGGGTCGAATTCCTGAGGCACCCGGACGCCGGCCTGGTCGATTCGCTCGAATTCCGCGGCGAGCTGGTCCGGGAAATCCGGCGAGCGCGGCCCGACGTGCTGCTTACCTTCGATCCCACGCCGGGCTACCGCCAGCACCCGGACCATCGGGTGGTGGGGCGGGTCGCCCTCGACGCCGCCTGGCCCTGCGCGCGAGACCGCCTGACCTACCCCGACGCCGGCCCGCCGCACAAGACCGCCGAAGCCTGGCTCTTCGGCGGTCCCGATCCCAACCTGGTGATCGACATCGCCGACGTGCTCGAGGAGAAGATCGATATCCGGCTCGAGCACGAGAGCCAGACCCGCAGCCGCGCCGCGCTGCGAGCGCGCTGGCGCCGAAGCGCGCGCGTGGAGCGGTTCACGCAGGTAGACCTGCGCTGACCACTAGGGTCGGTCAGCACGGCACCACCGTGCATCGCGCTCTCACCCGGGGCGATTGCGCCTGATGCGATACACAGCTCAATCACATTAAAGCGCTTTTCATCCGAACGCCTGTTTGTTATAATGGTCGCATTATGGGGGAAGGGGGAACCGCTCTCGAGCTCCTGACCCAGGCCGCCGACCGGCTGCTCGCCGAA
>DASUWN010000121.1:0-16213 GCA_036378395.1 Candidatus Dormiibacterota bacterium | reverse complement strand
CTAGATGCCGCTAAAGGTCGGCCTCGGCCTCTTCACCGGCCAGGTGCCGCCCGGCTCGGGCCGGACCGTGGCCCAGGAATACGCCGAGGTCCTCGACCTCTGCCGGCTGGCCGAGCAGGCGGGCTTCGACTCGGTCTGGCTCTCCGAGCACCACGGCGCCGCCGACTCCTACCTCCCCTCGCTGCCCGTCTTCGGCGCCGCCATCGCGGCGGTGACGGGCAGGGTCGAGATCGGCTTCGGCGTCGTGCTCGGTCCGTTCCAGCACCCGATCCGGTTCGCCGAGGACTGCGCCGTCCTCGACCAGGTCGCCAACGGCCGCCTGATTCCCGGCCTGGCGCCGGGGTGGCGGGAGGAGGAGTTCCGCGCCTTCGGCGTCCCCATCGAGCAACGCGTGGGCCGGAACGCCGAGGTCGCGAAGATCTGCAAGCTGGCGTGGACCGAGGAGCGCTTCTCCTTCGAGGGCCGCTACTTCAGCTACGACCGGATCGCGGTGACGCCCAAGCCCGCTCATCCGCTCCAGCTCGTCCTGGGTGGCTTTGTCGAGAAGGCGGCGGCGCGGGCCGGGCGGCTGGGCGACGGCTTCCTGGCCTCGAGGCCCTCCCTCGACGCCTACAAGGGTCTGGTCGAAGCCTTCGACGGCGGCGTCCGCGAGAGCGGCCGGGACCCCGACCAGATGCTGGTCGGGTTCCTTCAAAACGCGTGGGTTTCGACCGGTGGCGAGATGCCCGACCACGTTTACCAGAGCGCCTGGCACCAGCTCGGCACCTACGCCGCCTGGGGCGACGACTTCGACACCCCCGAGCAGCCCTACCGGCTGCCGCCGCTCAACCGCGACGCCGTCGCCCGCCGGTCGGCGGCGGGCACGCCGGAGCAGGTGATCGAGAGCTTGCGGCCGATGGTCGAGGCATTCCGCGGCCGGCGCCAGCACGCCGTCATCCGCCTCCACTACCCGGGCATGACCCGCGACCAGGCCGCCCCCGCGATCGAGCTCTTCGCCGAGCGCGTGATCCCGGAGCTCAAGCGCCTGGCCGGCTGACGCGCCGATGGTCTTCACGATCGGCCACTCGACGCGCTCGCTCGAGGAGCTGATCGACCTGCTCCGGCGGAACCGGGTCGAAGAGCTGTGGGACGTGCGCACTGCGCCCGGCTCGCGGCGCATGCCGCACTTCAGCAAGGCCTCGCTGGCGGCGGCACTGCCCGAGGCCGGGATCGCCTACCGCCATGTTCCGGAGCTCGGCGGGCTGCGCAAGCCGCGCCCCGGATCGACCAACACCGGCTGGCGGAACCAGTCGTTTCGCGGCTACGCCGACTACATGCAGACGGCCGAGTTCGAATCCGCGCTGGGCCGGCTGATCGACGCGCAGGACGGCCGCCGGCTGGCGATCATGTGCGCCGAGGCGGTGCCCTGGCGCTGTCATCGCTCGCTGATCGCCGATGCGCTGGTGGCGCGCGGGATCGAGGTCCTCGAGATCATCGGCGAGGCGGCGCCCCGGCCCCACACGCTGACGCCTTTCGCCGTCGTTGACGCCGGTTCGGCCTGCTATCCAGCGCCCGATACACTGCCCTTGAATGGGTAAGCGCCGAGTTCAGGCCAAGGTTCGGCGCCAGCAAGTGCGCCAGGTCAAGCCCAAGCTGCCGGCGGCGGCCACCGCGCCCACAGCCGAGCAGCAGAAGCGTCAGCGCGAACGCTACGTCGCGTCGGGTGGGCTGCTGCAGGGCTACGCGCCCGAGTTCGTAGAGCGGATCGCCTACTACTCGGCGGGCGTGGTCGCCTTCTGCGCGCTGGCGGCCGCGCTCTTTCTCCTGCTCCTGCCCTACGGCTGGCCGGTGCGGATCGTGGCCGCCCTGGCCTGGGTGGTGCCGATCGCGTTCCTGGCCTCCTTCGTGGTCCCTGGCTTCCAGCTCGCCCGCCGCGACCGCAAGCAGGAGCCGCGCGTGGTCCAGGGCCAGCTGCTGGGCGCGAGCACGATGAGCACCTCGCTCGGGCTGGGGATGCTCATGATCAAGACCCGCGGCGGGACCGAGCAGTACCTGGTCGCCCCGGAGAAGCTGGCCAAGGTGCCGGGCAACCAGGTCCCGGTGATGGTCAACGTGACCCCCAACCTGCGCCACGTGCGCGGCCTCAACGTCATGGGGCAGCGGCTGGTGCCGCGGCCAGAGCCGTCGGTGCCCGAGGTCGTGAAGCGGCTCCGCCTGCTGCCGATCGTCACCCCGGCCGCGCTGGCACTGGCCGCGATCCTGGGCGACGACGTGGTGGCGCTGCTGCCCATCCACCCCGACCTGGTGCACGCCGTGATCGCGTTCGTGGTCGGCGCCGCGCTGGGGGCGGGCGTGTACGGCCTCTCCTTCTACTTCCAGCGCCAGATGTACGGCCAGGTCCAGTCGCTGATGCCGGGAGCCATGGCGTAGTGCAGCAGCCTGAAGTCCCGATCACGGCCGAAGGTCTGGAGGACGTCAAGCGCGAGCTCGGCGAGCTGGTCGACCGCCGCCGGCCCGACATCGTGGCCAAGATCAAGGCGGCGCGCGAGCTGGGCGACCTCTCCGAGAACTTCGAGTACCACTCGGCCCGGAACGAGCAGTCATTCATCGAGGGCCGGATCGCCGAGCTGGAGGCGATCGTGCGCAACCACAAGCTGATCGAGGCGCCGCGGCCCGGGGGCGTCATCGGCCTGCTCAGCACGGTCACGTTCCAGGACGAGGATGGCTCTGAGGAGACCTACCAGCTGGTGGGGCCGGCCGAGGCGGACCCCAAGGCGGGCAAGATCAGCCACGAGTCCGCGATCGGCCGCGCCCTGATGGGCCGCAAGCCGGGCGACGAGGTGGAGGTGGTGACCGATGCCGGCCACTCCTACAGCGTCAAGATCACCAAGGTTGATTGACCGGCTCCGCACCTGGCTCCAGGAGTCGGGCGCGGGCGCTGCCTGGATCTCCGACCCGGTCTCGATCGCTTACCTGACCGGCTTCCACACCGAGCCCCACGAGCGCTTGATGGGCCTTGCCGTCCGCGCGGGCGGCGCCGTCCTGGTGGTGCCGGGACTGGAGGAGGACGCGGCGACGTCTGCCGCGAGGGGTGTGGAAGTGCTGGTCTGGCGCGACGGCGAGCACCCCTTCGGGGTCGCGGCGAGGGCGCTGGCCGGTGCCGAGGCACTGGCGGTCGAGAAGCACCATCTGACGCTGGCGATGGCGGAGGCGCTGTCGGAGGCGGCCGGGGTCGAGCGCCTGGTCGACGCGGGGCCGACGCTGCTCCGGATGCGGCTGCACAAGAGCGAGGACGAGGTCGAGCGGCTGCGGCGGGCGGCGGAGGCCACCGACCGGGTCACCGCCGCCATCATCGACTGGCTGCACCCGGGTCAGACCGAGCTCGAGGTCGCCGCCCGGCTCTCGGCGCTGATCGGCGGCGAGGGCTGCACGCTGTCCTTCGAGTCGATCGTGCAGGCGGGTCCCAACTCGGCGCTGCCGCACCTCCGGCCGACCGGCCGCCGGCTCCAGCGCGGCGACCTGGTCCTGCTCGACTTCGGCGCGGCCTGGCAGGGCTACCGCGCCGACACCACCCGGATGGCGGTGATCGGCGAGCCCGACGCGCGCCAGGTCGAGGTCAACCAGGTCGTTCTGCAGGCTCACGACGCGGCAATCGCCCGGGTCCGAGCCGGGGTTACCACCGGCCAGGTCGACGCCGCCGCCCGCGAGGTGATCGAGCGCGCCGGCCTTGGCGACCGGTTCATCCACCGCGTGGGGCACGGCCTCGGGCTCGAGGCCCACGAGGCGCCCAGCCTGGATCCGGGCTCGGAGCTGGTGCTCGAGCCGGGCATGGTGATCACGATCGAGCCCGGCGTCTACATCCCGGGCTGGGGCGGGGTCCGGATCGAGGACGACGTGGTGGTCGATGAGGGCGGGGCGCGGGTGCTGACGAGCTGCGACCGCTCACTCCGGGTGGTGGAGGCCTGATGCCGGCCGGGACCCCTCCCCTGGCGCCCGGCATGCGCCAGACACGGCAGCGGCGGCTGGTCTGGGACGCCGTCGGCCGGCTGGGGGGCCACTGCACCGCCGACGAGATCGCGGCCGAGGTCGAGAAGGAGCGGCCCGGGTTCCCGCGCAGCACGGTGTACCGCGCGCTGGACGCGCTCACCGGCTCGGGCGCGCTCCACGCCGTGCGCCTGGGCGACGGTCCGATTCACTATGAGGTCGCGGGCGAGGCGCACCAGCACGCCATCTGCCAGGTCTGCGAGGGCGTGTTCCACATCGAGCACGACCTGGTCCACGACCTCGAAGACCATCTCGAGCGGCTTCATCGCTTCCACCCGGTGCGGACCGAGGTGCTGGTGGTGGGGGTCTGCGACGCCTGCGCGCGCGGGCGACCGGCGGCGCGTGCCCAGCGCACAGCGCGCCACCGGCATTACGCGTAGCGGATGCTTTTGGTTTATTACACGAGCGCTGTCACAATAAGTCCCGGGGGCTTATGACAGAACCGATAACCGACACCAAGCCCGCTGCTCCCACCCTTTCCGCCGACGGCCGCTGGTGGTGGGACGGCAAGCAGTGGCTGTCCACGCTCTCGGAGGACGGCCTCTGGCGCTGGGACGGCGCCGAGTGGAAGGCGGCGGTCCCCATCGAAGCCACCGACCCGGAGGCGCTGGTAGAAGTGCTCGACCGGCATGTGGATGCCGCCTTTGCCGAGGCGGGCCAGATCCTCGCCCTCCGCGCCCACGAGTGGCGGCGGTCCGACCCGGCGCAGGAGGAGCTGGTGGCGCAGGCGGCGCCGCTCGCCGCCCGGCTGGCGTCGGTCGACGCTCAGCTGGCGGGAATCGATTCCGGCGCGCGGCCCTCGATCATGTCGCTGCTGGGCCGCGACGAGCGCGAGCAGCTCGAGATCGAAGCGCGCCGCATCGAAGCCGAGCTGCACCCGGTGGCGGCGGCGATCGGCCGGATGGCGCCGGTACCGAGCATCCGCGACGCCGACGAGATCCTGGGTCCGACGCGCCGCCTCAACGAGCGCCTCCTCGACCTCTCGGAGGCGGTCCGGGAGCTGCGGGAGCGGCGACTGGCTCGGGAGGAGGCGATCGAGTCGGCTCGGCAGGCACTCGAAGAGGCGAATGCGGAACGCGAGCGGAGGCTGGCGGAGCTGGAGTCGGCCGGGCGGCAGCGCGAGGCAGAGCACGCGCAGGCGGTCGAGGAGCTGACCTTGGCCCTGCGCCGGGTCCGAATTCCGGGACCGGGCGAGGCGCGGGCGAACTTTGGCGAGCTGGTGGTGTACGAGAACCGCGTCGACACGCCGGACGGGCGCGCGCTGGTCGCCGATGCCACGGCCTTGGTCGGCACCGCCGAGGAGCTGGCGGCGGAGCACCCCGACCTGGTGTCCCATCTCTGGCTCATGGAGTCGGCGCACGCGGCGGAGCTGAACGACGCGCTGGCGCATAAGTCCCCGGCCCGGTTCCTGTTGGTGCGCTCGCCGGGTGTGAGCTCGATCGTCCCCCTGCCGGCCGGCGAGGAGCGGGAGGCGGCCGCGTTCATGGGGGCGCTCGAGGAGGCGGCGACGGCGGCGCGCGAAGGGCGGACAGCCTGGAAGCGCCAGGTGCGCGCGGCGGAGGCGGCTTTGGAGTCGGCGCTCGCGGACACCTCGGCGGTGGACGAGGCGCGGGCGGCGCTCGAGCGCGCGCAGGACGACCCCGAGCTGTGGGCGCCGGTCCGCAAGGCGGAGGCGCGGCTCGCGAAGGCGGAGGCGGGCGGTCCCGAGGACGAGGCCATTCGGGCGCGGATCGCGCGGCTGGTCGACCGGCTGCTCGAGCCGCCGGCGAAGCGCTGATGCGGGGCGTCGGGGGAGCTCCCGCGCCGGAAATCGAGGAACGGCTGGTCCGCTGGCGGAAGGCGGGGTTGATCACCGCGACGCAGGAGGAGTCGATCCGGGCCTACGAGGCGGCTCGGAAGCCGGCGGAGGCGGAGCCGGGGGAGGTGGCGGCGGCGGAGGCGGCGGCGGCGGCGGCGGCGGAGGCGTCGGTCCGGCGGCCGCGTTTTTTCGAGAAACGGCGGCCGGGCGGGGCGCAAAGTTCTGGGTTTCTCGAAAAACCGGGGGTTGGGCCCGGCCGAAGCCCCGGGTTTCTCGAAAAACCGGAGGGTGGGGCCCTGAGGCAGGTGCCGGAGCAGTGGCCGAGGGTCGACGGCCGCACGCTCGGCACCGTGCTCGCCGCCCTGGCGCTACTCGCCGCCCTGGCCGGCGTCTTTGCGGTCACGGTCGACCTCCTGGTCTCGCCCCTCCACAACGTGCGCGCCGAGGTCGAGGACGTTGCCCACCTGGTCGCCTCGGCGATCGGGCTGATCGGCGGCCTGCGGATGGCGGCCGCCAACCCCGGCGGGCGGCGCCTTGTCTACATCAGCTTGGGAATCAACCTGGCCGCGACGGTGGTTCTGGGCTTCGACAAGCTCTTCCAGCCCCTCAACCTCCTGACCGTGCTGGTCTGGCTGGTCCTGGCCGGACTCGTGTACGGCGCACGCTTTGGCCGGCGCGCGCCTGTTGCGACCTGATCTCAACAGGAGTAGAGTCCGCGGCGAGGCTCCTTTGGCAGTCTTCCGCATCCCCAGCGCGCTTCGCGAGCACTGCGGCGGGCAGGCGGTGGTGCACGTCCGGGCATCCGACCTGGCGGGCGCGCTGGCCGAGCTGGAGGCCCTGTATCCAGCCTGTCGGGACCGCATCGTCCTGGGCGACGGGCACCTGCGCGAATTCGTCCGGATCTTCGTGAACGACCACGAGGTTCCGGTCGAGGGCGGTCAACTGCTGGCGGTGGCGGCCGACGACGAGATCAGCATCCTGCCGTCAGTCTGTGGGGGCCGCGACTGATCCGGCGGCCGCCAGTTCGAATCCCGCGCCGGCCCCCGCCCATCCTCTAACCTGAGACCGGTTCGCAGAAACGATGGCCATTACCCTCGCACGCGTAGCCGACAACTTCGACCGAGGCGAGCGCCGCCGTCTGGGCGCCGTGTTCGGGATCGTCGTCCTGCTCCACGTGCTGGGGTGGGGCGCCCTCTTGTCCTACGGCGTCAGCCATCCCGCTTTCATCGGCCTCGGCGGGCTGGCCTACGTCCTCGGCCTCCGCCACGCCTTCGACGCCGACCACATCTCGGCCATCGACAACACGACTCGCAAGCTGCTGGCGGAGGGCAAGAAGCCGGTCTCGGTCGGCTTCTTCTTCTCGCTTGGGCACTCCACGGTCGTCCTCGTGATCGCCGCCTTGCTCGGCCTTGCGGTCAAGGCCCTGGTCGACAGCGTGATCAGCGACGCCGGCCAGCTGCGAAACATCGGCGGACTGGTGGGCACCTCGGTCTCGGGCGTCTTCCTGGTCCTGATCGGGATCCTCAACCTGCTCGTGCTGCTCGACATCATCCGGGTCTACCGGCGGATGAAGCGCGGCCAGTACGACCGCGACTCGCTGCAGCAGGAGCTGGTGGCGGGCGGCTTCTTCGTCCGGCTCTTCGGTGGCCTCTTCCGCTTCGTCGACCAGAGCTGGCACATCTACCCGATCGGCTTCCTCTTCGGCCTCGGCTTCGACACCGCCTCCGAGGTGGCCTTCCTGGCGATCTCGGCCGGCGCCGCCGCGCAGCACGTGCCCTTCCTGGCCGTGATCTCGCTGGCCGTGATCTTCGCCGCCGGCATGTCGCTGATGGACTCGACCGACGGCGCCTTCATGGCCAAGGCCTACTCCTGGGCCTTCTCGAGCCCGATCCGAAAGGTGTTCTACAACCTGACGGTGACGGGCCTCTCGGTTTTCGTCGCCCTCTTCGTGGGGGGCGTCGAGCTGGGCCAATTGATGGTGATGCAGCTCCGCCTGCAGGGACAGCCGTGGACGGCGGTAGCCGGGATCGACTTCTCGCAGATGGGCTTTATCATCGTCGGCGCTTTCGTCGCCACCTGGGTCCTCGCCTTCGCGGCGTTCAAGCTGAGCCGCGTCGAGGAGCGCTGGGAGGCGACCCTAACCGACTAGCAGAGGAGCTTGGCCCCAGATGGAGCACAAGATCATCGGGAACATCCTCCCGGTCGTCGAGATGTCGCTCAACGCCAACGAAACGGTGTTCGCCGAAGCCGGTGAGCTGGGCTGGATCTCGGCCTCGATCCAGCTGCGGACCAGCACCAGCGCGGGCGGGCAGAAGGGCGGATTCATGGCGGTTCTGGGGCGGGCGGTCTCCGGCGGCACCATCTTCATGACCGAGTACACCTCAGTCGGCGGCCCCGGCCTGGTCGCCTTCACGGCCAAGCTGCCAGGCCAGATCATGCCGGTCGAGGTCGCGCCCAACGCCAGCTACCTGGTCCACCGGCACGGCTTCGTCTGCGGGACCATGGGGGTCCAGTTCGGCGTCGGCTTCCAGCAGAGCCTGGGCGCGGGCATCTTCGGCGGCACCGGGTTCCGGATGCAGCGCATCAGCGGCCAGGGTCTGGCCTTCGTGGAGATGGCCGGCGAGGTGGTGACCTACGACCTCGAGCCGGGGAACCTGATCCGGGTCCATCCCGGCCACGTGGCCATGTTCCAGGAGTCGGTCCAGTTCAACGTGACCACCATGCCCGGGGTCAAGAACGCGCTCTTCGGCGGCGACAGCCTGTTCCTGGCCACGCTCACCGGGCCGGGGCGGGTGTGGCTGCAGTCGATGACGCTGCCGCGCCTGGCGCATGCGCTCTGGGAGTACATGCCGCACGGGGAGTCCTCTTCGGGCGGGGTGCTCGGAAGCCTGCTCCAGGGGAGCTAGCTCCGGCTTAGCTCCTGCTCGTAGAGCTGTAGCGTCTCGTCGTCGAAGGCGACCAGGCGCACCAGCTCGACCTGTGTCGAGGTGGCCCGGATGGTCTCGACCGCGATCCGCGCGGCCTCCTCGCGGGGGTAGCCATAGATCCCGGTCGAGATGGCGGGGAAGGCGACCGAATGCGCGCCCAGCTCGTCCGCGACCTCGAGCGACCGCCGGTAGGCCGAGGCCAGCTGCTCGGGCTCTCCATGCCGGCCGTCGCGGTACTGCGGGCCCACGGCGTGGATGATCCAGCGGGCGGCGAGGTTGAAGCCGGGAGTCGTCTTGGCGTCACCGGTCGGGCAGCCGCCCAGCTTCCGGCAGGCCTCGTGGAGCTCGGCGGCCCCGGCCGCCCGGTGGATGGCGCCGTCGACGCCCCCCCCGCCCGCCAGGTGCACGTTGGCCGCATTGACGATCGCGTCCACCCGCTCGCGGGTGATGTCGCCGCGGACCGCCTCGATCTTTGGACTCATGGCAGCTCGAACGTAGCGCGAAAGACGCGGCGCGCGGAGCCGGTCTGGAGCAGGTGGCCGTCGGGGCGGCGCTCGACCGGCAGCGAGCCCCCTGGCATCTCGACGGTCAGGCGGTCGTCGACCAGGCCGGCGGCCAGGCAGGCCGCGGCGGCCGCGGCGGCACTCGTCCCCGACGCCAGCGTGTAGCCGGCCCCGCGCTCCCAGACCTGGATCCGGATCCGCGAGCGGTCTACCACCTCGCAGAGCTGGACGTTGGTGCGGTTGGGGAAGCGCGGATCGGTCTCCAGCCGGGGGCCGAGCTCGCGGCAGCGCTCGGGCGTGACCGGCTCGCCGAAGACGACGAAATGCGGGTTGCCGGCGTCGACCGCGCGGCCCTCGACTCCGGCCACCGGCTCCAGGGCCCCGACCACTGGCGCGCCGACGTCGACCTCGGTCTTCACGCTGCGGCCGTCGCGGGCGAGCACCCGGACCTCGAGTGCGCCCGCCGGCACCTGGAGCGTGAAATGGCCGGGGGCCGCGTGCTCGAGGACGGCGTGGGCGGCGGCGATGCGGAGGCCGTTGCCGCTCTTCTCGGCCTCCGAGCCGTCGGGGTTGATGATCCGGACGGCCAGGCGGTCGGGATCGAAAAGCAGCAGCCCATCGGCGCCGACACCGCGGTGGCGGTCGCACAGAGCTGGAACCAGCGGGAGCGCACGGCCGTCCTCGGCGACCAGGTAGTCGTTCCCGAGCGACTCGTATTTGACCAGGACGAGGCTGGAATTGAAATCGGACAACTCGGGTTGTCAGAATGCTAGCGATGCAGAACAGCCTCAGCTGGCCTGCGCAGCGGCGAGTCCAACTCCCCGCCTGCTTCTGTAGCTAGACCGCGCTAGCGGTCTGGCCTCGCGCGTCCCGTTGGCGGTGACGCGACCGTCGAGCTATTTCGACTTTTCCATTTCCATTTGAGGAGGTTTCCCATGTCCGAGAGCAACGGCTTCGCCAACCCCGAAGCCCTGGTGAGCACCGAGTGGGCGGCCGAGCACGGGCGCGACCAGGGCGTGCGCCTGGTCGAGGTCGACGTCGACACCGCCGCCTACGAGGGCGGCCACATCGAGGGCGCGGTGGGCTGGAACTGGCGCCGCGACCTGCAGGACCAGACGGTGCGCGACATCGTGCCCAAGGAGCGGCTCGAGGAGCTACTGGGCCAGAGCGGTATTGCGCCGGAGACGACGATCGTCCTCTATGGCGACAACAACAACTGGTTCGCGGCCTACGCCTACTGGACCCTCCGGTACTACGGCCACGACAAGGTCAAGCTGGTCAACGGCGGACGCGTGAAGTGGGAGGCCGAGGGCCGGCCTTACACCACCGACGTCCCCGACTATCCGCAGACCGACTACAAGTTCCAGGGCAGCCCGCGTGAGGACGTCCGCGCCTACCGCGAGCAGGTGCTGGACCGGATCGGAAAGGCGGCGCTGGTCGACGTCCGCTCGCCCAAGGAGTTCTCGGGCGAGCTGCTCGCCCCCGAGAACCTGCCCCAGGAAGGGGCGCAGCGGGGCGGCCACATCCCGACCGCGGCCAACATCCCCTGGGCGACCGCGGTGCGCGAGGACGGCACCTTCAAGAACGCTGACGAGCTCCGTGAGATCTACGGCGGCAAGGGCGTCAGCGCCGAGCGCGAGGTGATCGCCTACTGCCGGATCGGCGAGCGCTCCGCCCACACCTGGTTCGTGCTCAAGGAGCTGCTCGGCTACCCCGACGTGCGCAACTACGACGGCTCCTGGACGGAGTGGGGATCTTCGATTCGGGTTCCGATCGAAAAATAGGTAGCCTGGGCGGCGATGAGGCGACTCGTCGCCGCCCTCTTCTTTCTCTCGGTCGCGGCCTCGGCCTGCTCATCGCCGGGAGCCGCGCCCCTGGAGATCGGCGCCATCTACCCGCTCTCCGGACCGCAGGCGCCGGGTGGCCGGGAGGAGCTGGGCGGGCTCCGCGCCGCCCTCAAGGTGGCCCAGGACACCGGCGTCCTCAAACGCCCGGTCCACATCCACGTGGTCGATGTCGAGACCCCCGATGCTGCCGCGGCGGCGGTCGACCAGCTGATCGACCGCGACCACGTCGCTCTGGTCACCGGCACCTACGGATCGACGCTCTCGGCCGCGGCCGCCGCCCGCGCCGACCAGCGCCACACGGTCTACTGGGAGACCGGCGCCGTCGCCGACGCGGTCACCCAGGGCCACAGCTGGGTCTTCCAGGTGGTGGCCAGCGGGGCGATGCTGGGGCGGATCGCGGTCGAGTTCACCGGCAGGCAGTTCGGCCGCCCCCGCGCGACCGCGGCCATTCTCCAGGTCGACGACGTCTATGGCGACTCGGTGGCCGGCGCCGAGGCCGATGCCGCGCGCGTGGCCGGCATCCAGGTCGTCGCCCGCATCAAGTACGACCCACTTGGCTATACGCCGGCCGCAATCGCCGGCCAGCTGGCAGCGGTCAACCCCGACTTCCTCTGGGACGTCAGCTACATCGACGACGGGATCGCGATCTGGCGGGCGCTGAAGGCGCGCGGCGAGTCCTTTGTGGCCGCGGTCGGCACCAGCTCGGCGTTCTGCATGGCGGCCTTCGGCGACTCGCTGGGTGCGCAGGCGATCGGCGTCTTCGCCGCCGACAAGCCCGACGGAACGATCAAGCCCGATGTCCTCTCACCGTCCGCGCGCGACCTCCTCGCCCGAGCCACCAAGGCTTACGGCGGCGAGCTGACCATTCCTGCGGTGGCGGGGTTCGTGGGCGGCTGGACCCTGTTCCACGACGTCCTGCGTGGCGTGCGCGATGCCGGCTCGAGCTCGATCCGCGAGGCGGCGCTGCGCGTGGACGTGCCTCTGGGAGGTGAGATCAACGGCGGCGGGGTGCGATTCGTGGCCGGGCAGAACGTCCGCGCGGCGGCCGTGGTCGGCCAGTGGCAGGCGAGCGGGGTGATGAGGACGGTGTACCCCGCCGGCTACGCGACGGCGCGGCCAATCTAAGCGCCGCTACACCGTCCGCAGTGCCTCGGTCGGCGCCAGCCGCGCCGCTCGTAGGGCCGGATAGACCCCGGAGATCGCGCCGATCAGCACCGCGCCGGCCAGTCCGGCGGTGAGCGCGGCCGGCGGGACGTCGAGCAGCCAGCCCTGGCTGAGCGCGTACACCACCGTCGCCAGCGTGCCCAGCAGACAGCCGGCGGCGCCGCCGGCCAGGGACAGGAAGACGGCCTCGATCAGGAACTGGGCACCGATCAGCGAGCGGCTGGCGCCGAGCGCCCGCCGCAGCCCGACCTCCGGGCGCCGCTCGAGCACGGCGATGATCATCACGTTGGCGACCCCGATGGCGCCGACCAGGAGCGCCACCGAGCCGAGGCCGAGCAGCAGGGTGGTGAAGGCGTTGTTGGCCACCGCGCGGGCCGCCAGCGCGTCGCTGGGCCGGCTGACCTGGACCTGCTCGGGATGCGCGGGATTGGCGGTCGCGGCCAGCAGCGACTGCACCTGCTGCACCCGGTCGGGGTCGGTGCGGACGTACTCGGTTGCCGGATGGCCGTCGAAGCCGAGCAGGTCGAGGGCCACATCCCAGCCCACCAGCGCCGCGCTGTCCAGCTCGGGCGCGAGAGTGACCGGGTTGAGAATGCCGACCACGGCGAACCAGCGGCCGCCGAGCCAGACCGCCACCCCCGGCTGGTCGACGCCGAGATGCTGCGCCGCGAATGAGCCCAGCACGACCGCCGGATAGCGGGAGGTGGCCGCGTTCAGGAAGACGCCGTCCGCTGCGGACGCGCCCAGCTGTTCGAGCAGGTCCGGCCGCACCGCGAGCACCGACAGCCCGCCGGTCTCGCCCGTGGGGATGTGGTCGTTGCGATAGACGTGGGCGCTGAGGGCAGCCGTCGAAGTGACTGACTGCACGCCGTTCAGACGCCCGATCATCCCGGTCGCCTCGGCCGGCAGCTCCGCCTGGTCGCCCATGAAGGTCCGTCCCGGTGACACCGTCAACAGGTTGGTGCCCAGCCGGTCGAGCTGGCTCAGGACCCCCGCCCGGCTCGATTCGGAGATCCCGGCCACCGAAACCATGGCCGCGATCCCGATCGCGATGCCGAGCGCTGAGAGCGCCGAGCGCAGCCGGCGCGCGCGCAGCCCATAGAGGCCGAGTCCAAGCACGTCGATCGCCTTCATGCCGCGGTGTCCCTCACCACCTCGCCGTCGAGGATCTCGATCTGGCGGGGGCTGGTAGCGGCGACCTGGAGGTCGTGGGTGACGACCGCTATGGTGGCGCCCTCCCGGTTCAGCTCGCGCAAGAGCGCGATGATCGTCCGCCCGGTGGCGCTGTCCAGGTTGCCGGTCGGCTCGTCGGCGAGGATGATGGCCGGCTCGCCGACCAGGGCGCGGGCGATCGCGACCCGCTGGCGCTCGCCGCCCGAGAGCTTGGAGGGACGGTGCCAGAGCCGGTGTCCGAGGCCGACCCGAGCCAGCGCATCCGACGCGCGCGCTCGGCGCTGCGCCGGCCCGACTCCCTGGTAGAGGAGGGCGGTGGCCACGTTGTCGAGCGCGCTCGCTTCCTCGAGCATGAAGAACTGCTGGAAGACGAACCCGATGCTGCGCGCGCGCAGGCGCGAGAGCTGGCCATCGCCCATCCGGGTCACGTCGTGGCCGCCGAGCCGGATCGTGCCCCGGCTGGCTCGCTCGAGCGTGCCCATCACGTGCAGCAGCGTGCTCTTGCCCGACCCTGAGGGCCCGATGATGGCCAGCATCTCGCCCGGCCACACCTGCAGCCGGACGTCGCGCAGCACCGCCAGCGGCGGCTCCCCGGGGTAGATCTTGCTGACGCCTTCGAGCTCCATGACGGGCGCGGTCACTGGGCCGGCACCACGACCGTGTCGCCTTCGGCGATGCCGGCGCCGCTGACCTGGACCATCCCCTGCGCGAAGAGTCCGACCGTGACCGGCACCACCTCGCGCTTGCCGCCGCGGACGAGCTCGACCGCGTAGGTGCCGTCCGGCCGTGCGAGGAGCGCGTTGACGGGTACCGCGAGCACGCCCTTGGCGGTCTGGCCGGCGAGCCCCACCGTCACCGGCGCCTGGTCGACGTTGCCGCCCGCGCTGGGGTCGTCGAGGGTGATGTAGACGGGGATGGTGGCCGGGTTGTTGCCGGTGCCGGCGGTGGCGACCGTGCCCACGCTCTGGATGTGGCCGTTGGTCGTCTTGCCGCTGGGCAGCGTGACGGTGACCGCCGATCCCGTCACCGCCAGCGTCTGGCGGCGAGCGTCCAGGTTGAGGGTCACCAGGTGGCTGGTGGCGGTGACGTCGGCGATCGGACCGCCGGGCGTGGCCGCCTCGCCCACCGTCGCGTGCCAGGCGGCGATCCGCACCGCTCCCGGCTCGAAGACGACCACGCCCAGGGCCACCTTGCCGTCGGCGGTGACTCCGATCGAGCGCTGCCAGCGCTCGACGGCGGCCGCGTCATAGGCGTCGAAGTGGCCGGTCGTCTTCAGGTTTTGCGAGCTGGCGAAGCCGAGGGCGATCAGGTTCTCCTCCAGCTGCTTGACGTCGTCGCCGTCGCTGACGCCGACCTGGAGATCGCGGTAGGCCGGGATCGCGCCGTACATCAGGTAGGCGGAGCGGCCGTTGACCGCGTACAGGGCCTGTCCGCGCTCGACGTTGGTCCCCGCCGCCGCCTCGGCGGTGACCGATCCGCTGAGGTGGTTGACCAGCGGGGTGCTGGCGCCGTAGCCGAGCGTGCCCGGGAAGTTCTGGCGATCGACCAGGTCGGTCCGGACGACCTTGGCAGTCGTGGTGGTCGTGCTCGCCGCCGCCGCTCGGCGGCCGTCGGGGGTGCCGCGTCCGGCCGCGATCACGAGGCCGAGCCCCGCGATCGCGACCACCAGACCGAAGCCGAGGATGGCTCTGCGCGCTCTCATCGCCGGCTTACCGCCCGCCCGACTGGGGTCCGCCGCTGGTGACCATGCCGCCCGAGGCGCCGAGGATCGACTGGCACGCGCGTTGGGCGGCCTGGAACTGGGGCGAGTTGGGATCCAGGTCGGATGACTGTCCGGCCTGGATCGAGATGCCGCCGCCGCTGCCGGGGTCGGGAAAGTCGGTGATTCCGTGCTCGCGCATGCACTGCGCGAATCGGAGCGCCTTCTGCTGCTGCTGGGGATCGGGCTTGCCGGTGCCGGGCCCGCCCCCGGGCATGTATTTGCTGCAGGCCTGCTGGGCCGCCTGCCAGGCGGCGGAGTCGGGGTCCATGTCGGGGTGGTAGCCGGGATCAGCCTGGATCTGGATGTTTCCGTCCGAACTCGGGTCGGGGAAGTCGGTGATCCCGTGCTCGCGCATGCACTGGGAGAAGCGCACGGCCATGGCGCGGGGATCGGACTTAGAGCCGTTGGCTGCCTTCTGACCGGGGAGCGCCGGCGAGCAGCCGGCGAGGACGAGAAGAGCGGTGGTGATGAGTACGGTTTTGAATGCGGTTGGCATGGCCGGACCATGCCGCGCTGCACTTATCGCTGCGGTTTCACATCGCGATAACTCTTTGAAATGCCGGCTTGCGCATACTCGCCGCGTGCGTGTGCTCGTCGTCGAGGATGAAAGGCAGCTGGCCGAGCTGATCGCCACCGGGCTGCGCGAGCAGGGCCTGGCCGTGGACCTCAGCTTCGACGGGGAAGACGCTCTTGAAAAGGCGTGGTCGACGGGGTACGACGTCGTGGTCCTGGACCGCGACCTGCCGCGCGTCCACGGTGACGCGGTCTGCCGCCAGCTGGTCGCCTCCGAGAACCCGCCGCGGATCCTGATGCTGACCGCCTCCGGCGAGCTCGACCAGCGCGTGGCCGGTCTCAACCTGGGCGCCGACGACTACCTGACCAAGCCCTTCGCGCTGAGGGAGCTGGTGGCGCGAATCCGGGCGCTGGGCCGGCGGCCGTCGATCGCGTCGCCGCCGGTCCTGGAAGCCGGCGGGGTCCGCCTCGATCGAGCGGCGCTGACCGCCACCCGCGACGGC
>DASUWN010000120.1:0-2495 GCA_036378395.1 Candidatus Dormiibacterota bacterium | reverse complement strand
TGTGGTCGAACGTCAAGGGCCGCGAGCTGGCCAACCGTTGCGACCTGGAAACGGCCCACACCGTGGCAGCCGCCCACACGGCCATCCACCGCGTCCGGAACAACCAGCAACTGCTATTCAGCTTCCTCCACCACGCCGGCCATTCTTTGTGACCGAAACGTCACTGCTTTATGCGAACCTCTTTAGCGCGGGCGCGCGTACCAGCGCGCCTGGCTCTCGAGGTAGGCCTCGGGCGTGCCGCAGTCGAAGATCTCCGCGGCAAACATCACGGCACGCACGGGGGAGCCCTGGGCCGCGAGCGAGGCAAAGCCATAGGTCAGCTCCAGCTCGCCCAGCTCACCGGCCGCCGCGCGGCGCAGCAGCGCCTCCACCACCGCGGCCGTCGCCCAGTAGCGCCCGAAGATCGCGAGCTGGGAAGGCGCCGTTCCCGGCGGCGGCTTCTCGACCAGCTCCTGGACCATCCCCAAGCGGACGCGGCCGATCCCGAAGCGATGGGTTTCCCCGGGCGGCACCGTCCGGAAGCACAGCCCGGGCGTCGACTCGTCGGAGCGCAGCGCCGCCCAGTGCTCGCGGCCGAGCACGACGTCGTCGGGCAGCAGGATCCCGAACCCGTCGCCGGCGATGGGCGCCGCGCGGAGCACCGCGTCCCCGATCCCCGCCGCCTCCGGCTGCTCGACCACCGCGACCGGCAGCGGCGCCCCGGCCACGTGCAGGTAGCGCTCGACCAGCGGCCGCTTCCAGGGCGCCAGGACCACGAGCGCAGCCGCGAAACCGCTGCCGGCGGCCTCGTCGAGAGCGTGATGAAGGACGGGCCGGTCGCCGAGCAGCAGCAGCTCCTTGGGCACCACCTCGCTCAGCGGCCGGAAGCGCTTGCCGAGCCCGGCCGCCGGGATGACGACCGTCGCGGTGCTCAGACGCCCAGGATCCGGTGCAGGACCTCCGACCCGCGCGCCTCGGCGGCGGTCATCTCCTCGACGATCCGCCCCTTCTCCATGAAGGCCGCGCGGTCGGCGGCGCGGAGCGCCATCTGGTGGTTCTGTTCCGCCAGCAGCACCGCCACCCCCGCCTCCTTGAGCGTGCGCATCAGGTCGCCCAACCCCTGGACCACGACCGGTGCCAGTCCCTCGGTCGGCTCGTCGAACAGGATCGCCTTGGGGTTGCTCATCAGGGCGCGGCCCACCGCGAGCATCTGGCGCTCGCCGCCAGACAGGCCGCCGGCCATGTTCGCCCGCAGGGCCTCCAGCTTGGGGAAGAGCTCGAACACCCTTTCCTTGGTCCAGGTCGCCTGGCCGTTGCGGTGGGACGCGATCTCCAGGTTTTCGACCACGGTCAGGTTAGAGAAGCAGCGGGCGCCCGAGGGAACGTAGGCGATCCCCGCCTTGGCGCGCCGGTAGGCCGGCCAGCGCGACACCGGCTGCCCGCCGACCTCGACCGTGCCCCGGGTGCCCGGCTGGAGTCCGACGATGCCGAGGATCGTGGTCGTCTTGCCGGCGCCGTTCCGCCCCAGCAGCGCGAGCACCTCACCGGCCACGATCTCAAATGAGAGGTCAAAGATGACGTGCGACTTGCCGTAGTAAACGTTGAGGCCCTGGACGCTGAGGCTCACGCCGGGGCGGCCTCCTCTTCCTCGCCCGCGTCGGCGAGGTCGAGCTCGCCCAGATACACCTTCTGCACCTCGGGATCCCGCCGCACCTCTTCAGGCGTCCCCTCGGTCAGGACCCGCCCCTGGTGCATGACGGTCACCGTGCGCGCGGTCCCAAACACGACCTCCATGTCGTGCTCGCAAAACAGCACCGTCAGCCGCCGCTCGGTCGCCACCCGCCGGACCAGCTCCATCGCCTTGACCGTCTCGTAGGCGGACATGCCGGCCGTGGGCTCGTCCAGGAGGATCATCTTCGACCCCAGCGCCAGCGAGATCGCCAGCTCGATCGCGCGCTGATCGCCGTGCGAGAGCTGGCCGGCGGGCAGGTCGGCATAGCGCGCCAGCCCGACCGCCTCCAGCAACTCCTGCGCTTCGGAGCGGTAGATCCGGTCGGCCAACCCCCACGGCCGCGCGGTTACTCCGCGGTGGGCCTGCATTGCGTACTGGAGGTTCTGGCGCACGGTCAGCCGCGGAAAGATCATGGTGATCTGGAAGGCGCGCCCGATCCCGGCCCGGGCGATCGTGTGCGGCGGCTTGCCGGTGATGTCGCGGCCGTCAAACCAGACCCGGCCCGCAGACGGCTTCAGCCGGCCTGTGATCAGGTTGAACAGCGTCGACTTGCCGGCGCCGTTGGGGCCGATGATCGCGTGCCGGTCGCCCTGGCGAACCTCGAGATTGACGTTGGACACCGCACGCAGGCCGCCGAAGTTCCTGGTCAGGCCCTCGACCCGGAGCAGGACCTCGCCCCGCGGCAGCTCCTCGACCGCGATTGCGCTGGCGGCCACCGCCTTGCCGACATCGATCAGCCGGAGCGACTCGCCACCGCTCTCCCCCGCCGTTGCCAGCTCCGCCG
>DASUWN010000119.1:0-4377 GCA_036378395.1 Candidatus Dormiibacterota bacterium | reverse complement strand
GAGGCGGCGCAGAGTGTCGACCGTGAAGGAGGGGCCGGAGCGGCTGACCTCGACCTCCGAAACACTCAGACCCGGCATGTCCTCGACCGCACGCCGGGCCATCGCCAGCCGGTCGTCGGCGCCGGCGACCGGCGCCGGCCGGTGTGGCGGCGTGCCGGCGGGGACCAGCAGCACCTCGTCCAGGCCGGCGCAGCGGAGAGCGCCCACGGCCACGGCCAGGTGGCCGAGGTGGATGGGATCGAAGGTGCCGCCGACGACGCCGATCCGGCGGGGCTGACCGCTCACGGTTGATATTCGAACTCGAGCTCGCCGATGCGGACGGTGTCGCCCGGCTCGACGCCAGCCTCCTCGAGGGCGGCGCTGACCCCCAGCCGGTCGAGCTGGACCTGGAACCAGTCGAAGGACTGGTGGGAGTCGAAGTCGACGCGTTCCAGCAGCCGCTCGAGGCCACCGCCGCGGACCTCGAAGCCCCATGACCGCCGCCGCACGACCGGCGCTTCGGCCGGCGACCGCCGGGGCCGCAGCCGCTGGGCCGGCACCTCGGGCTCGGGGCGCGGCGCTTCGGCCAGCGCCGAGCGGATCGCCTCGAGCAGTTCTGGGATGCCTTCGCCGGTCTTGGCCGAGCAGAAGAGCAGGTCGCGACGTCCGACCCGGCGCCCGAAATCCTGGGCCGCCGCCAGGTCGATCTTGTTGACGACCGTCAGTGAGGGCCGTCGCGCCAGCTCGCGGGAGTAGCTCGCGACCTCGGCCCGGACCACGGCCAGGTCGCCGAGCGGATCGGGCGCGGCTCCATCCACGACGTAGACGAGCACGCGTGTCCGTTCAACGTGACGGAGAAACCTGAGTCCGAGGCCGGCGCCGCGGGCGGCGCCCTCGATCAGGCCGGGAATGTCGGCGACCACCATGCGCTCGGCCCCGGCGGCGACCACGCCCAGCTCAGGGTCGAGCGTCGTGAAAGCGTAGTCCCCGACCTTGGGCCGCGCCGCCGAGATCGCGGCCAGCAGCGAGGACTTGCCGGCGTTGGGAGGACCGACCAGCCCGACGTCGGCGATCAGCTTGAGGTTGAGCTCGAGCTCGCGCTCCTCACCAGGACGTCCTGGCTCGGCGAAGTCGGGGGCCTGGTTGACCGAGCTCTTGAAGTGGACGTTGCCGCGACCGCCGGCGCCACCGCGGGCGACCACCGCCTTACTGCCCGGGCGATCGAGGTCGGCGATCACCTCGCCGGTCTGGGCGTCGCTGATGACGGTGCCCACCGGCACCTCGAGCCGGACATCGGCCCCGGCGCGGCCTACCTTCCGTGCCTTCGCTCCCGGCCGTCCGTCCTCCGCCTTCCAGCGGCGCCGGCGGACGAACTCATGCAGCGAGGAGACCTGCGGCGAGGCCACGACGAGGACCGAACCGCCGCGCCCGCCGTCGCCACCATCGGGCCCGCCCCTGGGAACGAAGGGCTCACGGCGGAAGGAGGCGGAGCCTCGGCCCCCGTGGCCGGCGCGCGCGTGGACCCGCGCGCTGTCGACGAAGGAGCCCGGCCGGTTAGCTGGCGGCGATGGAGACGCGCCGGCCATCCTTGCCAACGCGTTCGTAGACCACACGGCCGGGCTGGAGCGCGAAGAGCGTGTGGTCGCGGCCCTCGCCCACCCCGATTCCGGCCGCGATGTTGGTGCCGCGCTGGCGCACGATGATGGCTCCCGCCTCGACGCTCTGGCCGCCGAAGATCTTGACCCCCAGGCGCTGCGCGTTGGAATCGCGGCCGTTGCGGGTGGAGCCGCCGCCCTTCTTATGCGCCATCTTCGGTCTCCTCGTTAGCAGCCTTCGCCCGCGAGCGCCGCGGCTTGGGTGCGGCTTCCGGCTCGGCGGGAGTTTCCTCGGGCACCGCAGCCTTCGCCTTCGGCGCCGGCGCCGCCTTCTTTTTGGCCGCCGGCTTGGCCTTCGCGGCTGGCTTTTCCTTGACCGGTGCGGCCTGACCGGCGACGGTCATGATCTCGAGCGCGGTCAGGCCGGCCCGTGCGCCACGGTGGACCCGCACGCGCTTCTTGGACTTATAGCGAAGCACGTCGATCTTGGGGCCGCGCACCGCGCGCAGGACGCGCGCCGTCACCGTCTGGCCCTCGAGGGCCTTGGCGTCCACTTTGAGGTCGTCGCCGTCGGCGACGAGCAGCACTCCGAGGCTGATCTCAGATCCCGGCTCGGCGGCCAGCCGGTCGACCAGGATGCGGTCGCCGGGGGCTACCCGATACTGCTTACCGCCGCTGACGATGACAGCCGACAGTGAATTGGCGGGGGAAGGCACGAACGGAGATTGTAGCTCAGGCGATCCGGAACCCGGCAACCAGCGTGCGGTCTCCGACACGCGCGCTGCGGCGCAGCAGCACCGACTGCACGAGTCCGAGCATCGCCAGCTCCGTCACCAGGGCCGAGCTGCCGTGGGAGAGAAAGGGCAGGGGGATGCCAGCGATCGGGGTCAGGCCCAGGTTCATGCCGATGTTCTGGAAGACCTGCGTGAAGAAGACGACCGCCGCACCCAGGCAGAGCAGCTCGCCGAACCGGTCGGGCGCGAGCGTGGAGGCGCGGAGCAGCCGCATCAGGAGCAGGCCGAAGAGCCCCAGCAGCAGGAGGCAGCCGGCCAGGCCGAACTGCTCGGCGTAGACCGCGAAGACGAAGTCGGAGCTGCGCTCGGGAACGTAGCCGAGGCTGCCCTGGAGGCCGTGCATCCAGCCCTGCCCGAAAAGACCACCCGAGCCGATCGCGATCCGGGCCTGGATCAGGTTGTAGCCGGCGCCAAGGGGGTCCTGGCCGGGGTTGAGGAAGATCTCGAGCCGCCGCCGCTGATAGCCATGAAGCAGGTGGGGGAGAAGGGGGATCGCAGCCACGCCACCGACCGCGATCGCGGCCAGCGGCAGCCGCGGCGCGCCGGCCAGAAAGAGCAGGCCGAGCGCGAGCACGACGAATACGATCGCGGTCCCCAGGTCAGGCTGGCGGAGCACCAGGGCGACCGGCGCCGCGCTCAGGCCGAGGACCACCAGGACGTCGCGCCGGTGCAGGCGCTCGCGCCCGGCCAGATAGGCCGCGAGCGCGATCAGAGCCAGCAGCTTGGCCACCTCCGACGGCTCGAGCTGCACGCCCGCCAGCCGGATCCAGCGCTGCGCGCCGAGCGCGGAGTGGCCGGCCACCGCCACCGCCAGCAGCAGCAGGAGCGCAGCCGCGTAGAGCCATGGAGCGGCGGGGCGCAGGCGCCGGTAGTCGAACACCGCCAGCGCGGTGAAGGCGGCGGCGCCAAGCGCCAGACCGGCGAGCTGCGACCCAAAGGCTGTGCGCGAGGTCGAGTACAGGGTCATCAGCCCGAGCGTCGCCAGCGCTGCCGCCAGCAGCAGCTGGAGAGGATCCCAGCGGTGGTACCAGCGCTCCCGGATCACGCCTGCCTTATGGCGGCGCGATGTGCGTAGTAGTAGTCAGCGATGGTGACCGCGGCCGGTTCCGCCACCTGGTCGCCCTCCCCGCCGCCTTCGACCAGGACCACGATCGCGATCTCGGGGTTGTCGTAGGGCGAGAAGAAGGTGAACCAGGCGTGGGTCGGCAGGTCGGTGCCCGAGCCGCCGTACTGGGCGGTGCCGGTCTTGCAGCCGCCGTCGTGGCTGAAGTGGTCGAGGCGGAACTGATAGCCGGTGCCGTGGGGATCGTTCAGGCAGAGCCGCATGCCCTGCCGCACCGCCTCCAGGTTGGCCGCGCTGACCGGAACCTCGCTGAGGGGCTCGGGCTGGAGGCTGGAAACCACGCGACCGCTTGGATCGACGACCCGATCGACCAGCGTCGGCTGCAGGATGTGGCCGCCGTTGGCCACGGCGCTCACGTACATGGTCTGGATCAGCGGCGTCGTCAGCAGCTCGCCCTGCCCGATGCCCATGGTCAGCGTCTCGCCCGGGTTCTCTACGTGGCCGGGCACGTTGCCGGCGGCGGCGCCGGGAATCTCGAGCGTGGGCGGGCTGCCGTAGCCGAAGGCACGCGCGTAGCGCTCGAGTGTGAGGTCGCCCAAGCGCGCGGCCACCGAATAGAAGAAGGTGTCGCAGCTGAGGGCGATCGCCCGCGCGACGTTCATCGGGCCCATGTCATAGCCGGCCCAGTTCTTGTAGGTCCAGCCACCGTACTGGATCGCGGCTGGGCAGCCCAGCGTGGTCTGGTCGGTGATCGTTCCCTCCTGCAGGGCGGCGGCGGCGGTGATCATCTTGAAGGTGGATCCGGGCGGGTACTGGCCGTCGAGCGCCCGGTCGTAGAGCGGCCGGGCCGGATCCTGGAGGAGCCGGGCATAGTCGGCGACCGAGATCCCCGGCGGGAACAGGTTGGTATCCAGGCTTGGTTCGCTGACCAGCGCCAGGAGCTCCC
>DASUWN010000118.1:0-4031 GCA_036378395.1 Candidatus Dormiibacterota bacterium | reverse complement strand
GGTCGTACCGCTGGTGACGCTGGTCGGCCTCGAGCTGCCGGGCCTGGTCGCCGGGGGGCTGGTGGTGGAAGTCGTGTTCGGCTGGCCGGGGGTGGGCCTCCTGGCCTACGAGCGGGCCAAGGCGTTCGACTTCACGGTGGTGATGGGCGCCACGACCTTCGTGGCGGTGCTGGTCGTCGCCGGCAACCTGCTCGCCGACCTCCTGTACGCGGTGCTCGATCCCCGGATCAGGTACTGATGAGGCCGTCGTGGCGCTAGGTCCTTCCCGTACCGCCGAGATCGCCGAATTCGAGTTCGGCGAGCGAGAGGTCAGAGCCGGCGGCACGCGCAGCTACTGGAGCGAGTCCCTGCTCCGGCTGCGCAGCAACCGGGTCGCGATGCTGTGCGGAGCCGTGGTCCTCGCGCTGGCGGTGATCGCAGTGACGGCACCCCTGATCGCGCTCTACGTCAGCCACCAGACCTACAGCGAGCAGGACCTGGCCGGCCTCTTCCAGCCGCCCAGCGGGCGGCACTGGCTGGGGACCGACGAGCTCGGGCGCGACACCTTCACGCGCTTGGTCTATGGGTCGCGGGTGTCGCTCACGGTGGGATTCCTGACGGTGGCCCTCTCGCTGCTGGTGGGAGGCACCATCGGCCTCACGGCCGGCTACTACGGCGGGGCGCTCGACAACCTGCTCATGCGGCTGGTGGACACCCTGCTCTCGATCCCTTCGATCTTCCTCTTCATCCTGCTCAGCGTCCTGGTGCGCCCGAATGCGGTGACCCTCTCCTTCATCATCGCCCTCGTCGGCTGGGGCAGCGTGGCGCGCCTGGTGCGCGCGGAAACGCTCTCCGTGAACACCCGCGACTTCATGCTGGCGACGCGCTCCACCGGTGCGCCCGATCGACGCCTGATCTTTCGCCATCTGCTGCCCAACGTGCTTCCGGTGATGATCGTGGCGGCCAGCCTCGCCGTGGGTCAGATCATCCTCGTCGAGGCCGCGCTCTCCTACCTCGGACTGGGCATCCAGCCGCCGCTGCCGAGCTGGGGAAACATGCTCAGCAATGCGCCCCAGTACTTCTATCACTCACCCTGGCTGGCGTTCTATCCGGGCGCCTGCATCTTCGTCACGGTGCTCTGCACCAACATCTTCGGCAACGCCGTCCGCGACGCTTTCGATCCCCGCCTGCGCTGACCGCAGACGCCGGCTTCAGGCGGGGGCGCTCAGCACCAGGTCGAGGTCCCACTCGGCGCCCGGCGAGCGCCCGTCGCGGTCCTTGAGCGCCGGCAGCACCGCCAGCCGGTCAGTTCCGGATGTCGCCGCTCCGATCGGCAGGGCCAGGTCGACCTCGCGCCCGGTCCCGCTCAGCTGGGTTGGCAGGACCTTGCCGGCGGCATCCCGGAGGACGACTCCGGGGGCCACGCTGTCGCGGCTGAGGTCGGAGTCGAAACCGACCTTGATCTCGCCCGCGCTCACCTGCACCGAGATCACCTCGGGCGCCTTTCCATAGGGGCGTGTGGCGGAGTCGGTCACCTGCTCGATCGCGATCTTGCCGTTGGCGTCGCGCCCGACAGTGACCGTCTCGTCGGCTTGTGCGGTGTCCAGCCCGCTCTTGTCGGCGACGACGATCCGCACCAACTCGACGACCTGGCCGGCGTGAGCCTGGGCGAAGACGGTGAACCAGCGCGAGAAGGCGGGCGCGGTGACGCGCGCCGCCGAGGCCTGCGCGGTGTCGACCAGGCCGGCGGCGTCGGTGGTGCGTCCGTCGTGTCGCGCCTGCAGATAAGCGGTCACGGTGGTGTTGGCCTCGTCCAGGGTCACCGGCGTCTTCTGGCTGCTGGGCGGAGCCGGCAGCTCGGCGGTGTACAGGCTGCCGGCGCGTACGAAGGCGACCCCGCCCGCCGGCGTCCAGGCCACGTTGCCGAAGGCGCCATCCACCAGCTTGGCCGCCGGCGAGCCGTCGGTCCGGACCTGGAAGAGTGCGCCGGCAGTCGCAAACAGGATCGACCCCTTGGCCGACCAGTCGGCCGAGGTCACGCCGGGCTGGGCGGCGAGGCTTGACGCCCCGGCGCCGAAGGGATCGCTGCTGAAGAGCGCGTCGCCGGTCGCGTAGAGCACGTGCTTGGCGTCCGGCGACCAGCCCAGGAATACCGGGTTGGCCGGCGCCGCCGGCCAGGTGGTTTCCTTCCCGCTGGCGAGGTCCACCGTGCGCCACGGCCCGGTGGCCGGCTGATAAACGAGGTAGGTCGCGCCGGGCGAGAACCAGGCGGCGACGGCGCCGGTGCCAAGCGGACGCGCGCCGGGCCCGACCTGGCCCACGCCGGTGGCGGTGGCGACCCAGAGCTTGCCGGTGCCGTCGAAGGTGGCCGCCAGGGCGCCCGCCGCCGGCAGTGGCGCCACGGTGTAGGGCGGCTTGAGGGCCGCCTGGAAGGCGCCGGTCGTGGTCACCAGTGCGACCGAGGTCGAATCGGGCGCGATCGCGAAGCTGTGGACGCCGGCGGCGGGCACCGAAACCGGTGAGGTCCCGGGGGCGACGATCCGCAGCAGCCCGTCCGCGCCCACGAAGACGAGCGTCCCGTCCGCTGCGTACTGCGGCTTGACCGCGCTGGCGGCGCCGATCTCAACCGGAGAGAAGGCGGGCGGGGGCGGAGGCGTCGCGGTCGGGGTCGAAGTTGGAGTCGGCGTGACCGGAACCGGACTCGGACTCGGCCCCTCGACCGTGAAGACGGCAGGCTTGCTCGGCGGCAGCGGCTTCCCCTGCGCGGTCTCGGCGACGCCGGGCTGGAGGTTGACCGTGTACTGGGTGTTGGGCGCGAAGCTCTGCGCCACCGGCCGGATGTCGACCTGGGTGTCGGAGGTCCACTGGAAGCTGACCTCGGTCGCCGGCTCGATCTTGACCGCTCGCTCCACCGAGCCCCGGTCCATGGGCTGGCTGAACGTCATCTCGACCGGCTGCACGGCCGCCACCGGATGCGAGAGCCCGACGTTGTAGGTCACGAAGGTGGTGTTGTCGGAGCCGGGGTTGGAGAGCGAGTAGACGACGACGGCGATCAGGAGGACGCCGACCGCGGCGCCAGCCCAGGCAAATCCGGCGGGACCGATCGCGCGCCGCCACCAGGGCAGCTTGGGCTCGGCCAGCTTCCAGGCCTGGTCCATCAGCTGGCGGCGGAGCTGGCTGCGGAACGCGGCGTCGGGGACCGCTTCGGGAGCGCGGACCGAAGCCAGCAGCTCGGCCAGCCGCCGGTCCTCGGAAGCCTCGAAGAGCTCGTCGAGTTCGGGATCGAATCGGCTCACGGCTTCACGGCTCCCGCCGACTCGCGAACGCGGGTCACGCCGCGGTGGATCAAAAGCTTGACCGCTCCCGGGCTCTTGCCCATCACGGCCGCGATGTCGTCGATCTTCATGTCCTCCTGGAACTTGAGGACCATCGCCGTGCGCTGGGTCACCGGCAGCTTCTCCACCACTGCCCAGATCCGGCGGACCTCGTCCTGGAGCAGCGCCTGCTCCTCGATCCCAGGACCGCCCGCCGCGATGCCGATCTGGTCGTCGATGTCGTCCACCGGCCGCAGGGACCGGTAGCGATCGTGGATCGCGTTGACCGCGATCTGGTACAGCCAGGCCGAAAAAGGCCGGCCCGTGTGCTGATAGCGGCCGATCCCACGGAGGGCCTTGATGAAGACCTCAGAAGTGACGTCTTCAGCGGCGGCTTGTTCACGGACTCTCGAGTACACAAAGCGATAGATCTGATTGAAGTGGCGGTCGTAGAGCTCGCCAAAGGCGAGGGGATCGCGCTTCGCTCGATCTACGAGGTCAGCTTCGTCGGCCGTCGCTACCCCTGCGCTCATCCGCCGGCTTCGGTCATCCAACGGTTCGGGCCCGCGCACGGTTACACGCGTGGAGAGAGGGGGCGGCCATCCATGCCTGATTATCCGAAACCGCTCCCGAAATGGCGGTGATTGAAGCCAGGCGTGGGCGAGATGTAGTGGTCAGGCTTGGATGAGGCCACAAGATGTCGTTTGGCGACCCGCGACCTTATAATTCGACCCGCCC